>DATFEG010000034.1:0-74438 GCA_035251445.1 Gemmatimonadales bacterium | reverse complement strand
CCCCGTCACTCGAGCGTGATCCGGCTGAAATCGACAGCCGGCTTGGGGAATTGCATATCCAGCGCCTCGAGCGTGTCCACCAGGATCTCCGACACCGCGAGGTTTCGAAACCACTTCCGGTCGGCGGGAACGACGTACCAGGGTGCGTCCGCAGTGCTGCATTGTGTGATTGCATCCTCATAGGCGCGCATAAAGTCCTTCCACCGCTTGCGGTCGTCGAAGTCGTTCAAGGCAACTTTCCAGTGCTTCGTTTTGTCTTCGAGCCGCCGCTCGAGCCGCCGTTTCTGCTCGTCCTTGCTGATGTGCAGGAACACCTTGACGATCACGACGCCACTCTCCGCAAGCATGCGCTCAAACCGGTTGATCTCGTCGTAGCGCCGCTTCCACACGCGTGGCGGCACGAGCTCGCGTACCCGCACCACGACGACGTCTTCATAATGCGAGCGGTTGAAGATCGCGACGTCGCCCCTTGCCGGGATGGCGGCATGCACGCGCCAAAGGAAGTCGTGCGCCAGCTCCTCGGGCGTCGGTGCCTTGAACGAAACCACGCGGCAGCCCTGCGGGTTGAAACCCGTGATGACGTGGCGAATGGTGCCGTCTTTCCCCGCCGCATCCATCCCCTGCAACACCACCAGCAGCGCGTGACGGCGCTCGGCGTACATTAGGTACTGCAGCTCGTCGATGCGGGCGATGTTGCGCGCAAGCGCGGCATCGAGCTCGGGACCTTTGCTGAAGCCATGCGTATCGCCGCTATCCACGTCCGCCAACTTGATTGTGGTTCCGGCTTTGACCCGGAGACGCCGCGACAAAGTCATGCGTGAAATTACACCGGTGAATCTCAACGTTGATCTGACCACCGCGGCCGCGCTGGCGGTTGCCGCACTCGCGGGACTGGCCGTCGGGGTCGAGCGAGAGTGGTCCGGCCACGCGTCGGGCCCCAACGCGCGCTTTGCCGGCGCGCGTAGCTTCCTTCTGCTCGGACTGCTCGGCGGCATCGCCGGCTGGCTCCTGGCCGGCGGCCTGACCGCCGTCGGCGTGTTGCTGCTCGGGGCGGGAAGCACGCTGAGCGTCGTCGCCTACGTCATGGCGGCGCGCCGCGGCGGAAGCGGCAGCACGGCCGACGAAACGCCGATCGGCGGCACCACCGAGCTCGCGGCGCTCGTCGTGCTCGCGATCGGCACCGTCTCCGGCCTCGGCTACCCGTTGCTGACGAGCGCCGTCGCAGCGGTGATGGTGCTCGTGCTCGCCGAGAAAACTCGCATTCACAACCTTATCGGGCGCATCGGCAAGCCTGAGCTCGCGGCGGCGCTGCAATTCGCCGTCCTCGCGCTCGTCATCCTGCCACTCCTGCCCGCAGGCCCCTACGGCCCATTCGGCAGCATCCGGCCCCGCGCACTCTGGGTGCTGGTGCTGATCTTTTCCGGCTTGAACTTCGCCGGGTATCTCGCGGGGCGGGCCATCGGCCCGCGGCGCGGCTACAACCTCACCGGTGTGATTGGCGGCATCGTCTCCTCAACCGCCGTTACGCTCCGACTCTCCGCCAAGAGCCGCGAGGAGCCGGCGGCCAGTCATGGATTGGCGTTGGGGGTCGTTGGCGCTTGCACCGTGGTCATCGTGCGCGTGCTCGTGGCCACCACGATCCTACGATCCTCGGTCACCCTCGCTCTCCTCCCCTACCTGGCCCCCGCGCTGATGGCTGGCGCCGCTGCGTACGCGATCGCATCGCGCCGCGGCGACAGCGAGAGTCAATCGCTCCCGCCGAGTAAGAACCCGCTCGGCTTGTGGGAAGCTATCAAGATGGCGGCCGCGTTTCAGCTCGTCCTGCTGCTGATCCCGTTCGTTCGGGAATGGTGGGGCTCGTCAGCCGTCGTGGTATCGGCGGCGCTGCTCGGCCTGACCGACATGGACGCCCTGACGCTCTCGATGGCTCGACTCGAGGGTCCCGATGCCGTCGCACTCGGCGCGCTGGGGATCGCCGTCGGACTGCTGGCCAACACCATCCTGAAGCTCGTCCTCACCCTCGCGCTGGGCGCGGCGCCGTTCCGGCGGATCGCAGCGACCGGACTCGCCCTTATCGCCGTGGCGTCGGCGTTAGGCCTGTGGCTGGGACGCCATTGACGCGGAGCCTCGTTCGAGGTGTCCCGTCGCGCGATTTGCCGAGCAGCGCGGGCGCCGGTATCATCTGCGTCAACGTTGCACCTCTTTCCGCCTACCCCCTGCGCCCCAAATAGCGAGGAGCGGATCATGGCTGTGGCGTCGATGAAAAACCAGGAGCGGATCATCACCAACCAGAAGAAGATCCTCTTAAACCAGCGCCGGCTGCTGCGCATCCTCGACAAAGAGGAAATGATCATCCGAAACCAGAAGGCGATCATCAAGAACCAGAAGAAGATCCTCGCCAACCAGAGCAAGATTCTCGCGAAGTAGCCCGGCTACCGCGCCTCGATCACCAGGTCTACCGCGGCTCGGTACGTGCGCCACCGCGCGATCGCGTCGCCGAGCGCCTGCCGTCCCGCCGCGGTGAGATCGTAGTAGCGCGCGATACGGTTGTGTTCCGTCGTGCGCCAGTAGGAGATGACCCACCCCCGCCGCTCGCAGCGGTGGAGCGCGGGGTACAGGGATCCTTGCCCGACCCGGAAAGCGTCCCGCGATAACCGATGAATGCGGCTGGCGATTCCCCAACCATGCACAGGCTCCAGCGACAACGCCTTGAGAATCAGCAGGTCGAGCGTACCCTGCAAAACATCGACGACACGGGGCACTAGGTAATTCTCCTGTCGAAGTAACTGGGGAGTCTAGCCCATCGCTCCTGTCGAAGCAACAAGGAAGAAGGGGAACCTAGCGAACAGGCCGCTGCACCCGTATGATCTCCTTTCCTCCGAGACAAGGGATCTCATGCGGACGTTGCACCGCCGCAAATGAAGGACTCCTTCTTGCAGAAGCTTAACGGCCCCTGGCATGCGTGGTCCCTGCGCGTGTTCATGGTCATCGTCCTCGCACACTGGGCGGAGCACATCGCGCAGGCCTACCAGGTATACGCGCTGGGGTGGCCCACGCATCACGCGCGCGGAGTCCTCGGGCATGCGTTCCCCTGGCTCGTGCACGCCGAGGTGCTGCACTACGGCTACGCCGTGATCATGCTGGCCGGGATCTGGGCGTTTCTGCCGGGTTTCGTGGGCTGGGCACGGTCGTGGTGGCTCGCGGCGCTCGTAATCCAGTTCTGGCATCACATCGAGCACGCGCTGCTTCAAGGACAGGCGATCGCCGGGCACAATCTCTTTGGCGCGTCCGTGCCTACGAGCATCCTGCAGCTCATCATTCCGCGACTCGAGCTGCATCTTTTCTACAACACGATCGTATTCGTGCCGATGATGGTGGGCATGTATTACCACCTCTTTCCCAACGCGCCCGAAGCCGCGACGATGCAGTGCCACTGCGCGCTTCACACGCGGGCGGCCGCGACGATCTAGGACGCCGTAAAGCACCGCCCGGGGGCCATCAAGAATTCGCTAAATCTTCGCCGTCGCGACCGCGGCCACGATGTCCGTCTGCGAGATCACACCGACCAGACGGCCCCGGTCCTCCACGAACAGGCGATGCACCTCGAGCGACAGCATCTGCCGAGCCGCTTCGAGTACGTCGGCGTCCGGCGCGATCACCCGCGAGCGCGGCGTCATCAGATCGCGGACCGGCTCGTTGAACATCTGCTCCCGCGCCTCCGGCTCCGTAGTCTCGGACAACGCGTTGAGAATGTCGGTCGTCGATAGGACGCCCACGACCAACCCGCGGGTGTCGGTCACCGGCAAAGCGGACACATGCACGTCGGCGAGGGTCGCGATGGCGTCACCCACCGTCGCGTCGATGTCCACCGTCTTGACTTCCGTGCGCATGATATCGGCGACTTTCATACGACCACAACTCCTTTCCGGCGCGCCGACGCTTTGGTCGCGATGCGCCGCGCAGCGGGTTTACCGATGGGGATGACCAACACCGACGTGGGCAGTCGATTGAGCAGCCGCTCCGTCGTGCTGCCGATGAGCAGCCGGTCGATCCAGCCCGTGCCATGCGACCCGACCACGAGCAGGTCGGCCCGCCAGGCGGCGACCTCTTCGGCGATCTCTTCGTCCGCGCGCCCGCGGCGCACGATGCGCTCGTCAAGCGGGAGGTTGGGCTGCTCGAGCTCGATCAGCCGTTGGAACTCGGCGCGGGCGCGTTCTTCGACGACGCTTTCATCGAGGGAGAGCGGCACCACCGTGGGGAACTTCGCCGGCTCGACCACGTGCACGACGCGCATCTGCGCCCCGAACAGCTGGGCATAGCGGGCGGCGGTCGACAGCATCGGACCGGCCGCGGCGAACAGATCCGTCGCCACGAGCATCCGCCGTGGCGCCTGGCTGGATACGCCGACCACCAGCACCGGTGCCGGGGCCGTCCGCACGAGCTGATGCGCGGTGCTGCCGCCCAGCCCGCGCGCCAACGCGCCGTGGTGCCGCGCGCCCACGACGATCAGCTCCGCTCCCTGCTCCCGGGCGATCTCGTCGATCACCACACCCGGACGCCCGGGTCGGGCGATCAATGACTGGCGCACCGCGTCGGGGATTTCGGCGCCGAGCTCGCGCGCCAACAGCCGCCGCAGCTCCGACACGAGCCGCTCGTAGACCTCTTGCGAGTTCGCCAAGGGGGCGAGACCACCCGGCGCCCACACCTCGGGAACCGCATACACCAGCACGCAGCGCGTGTCGGCGGCGTGCGCGATCCGCCAGGCAAGCGATGCCGCGCGGAGTGATTCAGGCGATCCATCCACGCCGGCGATAATGGGTTGCCACTTCATAGTTCCTCCTGGTCAGGCTCTATAGTAGAAGGTGGTCGCCGTGCGTGAAGTGGCTTTGAAGACGACCTCAAACTGCCTTCATGGCGTGTACGGCGTAGGCGTCCGGCGCTGCACCGCGCGCGCAGTGGCTCGAGCGGCCATCATTGTCGCCGCTGCCGTCCCTGCGATCGCCACGGACTTGGCCACCGCCTTGAGCGCCGCTTTGACGGCGCGCCTGCGTTGGCGGATTCTCGCCGCTTTCCCTTGCGCGACAAGCGCTTCGTCGGTTGCCACGATCAGCCGTTTCGCCGCGAGTCTCACGGCAACACGCGCACGCGCGACCGCGCGCCGCGTGACTCTCGCGATCTGTCTCTTCGTCGTCATGAACTCCTCCTGGGTCAAGAGGGTCGGGCAGGCGGAGAAGATTGACCGCCTCTGTAAGGCCCGTAAGCCGAACCCTGGAAGCGCCGGATTTCGGCGGCGCCATCCCGAATGCCCGACCCTTGCCGCAAAGGTAGCGCGCCGTGTGTTAGAGAAATCTGAAACGCTCAGGAAAAAAACGAGCGGCCCGCTCTTGAAAAGGGGGCCGCTCAGAACGTCAGTTCCGGCTACGAGGCGGCTCGACGCGGACTTCTCCAAATCCCGGCGCGACGTAGCCGGCAATGTCTCTTTGCGTGGTCGTCATACACGGGCTGTCGAGGCTTGCCGGAGCAGCTCGGGGGTCTCCTGGTCGGGGGCAACAGCCCCGAGGAGTTGCGTTCGGAATGCACGCATTACGTCGCCCTGCGTGACTATGCCGATGAGTTGCGGGGCGCCGCCGCCACGCCGGATGACGGGCAGACTGCGCAGCCGGGTCGATACCATCAGTTCCATCGCTACGGTGAGCGCGTCTTCCGCCTCCACGTTGACGACGGAGGTGCGCATGATCTTCCGGACCGGCAGCGCCGCGACGGCATCCGGCTCGGGAACGTGGAACGCGAGGTCCGGGCGGATCACGCGCAAGAGATCGAGCTTCGTGACGATGCCGGTGAGCGTGCGGTCGGCGTTCACCACCGGCAGCGCGTTGAAGTCGTGGCGATCGAACATTTCCATCGCTTGCGCGATCGGCGTTTCGGGATGCACGCAGACAGGGTCTGGTGTCATCACGTCCGCGACAACGATTAGCCCGGTCCGTTTCATAGTCCGACGCTCGATGTAGTTGGTACTCGCAGAGTATCCCCAAAACCGTGAAGCGATGGTGAATCGGTCCTCACAGCCTCTTTAACTCCTTAATGATTTCCTCAAACAGAATTGCAGATTTCTTTAGGATTTTTGCTGGACGCTGCTCAGTGCCCACGTAGGTTTGCGCCACATGAGCAATTCGGTTCAGGGCCCGTCCAGGATCGCGGAGTGGCAGCGCCGGCTACTCGTCGCGGTCGCGGCACTGCTCGCGTTCGAAACGCTTACCGGCTTGGCGATCTTCCTGCTGCCATTCAGCATTCCGAATCAGGTCGCAGTGGTAGTCCATACCGCGATCGGCCTGATCTGCGTCGTTCCCTACGCCTGGTATCAGCTGCGGCATTGGCGGCTGTACCGCGAGCGCCAGCTGACACACGTCAAGCTCACCGGGTACTTCTCCATGGCCGCCGCCCTCGCGGCCTGCTTCTCCGGACTCGTCCTGTCGTATCAGGCCCTTTTTTCGAATCGCATCAGCTACGGTTGGGATCTCGTCCACATCATCTCGACATTCGGACTGCTGGCGTCCGCGCTCCCGCATATCCTGAGTCTCGTCTACTACGCACGTCGCGGAACGGCGGAAGGCGCGCTCGAGCTGCGGCGCGCGCAGCGGCAGTTCGGGCGCAGAACGCTTTACGGCACGCTCTCGCTGGGGGTCGTGGTCGGCGTCTTGGCCACCGTCTATCGACCCGTCCGCTTGAACAACCAGCTGCCGGCCGACTACAGCTACGTGTACGGACCGGACCGCCCCTTCGCGCCGAGTCTCGCGCGCACCAATACCGGACAAGCTTTCGATGCGCGGTCCCTGGCCGGCTCCAAGACCTGCGGCGAGGTGGGTTGTCACCAGCAGATCTACGAGGAGTGGTCCGTGAGCGCGCACCGCTACGCCGCGATGGACGTCGGTTTCCGCGCCATCCAGACGTCGATGGGCGAGCAGAACGGGCCCGAATCCACGCGCTACTGCGCCGGGTGTCATGATCCGATTTCGCTGTTCGCCGGAACGAAGAACCTGTACCGCGACGATCTGACCAATCCGATCGGCCTCGACGAGGGCGTCTCCTGCATCATGTGTCACGCGATTCGCGAGACCGACGTCAAGGGCAACGCCAGTTATGTGATCGCGCAGCCGGAGCGCTACCTGTTCGAGCTACGCGAGGGGGAAGCCCCCCGGCAGCTGCGCAACTTCCTGATCCGCGCCTACCCGCGCCAGCACGTGCGCTCACTGCAGCACGGCCTGTTCAAGAGCCCGGAGTTCTGCGCCGCCTGTCACAAGCAGTTCATCGACAAGGAGATCAACCAGGTCGGTTGGGTGCAGCTGCAGAACCAGTACGACAACTGGCGCAAGAGCCGCTGGAACGACTCGACGAATCCGCGGCGCACGATCGAGTGCCGGGAATGTCACATGATGCTCGCGCCGTCGGAGGACCCGGCGCGCGGCGACGACCGCGACTACAACCGCTCTCCCGCCGACAGCCGGCACCGCAGCCACCGCTTCCTCGCCGCAAACCAGTTCATGCCGCTCGCGCTGAAACTGGACGGCGCGGCCGAACATGCCAGGCTCACGGAACAATGGCTGCAGGGGAGGATCGACGTTCCCGAAATCGCCGACAAATGGCGCCGCGGCCCTGCGGTCCCCATCGACCTCGTGTCCCCCGCCCGTGCGCGGCCCGGCGAGCAGGTCAACCTCCAGGTGCTCATAAGCAACAATAAGGTCGGCCACGATTTTCCGACCGGCCCGCTCGACATCATCCAATCGTGGGTCGAAGTGACCGTGAGAGACCAGAACGGAAACGTGGTGTTCGAGACCGGACAGCGCGACGACCGGCATTTCATCAATCCCGGCGCGTTCATCTTCAAGGCCGAGCCGGTGGATCAGTACGGCAAACTGATCGACCGGCACAATCTTTGGGAAATGGTCGGCGTGCGCTATCGCCGCTCGCTGTTCCCGGGCCAGTCCGATCGCGCCGAATTCGTATTCAATTGTCCCGCAACGTCGTTCTCGCAGCCTGCGGATTCGAGCGGCCGGATCGGTACCGAGCGTGTCGCCTTCCGCGCCCCTCGCAATCGCGTGACGCGGCTCGACGTCTCGGCGCGCTTGATGTACCGCAAAGTCGACCAGTTCTTGTTGAACTTCCTGTTCGGTGAGGGCTCCGGGATCACGTCCCCCGTGACGATCATTTCGCAGGACACCGCGAGTATCGAGGTCGATGCTCGGTAGCGGGACCCGGCGCCACCGGCGCCTGACGCTTGCCGCTGCGTCGGCGATCGGGTTCGTGGCCGTCGCGCTCGCGGTGGCGCTGTTCGCGCTCAAACCGCAGCCTACCTATCGCCCCGGCCAGCCCGTCGAAGGGCTCACCTCCGAACTGTCGCGCCCGCTGCCGCGCGATTACCCGCGCGTCACGTTCGTGGACGTGAGCCGCGAGGCGGGAATCACGTTTCAACACTTCTGGCGGCAGCGCACGTCGCAGATCGCCGAGGACATGGGCTCCGGCGCCGCATGGGGCGACTACGACAATGACGGCTGGCCCGATCTCTTTCTGATGAATGTCGCAGGACCGGTGACGCTGCGCGCCGACTCGCTCCAGCGCTCGCCGGCTGGTTGCGCGCTCTATCGCAACAACCGCGACGGCACGTTCACCGACGTCAGCGCGCAGGCGGGCGTCGATCTGCGCATCTGGGGCATGGGCGCCGAGTGGGGCGATTACGACAACGACGGCCGGCTCGACCTGGCGGTGTCGGCCTACGGCGCCAATGTCCTGTTCCGCAACAACGGCAACGGCACGTTCACGAACGTGTCGAACCGGTCCGGGATCGGGAAGCCGCGCGGTTTCTGGTCCGGCGTAGCGTGGGGTGACTACGATCGCGACGGGTTTCTCGACCTCTACGTCACGGGCTACGTGCGGTATACCCCGCCGGATCCGGGTGCCGCGGTCTGGACCCCGCAAATGGACGAGGAGAATCCCGCGAGCATCAATCCCAGCGCGTATCCGCCCGAGCGCAATCTGCTGTTCCACAACAATCGCGACGGCACGTTCACGGAAGTGGCCGCTGCCGCGGGCGTACTTGGGCACAAGGGCAAGAGTCTCGAGGCGGCATGGGCGGATTTCGACGGCGACGGGTGGCGCGACCTCTACGTGGCCAACGACGTCACGGATAACCAGCTGTTTCGCAATCTCGGCAACGGCACCTTCGCCGATATCAGCCACCAGGCGCACGTCGCCGACTATCGCAGCGCGATGGGCCTCGCCGTCGGCGACTGGGACGGCGACCAGGACCAGGACATTTTCATCACGCACTGGATCGCGCAGGAAAACGCGCTCTACAGCAATCTCGGCACGACGCCGCTCGACTTTCGCGATGAGGCCGACCGCTTCGGCGTCGGTCAAATCGCGCTCGACTTCGTTGGGTGGGGGACGTTCTTCTTCGATTACGACAACGACGGCCGGCTCGATGTGTTCGTGGCGAACGGCCATACTTTCCAGCGCCGCGATGCTCCGCGCTTGCTCGCACCTCAGACGGCGCAGCTGTTCTGGAATCACGGGTCGAGCGACGGCCTCTACGACGTCTCGGCGGTGAGTGGCGCCTACTTTGCGGCACCGCGCGTGGGTCGCGGAGCGGCATTCGCCGATTACGACAACGACGGCGACCTCGACGTGGTCGTCATCAATCATGCGGGCGCTGCAGCTCTGCTGCGCAACGACGGCGGGAATCGCAACCATTGGCTCAAGGTCCGGGTGGAGGGACGCGCAGCGGGCGCCCGGATTCGCGTCGTGGCGGACACCCTGGTGGCCGTGCGCGAGGTCGGCGCCCAGTCCTCGTATCTGTCACAAAACGACCCGACCGAGCACTTCGGACTGGCTGCGCGGAAGCAGGTCGACAGCGTCGTGATCACGTGGCCGGACGGCAAACGTGAAGCGCTGACGCACGTGGCTGCCGATCAAACGGTGCGCGCCGGCGCGCGCGCGACAACCGGTAAGGCAGCGATCCAGGAATTCTGGTCCCGCTATCGCGAGGCGACAGCAGCGCGGGTCGCGGGACAGCCCGCCCGGGCGCGCGACGCCTACGCCCGAGCGCTCGCGCTCGATCCCCGCCACGAAGACGTCCTTTATTACCTGGGCAACATGGAGCTCGAGCTGGGAGATTATGCCGGCGCGGAAACGGCCTGGCAGCAACTGATTCAGGTCAATCCGGGCAGTGCGCGGGCGCACTCCCGCCTCGGCGACCTGTATGCGTGTCCTGATTCCGGCGCACCTTGGGACCTGAGACGCGCGGAAAGCGAGTTTGCCCGCGCCTCCGAGCTCAACCGCGAGGAGACGGGGCCCTTGCTGCGCCTCGGCGAAGTCGCAGTGCTTCAGGGCGACTGGACCAGAGCGCTCCACTACTTCGACGCGGTCATCGGGTCGCACAGCGGGAGCGTCGAGGCACACTTCCTCAAGGGGTATGTGGCCTGGAAACGCGCTCAGCAAGACGTCGCGCAGGCACAGTACCGCGCGGCGGAGGCACTCATGCGGGCGGCCGAGCCGCCGCAACAGGCCCCATTGGAGGGCGACACCAAGCTGGGCACCGCTCCTCTGGTGAGCCGACCAACGCGGTGCCTGTTGTTCGGCAATCTGCTCGAACCCTACGCACAACTCGACGGGCGAGTGAAACAGGCGCTCAGCGCGCCTCGCCTCCGCTAACCCGTCGCAGTTTCCGCTCCTCGTCATCGTAGGTGATCAGCACGATTTCGCGGGATTCGATGCGAATCGTGTCGTGGAGTACCAGGACCGGCGGGGTTTCACGCGTTTCGTGTTCCGGGTCTTCCTCTGATTCACGGTACGGCTCTCCGCCCGCCAGGCGCTCGAACGCGACGTCTATGCGGTGCCGGCCGCGCGCAATGGGCAGCTCGACGAATACGAATAGCGGCCGATCCTCGCGCGCTCCGCCCGCACGGACGGTATCGTCGAGGACGAGACCGCTATCAATCCAGACGCGGAGATGAGAGGGGAGGATGTGCCGCGTGCAGACTTCTTCCTGCCGCATGTGAGCGGGCAGCTTCGCGAGCTCCTCGGGCGCCAGCCGGCGGCAGACTCGCACCTGCTCTCCAAGCGCGCGCCACGATAGTCTGATCAGCCCCTGGTCCGGGGACGCACCATCGCCGGAGACCGCGGAGAGCCGCGCAACGGCTCCAGCGCCGACCGCGGCGACGGCGAGGCCGAGCGCGCGCCATGCGGTCCACTTCATGAGGGCGGTACCGGCTCCACCGCACACTCACGTTCGACATCGATATCGTTTTCGCCCATCGCGGCCGCCAAGGCATCGATCTCCGCGCGGAAATCCTCTATAGCCTGAACGGCGACGCCGCGTTCCGCAGCTGCGGCATGGATGAAGCGCACGCGGCGCCGATCCACGCGCGGCTGAAGCTCGGCTTCGCGGTCGTGATACAGCCGCTGCTCGGCCCATTTCGGCCCCTCCCGATTCCAGCAGTCCCGCGGGGGACAGCCCAGCACGAGGACGCCCCCAGCACCGGATCGGATGCAGAACTCGACCACCGAGGTGTGCAGGTTACCCGCACAGTTGATCGAACGCAGGTGGACCCCCGGGCGGCGCGTGACTGCGGCCGCAATTCCGGCGCTACGGTCGCACGCGATTACCACCATGTCACGCGGACCCAGCCTTGCGCCGGCGAGGAACGCGCGAATCATCGACAGCTGATCACGCCCCGTTCTCCCCGGTGGCCCAACGCCCATGGGTGCGCAGGAACCCGCGCAGATACCGCAGCTCACGCACAATTCGGAAAGCACGTGTGCCACGAGCGTGGAACGCGAGACGTCACCGCCCTGTCGCTCCGGGCGGGACGTCATTTCGATCGCCTCGTACGGACAGTCGATGTAACACTGTTCGCAGCCGGTGCAGATAGTCTGATCGACGACCGACTTGGGCGGTGCCACGTTCGGAGCCGGGCGCGTCGCGCGGGGCACGACGAGCAAACCCAGCAGCAGAAGCCCGCCCAGCGCCCAGACGATTTCGGCAGGCAGGGCGCGACTGAGCGGTAGCCAGAACATGTAGAACACGTCATAAGGAGCAGGGCCGGGAAGACGAAACAGGTCCGCGGCGGGGCCGAGCGGAGCAGGCCAGAGCAGCGAGAGGGCCAAGAGCAGCGCGATCGTGCCCCACAACAGCCCGCGCGGCGGCAGCAGGTTGGGGCGCGCCACGCGCGAGACGTGCAGCCACACGAGCAGGCCGATTCCAATGGGCAGCGCGATGTGCGCGAAGAGATTGAGGAAGAAAAACGCCCCGGGGATAGGCCGCTCACCGACGAATGCGCGGCCGATGGGCTCGCCGAAAATCGGCAGCACATCGAGTAGTCGGGCGCCCTCCTGCGCGAGGACCTGCGCCGGAACGTCCCATACCATGACGAATCCCGTCCATCCGCACACCAGGGTCACGCCTACCAGGATCACGCCGGTGAGCCACGCGAGCGTGCGCGGGCCCCAGCTCCGGCCCTGCGCGAACATGCGGAGCGCGTGAACGAGGACGGCCACGACCGCGGCATCGGAGGCGTAGCGGTGCAACGTCCGCATCCATTGTCCGAGCCACGGCTGCGTGCGGAGCCCGGCAATGGATTCATACGGAGCGCCGACCCGGTAGACAAAAAGCAGGTAAGTGCCGGTGACGAACAGCACGAGGAACAGCGCCACAACCAGGGTGCCGCTTTGGTAAAACGGGTTATAGCGCCACCCGTAAAGCCGGTTCAGCGCAGCATCCAGCGTCGCCAAGACACGCCACGTGGCCCGCTGGATCCAAGTCAGGTAGCGCCGCATTAGGCCGTGCGTGCGCCGCACACGGGGGCTTGCATGCGCCTATTTATCATATTAACATGATAATAACAAGATATGATTTCGCAAACAGCGGAATACGCGTTACGCGCGGTGTTGTACCTGGCGCAGCACAGCGATCGCGATACTCCCTTACGCGTTGGGAAAATCGCGGACCAGCTCGGGATTCCTCAAAACTATCTCTCCAAGGTTCTGCACCAGTTGGCCCGCACGGGTGTACTGGTATCGCTGCGGGGCAAGAGTGGCGGCTTCTGGCTCGCCGCTCCACCGGATCGATTGCCACTGAGCGCCATCATCACGCCGTTCGATCGCGTGGAGGAGCGGCGCCGCTGCCTGCTCGGCCGGCCGCAGTGTAGCGACCGCACCGCCTGCGCCGCACATACGCGCTGGAAGGAAGTCGCAGATACGGTTGCCGAATTCTTCGGGCAGACTACCATCGCCGACCTGCTGGGCCGGGGCGCGCCCCTGCCGGTCTGATGTTACGAAAGGAGCTCGAACACCCATGACGCAAGCCGACGGATCCGCCGATCGCGTGCCGCTGCTGCAACGCATCTTCGACAACCCCTTTCTGCTGCTCGTCGCCGGGATCGCTGTGATGGCGTTGTTCTACACCGCCTGGGGCCTGTGGGAGATCCTTACGCTCCCGCCAGCTCCCTTGCCCTGATCCGCGAGGACTTCTATGCACACCGGGATGCAATCGCCGCGCGGCATCTGGTGGCAGCCCGCGCACAAGACGGAGAAGATGTGGGTGCTTATCGCGTTCGCCTGGTGCATGGTGCTCTTCGCCATGATGCCTTTGTGGCACCTGAAGGGCGCGCAGAATCCATCCGGCATTCGCCACCGCGTCGACCCCAACGCGTACGCCCGCCGCACCAACGAATTCATCCGCACGTACAAGGTCGGTATGGACGGCGGGATCCCCGTCGTCGAGCCGCCGCCCGGCAGCGACGTCTACCTGCTCGGTCGCATGTGGGCGTGGGAGCCGGTCCTCAAGCTCCGCAAGGGAGTCGAGTACACGCTGCATCTCTCTTCGGTGGACGTGAATCACGGATTTAGTCTCACGCCGGTGAATCTCAATTTCCAGGTCGTGCCCGGTTACGACTACGGCTTGCGCATCACGCCCACCCAGGCGGGCGACTTCCGGGTCGTGTGCAACGAGTTCTGCGGTATCCAGCATCACGCGATGGTCGGCCGCATCATCGTGGTCGACGACAGCGCCGGCGGCGTTGCCCCAACCCGAACCGGAGGTGGCCAATGACTGCCGTCGCCGCTGCTCCCGCTCCGGCGGCGTTCCGCGTGTGCTCCACCACCGGTCTGAAAATCAACGCGCAGGCGGAGGCGCTCGTCAGGGTGAACGCCGTCGCCGCGACAGTCTCACTACTGATCGGCGGCATCGCGGCCGTGCTCGTATTGCTCACGCGCTGGCAGGTCGTGCACCTGCTGACGGCTGAATGGTTCTACCGTGTGCTCACGGTGCACGGCATGAGCATGCTGATCTTCTTCATCATCTTCTTCGAAATGGCCGTGCTGTATTTCGCCAGCGCGGTACTGCTGAACAGCCGTGTGGCGACGCCGCGCCTCGCGTGGGGCTCGTTCTGGCTCATGGTCGTCGGCGCCCTGATGGTCGAATGGATGATGTGGACCGGCAAAGCCGACGTGCTGTTCACGTCCTACGTGCCGCTGCGCGCGCATCCGTTGTACTACCTCGGCATCATCCTGTTCGCGGTCGGGGCCTTGATCGTCACCGGCATCTTCTTCGCCACGCTCGTCGTCGCAAAGCGCGAACGCACCTACGAAGGATCCGTTCCGCTCGTGACGTTCGGGGCTACGACTGCCGCCATCATCGCGGTCATCACGCTGTTGCACGGCGCCGCGATATACATTCCGACCTTCTTCTGGTCGCTCGGCCTCATGCATGTCGACCCGCAGGTCTATCGGATGGTCTGGTGGGGTCTGGGCCATTCGTCGCAGCAGATCAACGTCGCAGCCATGGTCGCGATCTGGTACCTGCTCGGGGCGCTCACGATCGGGGCTGTGGTCCTCAACGAGAAGATCAGTCGAACCGCATTCGTTTTGTACGTCCTGTTCATTTCGATGGCCGCCGCGCACCACCTGCTTGTGGACCCCGGGCTCTCGCCCGCGTGGAAGGTTTGGAATACCAGCTACGCGATGTACCTCGCGGTCCTCGCGAGCATGGTGCACGGTTTCACGCTGCCGGCCGGTATGGAAGCCGGCCAGAGACTTCGCGGCCTGACCAAGGGCATGTTCGAATGGCTGCGCAAAGCCCCGTGGGGTGATCCCGGATTCAGCGCCCTGATCTTCTCCATCATCATCTTCGGCTTCCTGGGCGGCATCACGGGAGTCACGTTCGGAACCGAACAGATCAATCTGATTGCGCACAATACCTTCCGCGTACCCGCGCATTTCCACGCCACCGTTGTCGGCGGAACCGCCCTCGCCTTCATGGGCCTCACGTACTACGTGATCCCGTTGATCTTCCGCAAGCAGGTAGCCTTCTGGCCGCTTGTGAAGATTCAGCCGTATCTCTTTGCGATCGGCATGACGATGTTCGCCGTCGCCGGGACGTTCGCCGGAACCTTCGGACTGCCGCGCCGCCACTGGGATACGACCTTCTCGCAAGCGCCGTTTGACGTCCAGTACCACCCGGCCGTGAACCTCATGGTCGGGATCATGGCGATCGGCGGTCTGATCGCGGCGCTTGGCGGCGCGATCTACCTCGTGTCGACGGTCTGGTCCGTGTTCTTCGGAAAATCGATCGCCGCCCTGTCAGGCGCCGAGATTCGGAATCTGCCCACCGGCATTCCGGTCGGCATTCTGCGGCCGCCGGCGCCGCTGCCTGCTGGGAACGTGGATCATCGTGGGTTGTCGCGAGGCACGCTCGTCCTGGTCGGCGTCTTCCTGCTCGCGTTCATCGCGTACTACTTCGTGAACTGGAAACTGCTGTCCGTGGTCTGGAAGGTGGGATGAGACGTCTAGCCGGGCGCGAGGCGGGCGCCCTGGCGGCGCTCGGCGTGATTCTGGCGATCACGGCGGCGTGGTGGGCGCTCGCGCTGTGGCCGCTGCCGGGCGACGTCGCGCCGTGGCTGGCCCGTACGCGCGCCGTGTGCTTCGGTGCCGTGGCGAACGGCCTGCCGACGACGGCGGGGTGGATGGTGCTGATCGGCCAGCCCGTGTACATGCTGGCCGCGTTGTGGCTGATCTCCGGCACGAGCTTGAGCGCCGGTCTGAAAAACCTCGCCATGTTCCCCGCAGGTCGTGGACTGCTGGCGGCGACCATGATCCTGCTCATTGGAGGAATCTCGAGCGCGGTCGTGCGCGTTGCTCGGGCGGCTCCTGTCGAGTCGCTCGACGCTGTGCCGGCCGCGGCTCCAGCTCTCGCCGTCCAACTTCCGCGCCTCAACCGTGCAGCGCCGGCGCTGGCGTTGCTCGACCAGCGAGGTGAGGGCCTCACACTCGAGCGGCTTCGTGGACGGCCTGTATTCATCACCTTCGCATTCGCGCACTGCAGCACCGTGTGTCCGCTCGTTGTACACGATGTGCTGGAGGCGCAGCGCGGTGCCGGCGACCCCCAGCCCGCTGTGGTCGTGATAACCCTCGACCCGTGGCGCGACGCGCCGGCGCGGCTGCCGGCAATTGCAGACCAGTGGCAACTGGGACGCGATGCATATGTCCTCAGCGGTGCGGTGCCGGATGTGGAGCGGACGCTCGACGACTGGAGCGTCGGTCGTTCGCGCGATCCACGAACCGGCGTTGTGACGCACGCCGCGCTCGTCTACGTGCTCGACCGGAGCGGCCGCATCGCATTCGCCGTGAACGGCGCGAGCGGCGCCTCGACCTTGGCCGGCCTCCTGGCGCGCTTGTGATCAAACGGGTCGCTGCGTACTGGGCACTCACCAAACCCGGCATCACGTGGCTCGTGCTCTTGACCACCAGCGTCGGATTCTGGATGGCCGCGGACGCGGTGGTCTTTCCTTTGTTCGCGCACACGCTTGTTGGCGCGGGCCTTGTCGTCGCCGGGACCAACGCGTTGAACGAGTGGTGGGAGCGCGACGCCGATGCGCGCATGCACCGTACGCGGCGGCGTCCCCTACCCGCGGGCGCGCTTTCCCCTGAAGCGGCGCTGGTCTTTGCCATCACCATTTCCGTCGTGGGATTATCGTGGCTCGCGGTCCTCACCAATGCATCGACCACACTGCTGGCGGCCCTGAGCCTGGCGCTCTACGTCCTGGCGTACACCCCGCTGAAGCGGCGCACTTCCTGGGCGTTGTTCGTCGGCGCGGTGCCGGGTGCATTGCCGATTCTGGGCGGATGGACCGCCGGCGGCGGCGATCTCTCCTGGGCTGGATTGGTGCTGTTTGCCATTCTCTTCCTCTGGCAGATTCCCCACTTTCTCGCGCTGGGCTGGCTCTACCGGGAAGATTACCAGCGCGGCGGCTTTGCGATGCTGAGCCGCGACGACCAGGACGGTCACGCCACGGGCCGGCAGGCAATCGTGTTTGCGGCGGCGCTTCTCATCGTCAGTTTGCTTCCGACATTCCTGGGACTCGCAGGACCACGGTACCTGGGTGGGGCGGTTGTGCTCGGCGCCGTATTGGTGGGATACAGCGCCGCCCTGCTCCGCGCACCCACCCCGGTCACGGCCAGGCGCCTGTTCGGCGCATCGGTGGTCTATCTGCCCATCCTCCTGCTACTGCTCCTTATTCGCTGAGACCTGTAGGTGCCGGCGCCTCCGTGAAGCGACGGTGAAGCGGTTCTCACGTTGTCTTCACTGGCGCGCGCGCAGAATCTCTCCATGAGGATCGTTCGGCCGTTCGTCTGCTTATGTCTGGTAGCCACGCCAGTTGGGGCGCAGCTGCCGCTCGACTCGCTCGTCGCGCGCTTCTACGAAGCGCCTGCACACCGGCTGCAACCGGCCTGGATTCAAGGCACGGGCCTGACCCCCCAGGCGCGTGCGTTGCTCGATGCAATCGAGCGCGCCGGAGATGAGGGATCATTAGACGCTCTCTCGCATCGCCATCTGCTGCCCGACGAGATCTGGCGGCTGGACACGCTTCTAACCCGCAGCTTCTTATCGTACGCCTGGCGCGCCGCGCACGGACGGGTCGAACCATCGCGCGTGGACTCGAGCTGGACGGCGGCGACTGACGGGGATGATGTGGTAGGTTGGCTGGAGTCCGTATCCAACGCGGACGACGCCAACGCGCTGGTTCAGCAGCTGGAGCCCGCCGAGGCCGGCTACGCCGCGTTGCTGGCCGCGTGGCGGCGCTACCAACACATCGATCGGCAGGGGGGCTGGCCTGAGCCGTTGGCCGAACGCCTGGCCGCCGAAGGGTACGACACAACCGCGGGCGTCGCCGCGGCGGTCTGGCAATTCCAGGAGCTGCATGGGCTCGAGACCGATGGCATCGTCGGCCCCGCAACGCGAGAGGAGCTCGCTGTCTCACCGGGCGCGCGCGCCCGGCAGATCGCGCTGAACCTCGAACGCTGGCGCTGGCTGCCGCGCAGCCTCGGCGACCGGTACATCGTCGTCAACAGCGCCCGCTTCCAGCTCGATCTGGTCGAGAACGGTGCAGTTACATTCTCCACCCGCGCCGTGGTAGGCCGCCCCGATTGGCCGACCCCCATCGTGAGCGCGAGCGCGACACACATCATCTTCCGGCCTCTGTGGCGCGTGCCGCAGGCGATCGCCACGCAGGAGCTGCTGCCGATCATGCGGCGCGATCCCACCTATCTCGCCCGCGCCGGCATCCGCGTGTTCGGTGATTCGTCGCGCAACCGTGCCGAGCTGAATCCGCGCACGATCGATTGGACCGCGGTCACCGAAAGCACGTTCGCCTACCAGCTCGTGCAAGAGCCGGGTCCCGACAATCCGCTCGGCGGCATGAAACTGGTGTTCTGGACCCCGTTCAGCGTGTTCATTCACGACACACCGATCCGCCCGTCGTTCACCGAGCCCACGCGAGCGTTCAGTCACGGTTGCGTGCGGGTCGAGCATGCGGAATCGCTCGCGGCCCGATTGCTGCCGTCCTGGCCCGCGGACTCCGTGCACGCGGCGATGAGAACCGGCCGGCAACGGTGGGTTCAATTGCCCGATCCAATCGCCGTGCATCTCGTCTATTGGACGGCGTGGGTAACCGAGGACGGGTTGGTGGCGTTCGGCGCTGACCCCTACGCGTGGGATGCGAAGTTGGCCCAGGCGCTTGAACCGCAAGGAGAGATGATTCCATGAAGCGCGCGTTGCTGTTGATTCTGGTCGTCGGACTAGCCGGTTTGACGTTCTCCGGCGTGCTCACGTATCGCGAGGTATTCGCGTCCTCGGCGAGCTGCCCTTCACCTGGGGCGCCGGGCACGATTCTAGGTTATCCGGCCTGCGTTTACGGCTTCTTCATGTACCTCGCAATCGTCATCATCGCTGTCGCCGGCCTGCGCGCCGGCGCTCGCAGAGCGCCCCAAAGTGCCGTGCTAGTGGAGCGCCACGCACTGCCATGAAAACGAGAGAGGCCGCGCTGATCGCCCTCCTGGCGTTCACTTGCGCAGGGTGCAGCGACGAGACCGGGCCCCAGATCTCGCTGGTCGGCGTCTGGGATTTCATCGGGTTCAGCGATGCCGGGATCGAGGCATCCACGACCGGCACGTGGGAGTTCGAGGCGAGCAACTCGTTTCACGTGCAGGGGACGATCACGTTCCCGGGTGAGCCCACCGATTCGATCGTGGCCTCCGGCTCCTACGATCAGCAGGGGAGTCAGGTCCAGCTGACGATCGGCATAGACACGGGGAGTTGGACGCTCACCGGCGAGGGGGACGTCGTGGTATTGACCGAGGTCGAGCCGGCACCTGCGAACACGATCACCCTGCGGCGTCCATAACCGGCTCATCCTGCCGTGCGCCTTTTCCTCCGTATCTCAAGCTTTTCTCATGGGAGCCGGGTGAGATTTGCTGCGAGGAGCAGTACGGACTCATTCATCGAGGAGGCGCGTATGACCGCAGGACGGCTGTGTAGCCGCGTCCTCGCCACGGCATCACCGGACGAGAGTATTCGCACGGCGGCCGGGCGGATGGCGGAATTCGACATCGGGGCCCTGGTGGTCCTCAAAGAGAGCCGCGCCACACGCGCAGTCGGCATCATCACCGACCGTGACATCGTGGTTCGCTGCGTCGCCGAGCGGCTCGACCCCGACACCACGACGGTGTCGGAGATCATGACGACGCCGGTTTTCGTCGTGCGTGACGAGACACCGATAAGCGAGACCATCGCGAAGATGGCATCTGCTGGCACCCGGCGACTCGTTGTGACGGCGGAAGGCGAGCGCGTGGCGGGAATCCTCACGCTGGACGACATCCTGAGCCACCTGGCTCAAGAGAACTCCGCGATTGGGAAGCTGCTGCAGAAGCAGCAGCCGAGCGTGCCCATCAACGCCCCCGCCTGACCCAGTATCAAACGGGATCCCGGTGCGGTACGCCGCCTCCGGGATCCCGACGTCACCTGGCCCCTCGTACCACGGCTCATCTCAACCAACGCCACTCACGGCCGCTCCTCCTTCGACGGACCGCTCTCGCGGACCGGTCGCGGTTTCCGTTGGAGACTATCGAGCCGGCCGAGGTGCTCCATGTACACGTCGTGGAACAGGCGCACGAGTGAATCGGCGTCGGTGCGCGTGAGCTTATGCTCGCTCAGGACGCTGCGCATGAAGCCCGCGGGCTCGGCCAGGAAGCGCTCCAGGCTGACTCCATAGCGCGCCGGGACATCCGCGTACGCCGCGCTGAGATCCGGCCCGACCTCGGCGGCCGCCTTCACTTTGAGTGCCTCGAGACCGTGACACTCAGCACAGCGCCGCGCGGTGAACAGGCGCGCCCGCGGATTGACCGTTGAGTCCGGCGTTTGGGCCGCCACCACTCGCGTCATCAGTGTGGCCAGCAAGATCAGCCACGTCTTCATCGCACGGCCTCCATTCGGCTGCCGACTGGTGTCGTTCGGCCGATGTGCTCAAGGAACCACAGCCGGGCGAGTCCGGCGACGATCTCGAGCGTCCCCGGCTCCTCGAAGAGATGAGTGGCGCCGGGCACGACCTCGAGCCGCTTGATCCCACCCAGCCGCTTGTACGCGGCCCAATTGAGGCCGAGGACAGGCCGGTCTGCGCCGCCCACAATGAGCAGAGTCGGCGCGGTGACTCGCGGCAGGAAATCGCCCGCGAGGTCGGGGCGGCCGCCGCGGCTCACGATCGCGCGCACGCGCGCGTCGTCCGCTGCTGCCACGAGCGCCGCCGCAGCTCCCGTGCTGGCTCCGAAGTACCCGATGTGCAAATCCGCCGTCGCGGGGCGCTCGGCAATCCAGTCAGTGGCGTGGCGGAGGCGTCCTGCCAACAGCTCGACGTCGAAGACGTTGCTGCGACTCGCTTCTTCTTCTTTGCTCAACAGCTCGATCAGCAACGTGCCGATGTTCGCGGCGACAAGTGTGTTGGCCACGTGCTGGTTGCGGCGGCTGAAGCGTGAGCTCCCGCTGCCGTGGGCAAACAGGACGACACCGGCGGGATAGGGGGGCAGCGTCAAAGTTCCCGGAAGGAGCACACCCTCGGCCGGAATAACCACGGGCTCGGGCAGATGGTTCGCCAGCAATCCAGGCAGTGGAATATCGTTCATAGGGATCCCTCCACTGTGTAAGCTCGAACCGCCGATCTGAAGCGATAGTGAAACAGCTCTCAGGATGCCTTCACGCGCGGAGCGCCAGTATCCGAGCATGAGGATCGTCAGAATCCCCGCACCCCGAGAGATCGAGCGGCTGATCGTTGCGCTTTCGGTCTTGATGCTCGCGCGGCCTGCATCGGCGCAGCACCAGCCGATGGTATGGGTGAGTACCGCGGCAATTGGGATGGATTGCGGGACGACGATTGCGGCTCTCGAATCCGACCCGACGATAGTCGAAACGAATCCGTTACTGCCGGCACGCCCGACGCCGACGCAGGTGGTGGGTTACTGCGTTGCGGGCGTTGTGGCGTCAATCATCGTGGCGGAGCTGCTGCCGAAGAAAGCGCGCCCGTGGTTCTACGGATTGGTCGCGGTCGTGGGCGTGGCGCACGCAATCCACAACGTTAGGGAGATGAACAAGCCATGACCCGGGCTACGCGCTGGAGCCCGCACTGAGCACCACCGCGGGCAGCTCACCACCGCGGCCACGGCCTAGGCGCTGGCGGTCCTGGCTGGCGACGAGCACGCGGGCATCCACGGCTTTGACCCCGTCCGGGAAAGCGAGCAGCGGATTCACATCCAGCTCGGTGATCTCCGGATGATCGATCGCCAGCTGTGAGACCCGCAGCAGGACATCCGTGAGCGCGGCGAAGTTCACGGGTGGTGCCCCCCGGACGCCGTCCAGCAGCGCGACACCGCGAATCGACCGCACCATGTCGTGCGCGTCGAGCGGCTGAATCGGCGCGACGCGAAACACCACATCCTTCAGCGCCTCGACGTAAATGCCGCCGAGCCCGAACATGAGCAACGGGCCGAACGCCGGATCGCGGCTGATCCCCACGATCGTCTCCCGGCCGCCAATGATCATCCGCTGGACCAGCAGCCCGCGCACCTGGCCGTCTGGGAGCGCCCGCGCTACCGCGTCCAGCATCTCGGCTCCCGCCGCGGCGACCTCGACGGGCGTCGTGAGATTGAGCCGGACACCACCTACCTCGGTCTTGTGCACGACGTTCGGCGCGACGGCTTTCAAGACGACGGGGAACCCGAGCGCCGCCGCGCAACGCGCCGCTTCATCGGCGTCAGTGGCGAATCGAGCCTCGGCCACGGGGATACCGTAGGCGGCAAGCAGCTCGAGCGCCTCAAACTCGCTGAGCTTGGTGACGCTATCAACGCCATTCCCGGCCGCGCCGGCCAGGGCGCGAGCCGCGCGTTCGCGATCGACGGCAACGGAGAGCGCGGCGAGCACCGGCCGCTCGATCCACTCGCGCTGGCGCCGCAGCGCCGAGAGACCACGGGCCGCGGATTCCGGAAATACGTAGGCAGGGATGCCGGCCCGATGCAGCTCCGCCCGACCCTGCGGGAGTCCTTCGCGTCCCATCAACACCGCCATCACGGGCTTCTGCACGTGGCGGGCCGCGACCGTGACGATCGATTCCGCCACGTCCTGCTGGCGTATCCCGAGGGGCGGCACGAACACCGCGAGCGCCGAGTCCACCTGCGGATCGTTCAACACGGCGTCGAGCGCAGTCCGGTACTGGACCGGCGTCGCCGACGCGATCATGTCGAGCGGGTTGCGGATCGACGCCTCTTCTGGGAACAGCGGCTTCAATTTCGCGACCGTCGCCGGCTGTAGATCGACGAGCTCGAGCCCCCGGGCTTCCAGCGCATCAGCGGCAAGAATCGCGGGCCCGCCGGAGTTGGTCACGACCGCCGTGCGCCGTGAGCGCGGCAGCGGACGGCCCGTGAAGGCCATCGCCATGTCGAACAGTTCTTCGATAGACTCGGCGCGCAACACACCGGACTGCGTGAGCAGTGCCTGAACGGCAGCATCGCTTGCCGCCAGCGCGCCGGTATGGGAAGCCGCGGCGCGCGCCCCGACGCGCGAGCGTCCGGCCTTCACCGCAATGATCGGCTTGGAGCGCGTGATACGTGAGGCGAGCTCTCGGAAGCGCCGCGGATTGCCGAAGCTCTCGACGTACATCAGGATCACGCCCACCGTGGGGTCGTGCTCCCAGTACTCCAACAAGTCGTTGCCGCTCACGTCCGGCTTGTTCCCGACCGAAACGAATTGCGAGATCCCGATGCCGTATTCCGCCGCATGATCGATGACATTCAGGCCCAGAGCGCCCGATTGCGACACAAACGCCGCGACGCCGGGCGGCGGCATCGCAGGGGCAAACGTCGCATTCATCGAGACGGCGGTGTCGGTATTCAGCACACCCATGCAATTCGGACCGACCATGCGCATGCCGTACTGACGAACGATATCGACGAGCTGGCGTTCGCGATCCAGACCGACGCCGCCGATTTCGCGAAATCCCGCCGAAATCACCACGAGCCCCTTCACCCCTGCCTGCCCACAGCTGCGCACGACGTCGAGGACGCGTTCCTTGGGCACGGCGATGATGGCCAGATCGATCGCTTCCGGAAGGGCGCCGATGCTGGGGTACGCCCGGACCGACTGGATGGATGCAGCGTTCGGATTCACCGGGTACACGGCGCCCGTGAACCCGTAGCGCAGCAAATTCGCGAAGATCTGATGCCCGATCGTGTTGGACATCCGCGACGCGCCGACAACGGCGATCGATCGGGGCTTGAGAATCGGATCGAGCGAGGGAGCGCTCATCCGATCTGGAACGGCCGGTACGTCGGAAATCCGAGCATAATCCCGCTCTCACTCAACCGCTTCAGCATACACCGCGGCCGGCTCCCAGGTCTCGGGCTTCGCCACGGGCACGACCAGCACCGCGCACGGAAGGTTGTTGAGGAGATCCTCCGTCACGCTCCCAATGAGCAGACGATCGACCCAGCCCTTCCCATGTGACCCTACGACGATGACGTCGGCGCCCCACGCGACGGCTTCGTTCACGATCGTTTCGAAGGGCTCGCCTTCGTGGACTACCTTGCCCTCGTCGATCAGCGGCACCATGGGCCAGATGTCCCGTTCGACGATCTTGCGGGACCAGTCCGGCGGGAGCTCAGCGATCGCCGGTGGCGGATCCACGACATGCAGTGCGCGCAGTGGGCTGCCCAGCGTCCTGGCGAACGCCACGGCCTTACGCGCGGTCGGAGCGGCGGCATACGACGCGTCCACCGCGAGCAAGACGCGAGGATGCGGCCTCAGGTCGCCGGCTGTGACCAGCATCGGCACCGAGACGCTGCGCACCACCTGCTGCACCGTGCTTCCGCCCAGCCAGCGGCCGAGCCTGGAATGATGTTTGCCGCCGAGCACGAGCAACGCTGCGTCGATCTCGCGCATGACCGATTCCAGGACCTGCGCCGTCGGGCCGATACTCACGACCATCCCGTCGACGATGGTTGGTGGCACGAACCCCCTGAGTGATGCGCTCACGTCTGCGCGCGCGCGCCTCAGCGCGGCGAGCTGCAGCGCTTCCGTTGCGACGCCCGTACCTGCGAACTCCATGCCCGAACTGACGTCGTTGGCCGCATGCACGAGGCAGCATGGAACGTCGGCGGACCGGGCGAGCATCCACCCGGCGGAACCAGCGAGCGCGCTCTGCCGTGACCCGTCGACGCCGATGACGATCGGTTGCCTAAGCATCGTTCCCTCCTCAATGAACCGCGGCGGCTCCGTGACGTCGCGGACTCCGCTCGCGAGTACGCGTTGAAGGTCGGCGTTCTATTATGAAAAAACCTTGAGGGCTACAGGAAGGATCTGTTTATGTCACGGCGCCAACGCGCACGCGCAGCGCGTTGAGAATGACGGCCGCGTCGAGCGCCTCCTGCATCACGGCGCCGGCAGCCGGCGTAATGTACCCCAAACTCGCGACGATCATGAGCGCGAAACTCACGCCGAGCCCCACGCCGATGCTCTGCAGCGCAATCCGCCGCATGCGGCGGCTGACCGCCATCGCATCTCCCACTCTCGCGATGTCGTCTACGAGCAGCACGACGTCGGCCGCCTCGGCGGACACGGCCGTGCCGTGCGCACCCATCGCCACACCTACGGTCGCTGCCGCGAGGGCCGGTGCGTCGTTGATTCCGTCACCAACCATGATCACGTTGCCGTGTCGTCGCACGAGGTCCTTCACGGCGGCCACCTTGTCCGCGGGCAGCAGATTCGCGCGCACGGTGCGAATACCGGCCTGCGCGGCAATGGCCTCGGCCGGCGCTTCGCGGTCGCCCGTGAGCATGACGGTGTCGCGCACGCCCAGAACAGCCAGGTGTTGCATGAGGGATGGCACTTGGTGGCGCAGGCGATCCGCGA
The DNA here is from genome assembly GCA_035251445.1 of Gemmatimonadales bacterium. GTDB lineage: Bacteria > Gemmatimonadota > Gemmatimonadetes > Gemmatimonadales > GWC2-71-9 > 20CM-2-65-7. The sequence continues at coordinate 48,664 of DATFEG010000034.1, read as the reverse complement.
ACTGAATCGCACCCACGATGCGACCGTCGACGGCGACGTGGGCCGACGTGCCGTCGCTCGATGACGGAGGAATCGTGATCCCGGCGTCGCGCAGATGGCTCAACGATCCGACGTGCACCTGGCGCCCTTCGACCAACCCCGAAACCCCCCGACCTGGTGTCTCGCGAAATTCGCTTACGGGCGGTAGCCCATCCCCGTCTAGCCGCTCGCGGCTGGCGTCCACGACGGCGTGAGCCAGATGGTGCGACGACAACTGTTCCACGGCACCGGCGAGCCGCAGCACCTCCCCCGCGGGTATGTCGTCCAGGCCCTCCACGTGAGCGACGGTCGGCTGACCCAACGTCAAGGTGCCGGTCTTGTCGAAGACCACGGCCTGCGCGCGGCCCAGCTGCTCGATTGCCCGTCCGTGCTTGACAATGACGCCGAGGTCGGCCGCGCGGCTGATGCCTGCGATTACGGCGACCGGCGTCGCGAGGATCAGCGGGCACGGCGTCGCGACCACAAGCACGGCCAGGACGCTGGTCGCGGTGCCCGTGACCAGGTAGGCGACGCCGCACATAACGAGCGTGGTAGGGGTGAACCACACCGCAAACCGGTCCGCGAGACGCTGAATCGGCGGCTTTTCCAAACGAGCTCGCTCGACCAGCTGGACGATCTGCTGGTACTGACTCTGCGCACTGGGCCGCAGGGCTCGGACCCGCAGCGCGCCATCCAGATTGACGCTGCCGCTCATCAGGTGCGTGCCCGCGACGGCTCGCACCGGCAGCGGCTCGCCGGTGAGCGCCGATTGGTCCACGCTCGATGTTCCGTCGGTTACTTCGGCGTCCACCGGCACCAGATCACCGGGTCGCACCAGCAGCGCGTCGCCGACCGCGATCACTTCCACGGGCACGTCTTCGACGTTCGCGCCGTGCAAGCGATGCGCGATCTTGGGCGCCCGCGCCAGCAGCGATTCGAGCGAGCTCGAGGCGCGGTGCATCGCGTACGCCTCCAGCGCTTCCCCGCCGGACTGCATGAGCACGATCACGACGCCCGCGAAGTACTGTCCCAGGACCAACGCTGTAACGATCGCGAGCATCGCCACGATGTCGGCCGCGAAGCGACCACGCAGCATACCGCGCAGCGTCTGCGCGACGAGCGGGACGCCGCCGGCGACGAGCGTGACGAGAAAGACGGTATCCGAACGGAGCGCGAGGCCGGTGATCAGCCCGATCGCGGCGATCACCACGATGGGCCGGCGCCCGAGCGCTCGCGACAGGCTCAGAACGGACTGAAGCCCGGCGCGCCGAACCGCGTCATGCGCAGGTGTGCCCATAGCGGATACGCGTAGGCCACGAGCACCAGCAGGATCGCGATCGCGGTCCACAGCGCATATCGATCGAACAGTGTGCGTTTGCCGGGCGCGGCATGCAGCGGCTGGGCCCACGCGATCGGCTCGAAATCCCGTCGGCGCCCCGCCCACGCGGTCCCGATCATCACGAGCATGAAGAAGCCGGCGCTCGTGAACAGAAACAGCCCGCCCACGGCGGAGACGCCGGTCAACCCTTGCCAGGCTGCCGCGATCGGGCTGCCGCCGTAGCTCGCGTCGTAAATGCGGCGCGGCATCCCCATCAGCCCCGTGATGTGATTGGAGAACGAGAACAGCATCATCCCGATGAACCAGAGATACGGCTGCACGCGCGCCAGCAGGCTCAGCTCGAGCTCACGGCCCCACAGGCGCGGCAGCAGGAAATACGCGGCGCCCATGAACGTGAGGGCGACGGCGCTCCCCACCGTTAAATGGAAGTGCCCCTGAATGAATGCCGTGTTGTGCACCACGGCATTCATGCCGAACGACGCGTTGATGGCGCCGCCGATGCCGCCCACCGCGAACAGAATCATGGACAACGCGATGCTCGAAAAGAGCGGGTCACGCCAGGGCAGCTTGCCAAGCCAGTCGAGCCACCCGGTCGCCCCGCGCGCCCGCCCTGCAACCTCCATCGAGGCGGTGACGGTGAACGCGGTGATGAAGCTCGGAAACAGGATCGCGAACGTGAGGAACGTGTGAAGCAGTTTCCAACCGGCGGAGACGCCGGGGTCCATGAACTGGTGGTGAAAGCCGACCGGCGTCGAGAACAGGATGAACAGCACGAACACCAGCCTGGCCAGAGGATCGCTGAAGAGCCTCCCACCCGCGACCTGGGGGAGGAGCGTGTACCAGATCACGTATGCCGGCAACAGCCAGAAGTACACGAGCGGATGGCCGAAATACCAGAACAGCATGCGCGCCAGCACGGGATCGATGGTTGGCACCAGGCCGAGCGACCACGGAATCAGCTGAATCAAAGCCTCGGCGGCGACGCCGACGGTGGCGATCAGCCAAACGAGCACCGTCGCGATCATGCCGTGCATCGCGAGCGGCGTCGGCGCATCGGGATTTCCGCGCCGCCACGCCCGATAGGATAGCAGCATGACCGCCGACCAACACCACGATCCCACCACGACGAGCGTCAGGCCGATATAGAAGAGAGGGTGCGCTTTGAGCGGTGGGTAGAACGTGTACAACACGCTGGCCTTACCGACCAGAATCGTCCCGGCAGTCGCGAGGGTGCCGGCGAGCGCGAGCCAGTAGCCGGCCCAGGCAAGACCATGCGGACCGGGCTCGCGGCCCATCATCCGCGACGCCACGACATACCCGAACGCCATGATGAAGAACGTCGTGAACACCAGCGCCATGAGCACGCCATGCGCCGTGACGGAGAGGTAGTAGATGCCGGCGGTGCGCCAGGGCAGATCGAGGTTGGCACGGGAGAGGGCCTGCATCAGCGCCATCGCCGAGGCAACCCCGAACGCGAGAATCGCGACCCAGAGGTGCGCTAGTGCCAGCGTTTCAGTGTACCGCGCGCCCCTGCGGGATGGCGTCGGCACCTCTAACGGAGCCCGCTCGATGCGCGTCATGGCCGCGTTCCTTCGACGATCAGCTTCGCCGACATGAGGTGATGGCTCAGCCCGCAGTATTCGTTGCACACGATCAGGTACTCACCTGGTGTGTGGAACACGGTCGTGAATTGGCTGATGTACCCAGGGACCACCATCGTGTTGCCGTTCGTGCCGACGATGCTGAGCCCGTGCGTGACGTCCGAGCTCGTGAGCCGGAACGTGACCGGCTTGCCGGCGGGGACGCGAATCTCGGCCGGTTGAAACGCGAACATCATCGCAATCATCACGACCGTGGCACCATCGGGCGTGGCCGTCACCCCTCGCTGCTTGAAACGCGGATCATTCCACACTTTGGTGGGATCGATCGTCTCGACGTGACTCGGTGGCTGAAGCGCGCTGCCCGCGAGTCCCGCGACGATCGTTGCAACGAAGGCCGCGATGAGCACGCCGGAGGCCCACATCCACAGCTTCTCGTAGAGCGGGACGTTCATGGCGTTACGCCGCCGCGCGGCAGATACACGAACAGGTACACTGCGAACCATGATGCCGCGAATAAGAGCCCGTAGAGTCCGACGAGCAGCAGCGTGCCTTTGGGATGTTGATCCAGCGGCGACTCAGGCATGCGAGCCTCCCAGTTCTACTTCGAAACGAGCGCCTCCTGCCGGCTCGGCCGAGACGCGTGCGGTGCCGTCATGCAGCTGCGCGATCGCCGCCACCATCGCGAGACCCAAACCGGTACCGCCGTCATTGGTCCGCGTCCGCGACGGATCGGCGCGGTAGAACGGCTCGAATAGATGTCGCAAATCTTCAGCGGCGATGTGCGATCCCGAATTCGCGACCGTCAGCTTCACGCCCCCGCTCCCCGCTTCCTCAACGCCAACATCGATGCGGCCGCCCGGCGGCGTGTGCGTTACGGCGTTGTCCAGCAGGTGATCGACCACGCGAGCCACCAGCTCCGGGTCGACCGACACGCCGTCTCCACCACGCACGGCACGGCCGACGCTGATGTCTTTTTCTTCAATACGTCGATGCAAACTCTCGAGCGACCGGTCGACCAGGTCAGCGACATTCGTGGACGTGCGATGCAGCGTCAGCAGTCGCGCGTCGGCACGGGTGATGAGCAGCAGATCCTCACTCATCGTCGTCAGCCGGTCGATCTCCTCGAGCGCGCTGTGCAGCACCTGCTGATACTCGCGTGGCGATCGTTCCGCGCGCAGCGCGACTTCGATTTCGCCACGCAACGCCGTCAGCGGCGTGCGCAGCTCGTGGCTCACATCCGAGGTCAGCCGCCGCTGCGCCGCAAAGCCGCGCTCGAGGCGCTCCAGCATGCGGTTCAACACGGCGACCAGCCCTTCATACTCCTCGGTCTCGGCGTGAGCAATGATCCTTTGGTTCAGCGTCCCCGCTTCGATGCGCGTCGCCTGATCCGTGATCTCGGCCACGGGACGCACGGCGGAGGACGTGAAATGCCAGGCACCCATCAGCGTGGCAGCCGTACCGGCGAGAACAATGGCGACGAGCGCGAGCAACAGATCGCGTTCGAGCACGGCCGGGGACAGCGTACCCCGCAGTGCGCGCGTCGCCGCCCAATAGAACGTCGCGGTTGCGAAGAGCAGTCCTATGGCCATCGTCGCTGCGAACCGCAGCGCGAGCGTGCGGCGCAGCGACCCCGGCCCACTGCCTCTCACGCGCCCGCTCGATCCGGCGCCTGGAGGCGGAAGCCCACTCCCCTGACTGTTTCGATCAGGTCAATGCCGGTCGCCTGGCGCAGCTTGCGACGCAGGTTCCCGACGTGCACGTCGACCACGTTGCTCTCGGGATCGAAATGCATGTCCCAGACTTTCTCCAGGAGCTCCGTGCGCCGCACGACTTCCTCGGGGTGCAGGAGGAAGTGCTGCAGCAGATGGAACTCCTTGGGCGTGAGATCCAGCACCTTGCCGTCCACGCGTGCCCGGTGCTTCAGGCGGTCGAGCTCCACCGCCCCATAGCGCAGCAGCTCGGTGCGGCCCGCTCCGCCGCGCCGCACCAGAGCCCGCACGCGAGCCAGCAACTCGTCGAACTTGAACGGCTTGGTGAGGTAGTCGTCGGCTCCGGCGTCGAGGCCGCGCACGACATCCTCCGTCGTGTCGCGCGCCGTCAGCATCAAGATCGGTGTGGCGCGGCCTTCGCGGCGCAGCTCCGCCGCCAGTTGCAGTCCGGTCTTCTTGGGGAGCATGACGTCGAGGACCAGTACGTCGTAGTCGTACACATGGGCGAGCATCGTTCCCTGATCGCCGTCACCCGCGACGTCGACGACGTAGCCTTCCTCGCGCAGCCCCTGCTCGATAAAGCCCGCGACCTTCCGGTCGTCCTCCACCACGAGAATCTTCATGAAGGCACGGTAGCAGCGTTGCGCTGAACCATTTCTAAAGGATTCATGAAGGAAGCTTCAGAATAAACGTCGCCCCACCCCCCGCCGTCTCTTCCACTGTAAGGGTTCCGCCGAGCGCCTCGGCGAGGCGGCGCGATACGGGGAGTCCCAGGCCCGTGCCCGTTCCCGACTGCTGATTGAATCGCTCGAACGGCTCGAAGATGCGCTCGCGCAGCTCGGGCGGCACTCCGGGACCGTGATCGACGGCCCGGAATCGCACCGCTGCTCCGTCAGAGTCCACAGTCAACGCGACAGTCGCGCCCTCCGGACTGTGGCGGATCGCGTTGGACAAGAGGTTCAGAAGGATTTGTTCGAGGCGCACGGGATCCGTCCGCAGACTCCGGATCGCACCATTGGTCGTGGCCTGAAGGCGCACGTGCTTCACCTCGGCTGCCGGCTGGCTCGGCGTAATGGCGCGCTCCAGGGCCGTCGCGACATTCACGGCTTTCACCACAGGCCGGACCTTCCCGGCGTCGAGTCGCATCAGATCCAGAAAGTTGTTGAGCAGCACCATGGTGTTATCCGCCGCTTCGTAGACCTCGCGCGCCGCCTGGTCCATCATCTCCGGGTTCTTTCGGCGCACCAAGCGCTCAGCCCACCCATACACCCCGGTGAGCGCGTTCCGCAGCTCGTGGTTCATCATCGCGAAAAAAAGATCGCGCTGGCGCTGCATCGTGCGGATCTGGCCGAGGAGCTGTTCGCTCTCGCCATAGAGCCGCGCATTCTCCACCGCCACGGCCGCCTGCGACGCGAGCAACACGGCGATCGCCTCGTCCTCGTCGCTGAATTCAGCAGCGTCGATCTTCTCCGTCAGGTAGAGGTTCCCGAACACGCCGCCCCGGCCCCTCACCGGGACGCCGAGGAATGACTTCATCTCCGGGTGCTGCTTGGGAAAGCCAAAGCGCTCGGGGTGGCGGCTGATGTCCTTGGTGCGGATCGGCTTGCCTTGACGAATGACCGACCCGAGCAGTCCGCGCCCGCGCGGCAGATCGCCGATCGCGCGGCGAGTCGCTTCATCCAGACCGGAAGTCACGAACTGGACCAGTCGGTCACGATCGTCACCGATCCCGAGCACTCCCAACGCGGCGTAACGGGCGCCGACCACTTCGCGGGCGGAATCCACTACTTGCTGCAGCACCGGTTCGAGGTCGTGGCGCGAGAAAATCGCGATGCCGGCAGACAACAAGCGCTCGAACCGGTCGCGGATCCGCGTAGCTTCAGCCTGCATGCGTTTAGATATGCTTCATCCTCGTCGCCGTGACAATTCACCCTATAGCCTTATTGTTATAGGGCTTGTTACAGGGCCTATGTTTGAGCAGAGCGTCGCCGTCGCGCGTCATCCCGCCATCCCCCTAACCGCGAGGCGATCATGTCCCGCTCCGAGACGCTCCTTCTCCTCCTGCCGCTGGCGCTCGTCGCCTGCGGCGTTTCCCAATCATCGGTTCCAATGGTCGGGCCGGCGGCCGAGGTGTCGGCGCTCATCGGGGAATGGTCCGGCGATTACAGCAGCGGCGAATCCGGCCGCGCAGGCAGCATCAGCTTCACATTGCGCGCGACCGCGGACTCGGCGTTCGGGGACGTAGTCATGATCCCAAGCGCGTCCGGCATTCCTTTGCAGCCGTGGCGTGCGCAGGACACCGGCCAGCAACCCGGTCAGCAGCCTACAGGTGCCAACCAGACGCCGCCGTCGACGGTGTTGAAGATCCGATTCGTGCGGGTCGAGCACGGCAAGGTCAGCGGCTCGCTGGATCCATACGCCGATCCGCAAACCGGGGCGCGGCTCCACACGACGTTTAGCGGCGAGCTCAAAGGCAACAGCATCGTAGGCAGTTATTCCACGATGCTCCCGTCGGGCGAGACGCAGACGGGACGGTGGTCGGTGGAGCGCAAGGCCTAGCCCGTCCGGGCTTAAACCTTCGCCGTGGCAACCGCCCCGATAATGTCCGTCTGGGAGATGACGCCCACGAGCGCGCCGGCGTACTCGACAAAGAGGCGCTGCACGTTCAGGTAGAGCATCTCCTGCGCGGCCTGTCGCACATCGAGATCGGGATCGATCGTCGTCGGCCAGGGCGCCATGATCTCGAGCACCCGCGTGCGCTCGAACAACCGCTCGCGCATGAGCGGCGAGTCGCAGGAGCTCTCCGCATTGAGGATTTCGCGCGTGGACACGACCCCTACCGCTCGTCCCAGGCGGTCCAGAACAGGCAGTGCCGACACCTGCGCCTCGGCGAACACCACCACGGCATCCGCGATCGTTGCGTCGGTGGAGATCGTCTTAAGCTTCGTTTGCATCACCTCGGCGACCTTCATGTCACACTCCGTGAAGCGGGGTACGATCAACGTGCCCAAATCTGCATGAACGTTGCCTGAACCTATCCGGAAGGAGTGCTCACGTGCGCCGTCGCCTAAACGCCTGCATCTGCCTGCTCGCCGCTGGCGTGATTCTGCCCGCCTGCCGCGAAGACCGGCGTCAGCCCTCTCCCCGAGCCGACCGCAACATCCAGATGCCGCCCACCGACATCCCAGCTGACGTGTCGCACGGCGAGGCGCGCGTCGGTTCGGCGACGGACTCCTTGGTCATCGACCCCCTGGCACCACCGCGCGCAACGAGCCGGCTCCATCGCCTGCGCGTCGGAATCACCCATACCAAGGTCACCATCGCCGACGGGGTCACGTATGACGCGTGGACGTTCGAGGACCGCGTCCCCGGTCCCGTGATGCGTGTGACTCAGGGGGACACGGTGGAATTCACGCTCGTGAACCGCTCGCCGATGCCGCACAGCCTCGATTTTCACGCCGCCGAAATCGCCCCGGAGCGGGCGTACCGCAATCTCATGCCGAGAGACTCCATCAAGTATCGATTCGTCCCCCGGGTGCCCGGCGCGTTCATGTACCACTGCGGCACGGCGCCGGTAGCGCTGCACATCGCCAACGGGATGTACGGCGCAATCATCGTCGATCCACGGCAGGGCCGTCCGCCCGCGAAAGAGTTCGTGTTCGTGCAGAGCGAGTTCTACACGCAAACGCTCGCGGACTCGACCCGCACCATCGATTGGCAGAAAGTGCTGAACCTGGCGCCGGACTATGTCGTATTCAACGGCCGGGACGCGATTCATGCGAAACACCCAATCCCGGTGCGCGTTGGCGAACCGCTGCGAATGTACGTGGTCAACGCGGGCCCCAACCGCTTCTCAGCGTTCCACGTGGTGGGTGCGATCTTCGACCGCGTGTATCTCGATGGTTCGCTCGCGCACCCTTTGGAAGGCGTGCAGACCGTCACCGTGCCGGTCGGTGGCGGCGCGATCTTCGAAGCTCGCCTCGTCGAACCCGGGACATACCCGTTCGTCAGTCACGCGTTTGCGGATGCGACAAAAGGTGCGGTGGGGATGTTCGAAGCGGCGCGATGAGTGGTCATCGAAGCTGAGAAGAAGGGAGCTCAGATATCCGAGAGGCCCGCGGGAGACACGCGGCCCCAAAGGTGAATCGCGAAGCTCGCCGCGGCGCCGATTTCCGCGAGACGGCCGGCAGCGACTAACGGTCCGCCAAGACTGACCAGCAGTACGCCGGCATTGAGCAAGCCCAACGCGATCCACGCTGTAATCGCGCTGCGCCGCGGCGTGCGGCGCAGTACGAACCGCGGGAAAATCCAGATCGCCACCCCCATGACGAGCTGAATCACCCAGCCGACGAGCAACATTTCGATATGTAGCGGCCGCCACGCCCACAGCCCGCTTCCAAACGCACCCCCTTTGCCGGCCAGTAGGAGCGCGCCGATCGTAAATCCGCCCACGAGGTGCACGAGCGACGCCCGAACGAACCACGCACTGACGAGCGGCACTACCGTGCCTTGACTCGAGGCCAGGTATTCAGGGTGAACCCCACGGCCGCAAGCGCTTGCGCGAGACCAGCTGCCGCGAGCAGCCAGCCAGGGAGCGCCTCGGGGCGCCACGCGCGAACCGGCTCGACCACCACGCGCAGCAACAGGCCGACGTTCAGGAGGGCAAACGTCGCAATCGCGATGACATTGTTCCCCCTCGGCATTTCCGTTGTGTACTTGGGAAACATCCAGTACGCGACACCAAAGATCATCTGCGTGATCCAGCCGACGACGAGCATGTGCACGTACGCGGGACCGGTCAGCGCGAAGAGCTGCGGCAAGTGAAGCGGCTGCTGCAATGCACCGACCGCGCCCACGAATAAACCGGCAACGAGATAGATCATCGCCGACTTGATGTACCAGCGAGAAAGTGGCGGCATTGACTCGAGGCTGAACTAGAGATCGCTGCGCGCGAGGCGCCGCGCGGCCCAGCCGAGCGCCACGGCCGTCCATGCGATGAGCCCAGCGATCATCAGGAATGCGCTCCATCCCCCGAACCAGGCATGCAGCGCAGCGCCAGTGGGGCCGGCGAGCTCGTTGGCACTGAACAGCCCGAGTCCAAGGACGCGCGCCAAGTCAATCGGATCCAGCACGAGCAGCAACGACAGCGGCCATGCGGGACTGCCGGCTGGCAGGATCGTGAGCAACCCGATCGCGACGAGATCCACTCCTACCACGAGTACGCACCAGACGACGATGGCAACGGCCAGCGCCCGGCCGCGGTCACGGAGCTTCACGCCGATCGCCAGACCGGTCGCAAGGCAAGCCGAGAGCAGCAACGTGGCGATCGCGAGGAGTCCTACGTACCGCCACGCGTCGGCCGTGCCTGCGAGCAAGGCGATTACGGCACCGGCAGCGCCCAGGCCGATGAACAGCGCCGCCCCTAAAGCACCGAGCCACGCCGCCCAGCGCGACAGGACGATCTCGAAGCGCTTGAACGGGAGTGCCGCGATTAACTCGAGCTCGTAGCACTCGGCGCCGGCGGCTGCCCCCGTCAGCAGCGCGAGCAACGGCACGACCCAGAGAATCAGCTGTAACAGGCTGACCGAGGTGCGCGCGAACCCTTGCACCGCGATGGCGCCGCCAGCCGAGAGCCCCACCAGCGCGATCGCAATGCTTGCAATCGCGAAACCCGCGGCGAACCAGGGTGCCGTGCGGCCTTTGCGTGCCGCGGCTAGCTCAAACCGCAGGAGAGCGGTAGTCATGCCGCCCTCGCCGGTCCAAGGCCGCGGCTCTTGCGCACCAGCACGCGGTAGATGCGCTCGATTGGTGGGTCGGCGAGGTCCGCATGACACGGCACACCGGCCGCGGCGGCGAGCTCGGCCAGCGATCCGTGCGCGACGACACGACCCTCCACCAGGAGCACGATCCGCTCCGCCAGCATGGCCACATCATGCAAGTGGTGGGACGCAAACAGGACGGCAGCGCCCCGCCGGCGAGCGGCGCCTATCGCTGCTCGCACGTCTTCGGCCCCGTCGACATCGAGGCTGATGCTCGGCTCATCGAGCAGCAGTGCTCCGACCTCGCCCGCAGTTGCGAGCGCCAGCATCACGCGTTGGCGCTGCCCACCGGAGAGATCGCGCAGCGGCGCGTCCAGCCGGCTTTCGAGGCCGACGTGAACCAGTGCGTCACGTACGTCGGCGGGCGCAACTCCCCGCGCGCTTGCGACGAGTGCTGCGAGATCCGAGACGACCGTGCTCTGCGGCACGCCGAGCCGCTGAGCGAGATATGCGACGTTGCCGTCGACCCGCGCGCTCCCTCCGCTCGCCTGGATCGTCCCCGCCAGAATGCGCAGCGCGGTGGATTTCCCGGCGCCGTTGGGACCGACGAGCGCGACGGTCTCACCGCCCCGCACCATGAGGTCGAGCGGATGGAGCGCGATTCGTTTGGCGTAGCGCTTCCAGACCTGCCGGAGCTCGATCATCAGCGGCGGCGCCGACCCGCGAGCAGAGCCGCGAGTCCGGCCAGCAAGGTGAGTCCCGCCGCGGCAGATTGGCCGGCATGCCCGCCGGAACGACTGGCAGGAGCGGGAGGTAACTGGGTCAGCATGACCGGCCTGGGCGGCGCTGCCAACGGGCAGCGATCCGTGGCCCCGTTCAGTGCGAATACTGGGAACGTGCGCTCCGCCCAGGCGAGCATCTGCGCGGCCGGGCTATTCAGCCACAGACGCAAGCCCTCACGGTTGAGCGCGAGCTCGGCCAGCGGCGATGACGCCGCATGCGGGACATCGAGCACGCCGTCGCCGCCGAGATCGTATCCCGCTGCGCCCCAGTAATTACCGCGTCCATCGACGCACAACCGATAGGCGGCGCTGTCGGCGCCACCCGTCGCCGCGAAGGTGTTCGCGAAGACCGCGTTGCCGGTGATGCGGGTCGCTTCGCTGTTCGAGAACAGCTGCAGGCCGAGCCAGTTTCCGGCGATGACGTTGTCAGTGAAGGTCCCGTGAATCACGTTGTCGAAGAACACCCCGATGCCGTTTCCGACCAGCAGATTCCCGCGGACGATCGGGTCCGTTGCCTGCTGCAGCACCAGGCCATAGGAGCGTGCCCCGGTGTTCCACGCAAACACGTTGTCCGTGACCACGAGGCCGCGCGAAAACATGATCACCGCGCCGGTGGCGTTGTCGGTGAACACGTTGCGCTCGAACCGGTTCGCGTGGCTGAACATGTAATGCAAACCAAATCGCACCTGGGTGACGGTGTTGCCGACGACCGTGATGCTGTCGGAATAGGAGAAGTACATCCCGTCGCGCACGTGAGCGATGTGGTTGGCCGCCGCTACGATCCCGCGCGAGTGGTAGAAGGTGATCCCATCGCCCCGCTCGCTTTCCCGAAGCGCGGCGCGTCCAGCGATATCGAGACCACGCATGACGACACCACGTGCCTTGGTCACGTACACGCCGAACAACACGTCTCTAATGATCAGATCCTGGAGGAGAACCGAATCGGCGGCGACGAGCACCCCGGCGTCGTACTGATCCGGGTCGCGTCCGCTGTTTTCGATGCGCAGACCGCGCACGACGCTGCCGGCCGCCCTGATTTCGAGCACCGTGCCCGTCCCTGTTCCACGCAAAATCGCCCCGGGCGCGGCGATCACGACGGTTGGTCTGGACAGAACCAGTGGCCCCTGATGCAGACCCGGCCCGAGCCGCAAGGTGTCCGTGACGAGCAGCGCCAACGCGAGGGAGGAAATCATGCCGCGGGCCTTTTGAGTCGCCGCGTCTCGAAGAACAGCACTGTCACGAGCGCGACGGCAAACAGCAGCAACAGCACCGACCCCGGTCCTGGATAGCTGTAGACGTCGAAGTTTGCGATCCGCTGGTGGCCGAAGACCGGTGGCGTGAACGCGGCCACCTTGATCGGCGCTTCCGGACTCAATTGGTGGCCATAGCTGTACATGCGATAGGCAAACGTCGCCAGGGAAAACACGGAGAAGTAGCCGAACAGTACGAGCAGATCGACGACGTTGCCGACGCGCGCAAATACCGCCGTGCGCAGGCCCAGCAGAAGAAAGATGCCAAGCACAAACGGAATGAACTTCATCTCCACAAAGTCGGCCGCGTGGATTTCCCGCATGCCGATGTAGTGGTTCAGAATGTTGATGCCCTGGAGATCCGTCCCTCCGTTCCCGCCGACCAGTTGATGCGCGTAGATCGAGAGGCGCAGCCCTTCCGGAAACTGGTTGGCGAACATCGTGATCTTCCACAACGGGAAGAACAGGGCGACGACCAACAACACTCCCGCCCCGAGCACGGCGAGCCGTGCCCGGGACGAGAGAACTTGGCCAAGCCAGCCGACCAGCGACATGTCAGTTAGCGGCGACCGGCGTGCCGGCCCGCGGCTTGACTAACAAGTAGCCTTGCATCTCCTGGTGCATCGCGGAGCAGAAGTTCGTGCAGTAGAACGGATACACGCCGGGCTTCGTGGCGCGGAACGCGACCGTCTTCGTCTCGCCCGGATCCACGACGACGTTGATGTTGTAGCCCGCGAACCCGACGCCGTGCAGCATGTCGCGCTCCTGCTCGGCGTTCGTGACGTGAATGATCACGGAATCGCCCTGCTGGACTTCGACCTCGCCCGGCGCGAAGTACGAGCGGATCGCGTACATCTTCACCTCGACGACGTTGCCTCGACGGACGATACGCGCATCGGACGCCGCCCACACCGCCTGCGGATGCCGGTTCTCGGCCTTCGGATACACCTCGATCGGCTTCAGCAGATCGGCGCGCACGAGCTGCGCGAAATGCGGCTCGGGCTCCGTGTATGCCTCGTACAGCATCGTCAGGCCATCGCCGGTGATATCGATCAGCTGGCTCGACTCGGGCTGAGATGGACCCACGTTGAGGTGCCGGCCCTTGGACAGCTTGTTCATCGAGATCAGGTAGCGGCCGACTGGATGGCGCGTGTCGCCGTGCGCGACAACGATATGCCCGACGGAGAAGTGCACGGGAATCTTCGCGGCGATCAGCGCGGAATCGTTCCCATCGAACGGCCCGAGCTTCCACTTCGCAACCGCCGACTCGACGAACAGCGATGTGTACGCATAGCCCTGATCATCGAACTGCGTATGCAGCGGCCCGAGCCCGACCGGGACCTCGGCGACACGGATCGACTCAAACCGCAACACCGGAATCCCCTCCTCGTTGCCGATGGTGTCGTTCGCGGTGGTGGCGGAGAGGAATTTCTGGAAGTCGAACACCGTGACGAAGGGCGCCAACTTGCCGCCGCCCACCACGTACCGGCCGTCGGGCGAGAAATCGGCGCCGTGCGGGCTCTTGGCAAGCGGGACGAGGTACATCATCCCCGGCACCTCGCGCGGATTCAGCACCCGCACGCCGCCGATCATCTTGCCTTTGCCCGCGGCCGCCGCAGCGGCCGCCTTCCGCCAGTTGACGAAGGCGATGTAGTCGCGATCGCGCTGGCTGGCCGTGACCTCGAGCCTGCCGGTTGCCCGTTCGCTGTTATACGAGCTCCACACCACCCATTCGGCCGAAATCCCGCGGCCGGTCGCCGCGAGGTCCCAATCAAAGGGCGGCGTGACGATCTGCCACGCGACCGACATCTCGCCGCTCGCGCTGTCGATCTTGATCCCGCTCAGGATCCCCTTGTAGTCCGTCGCATAGCGCGAAGTGGGCGCGTACGTACCGCGCGGAATGGGAATCGAGAAGCGGCTCGCCACGAGTGCGTACTCGCTGTTCTCGGTGAGAAACGCCGAACCGTGGTTCCCGCTCGAGTTGGCGACGGGACCGAGAATCTGCTTCGTTTTGAAATCCCGCAGGTCCACGCGCGCGAGCCGGTTGTTCGCGTTGTCGTTCACGAACAGCCAGCGGCCGTCGTAATCGCCATTCGTCTTGGACAGCGCGGGATGGTGCACGTCGCCCCACGTGTAGTCGCCCAGCATTTGCTTGGTCTCAATATCGAACCCGTAACCGGTAGCTGGGTACGGAGCGAACACCGGGATGGTGGCGATGTGGCGCATTGACGGCACGCCGGCCACATAGATCTGACCGGAGTGACCACCGCTGTAGAAGAGATAGAACTCGTCCAGGTTGCCCGGTTCGACGAACGTGCGCTGGGCGGCCTCGCGAGCGTCCGCAAGGCGTCCGTTTCCGGCTTGCGGAGCCTTGGAGGGAGCACAGGCCGCGGCGACCAGGAGCGCCGCAATCGAGATATGGTATCTCATGGGTGTTTCCCTTCCTTGCGCTCTTGGCGCTCGTTGTGCTCGTCGCGCTCTTGGCGCTCTTCATCCAGCTCTTTGAGGATGTGGATGATGGAGTCCCGCTCGGCGGGAGTGAGCTTGATCATGGAAGACAGGACCATCTGCATGGTTCCCGTCGGCGAGACGAAAAACTCTTCGAGCTTCACGCCAAAACGGGTCTGTACGTCGGCATACGCATTCGTCAGGTCAGGACCCACGTCAGTCGCTGACTTGATGCCGAATGCCGAAATCGAGTGGCACTGCTGGCAGCCCTTGCGTTCGAAAATCGCCCCAGGGGCGGCGGCGGGCGCCGCAGGCGGAGCCGCAGCGGCAGCGCCTTTCTCTCCACCGCATGCGACGACAAGAGGCAGGATCACGAACGACAGCCATCTGTAGGCTCGACCCACCGATACGCTCCGTGCTATTTGGGTGCACGCAGATTATCCGATGGCCTCTCGCGTCTTCATGAAGGATCTTTGAAGGTGTCTTTAGACTGGGATACCTTTGTCTGCCATGATCGACAGCGCTACGACGGCGACGGCCAAAGCGAGCTACGACCGCTGTTGCAAATCGCCGGATTTCCTCCACACGTTCTACCGGAACTTCATTGCAGGATGTCCCGCGGCGGGACCCCTGTTCGCGCACACCGACTTCGATCAGCAGACGAGATTGTTGCGGCACGCCATTGGCCTGCTGCTGATCTTCCCCACCCAGCCCAGTAACGAGCCGGCGTTGCTCGCCCGCGTTGCCGAGCGACACAGCCGGCGAGGGCTGAATATCGATCCCAGCCTGTACCGTCCCTTCATCGACACGCTCATCGAGACCGTCAAACGCTTCGATCCGGAGTGCACACCGGCGGTCGAGGCGGCATGGCGGGCGACCGTGGCGCCCGGCGTCGAGTACATGAAGTCAAAGCATTGAGCGGGTCGATCGGAGCTTATCGGAGCCGCTCTCACGGCTTCACGCAGGCTGCGTGAGGGTGTCTTTAGACGCGAGTCGTTTCTCTCGCCAGCAAGCGCAGCAACCCGTCGAGCATCGTGAGCGGGTGCGGCGGACAGCCCGGTACCCAGAGGTCGACGGGAAGGATGTCACCGATACCGCCGGCGACTTCAGGACTGCCAGCAAAGGGGCCTCCGCTGATCGCGCAGGCGCCTACGGCGATCACAAGCTTGGGGGGAGGGACCGCTTCGTACGTCAGCTCGAGTGCGCGCCGCATGTTTTTGTTCACGGCGCCGGTGACGACGATGCCGTCGGCGTGCCGGGGCGAGGCGACGAACTGGACGCCGAATCGGGACAAGTCGAACACCACATTGCCAAGTGCGACGAGCTCGGCCTCGCACCCGTTGCAGCTCCCCGCCACGACCGAGCGAAGGCGCAGGGAGCGCCGGAACAGTTTCCGCGCGCGCTCGTCGAGCGCCCAGGCCAGCTCGACCTCACCCGCCCGGCCGACGAGCGCGGCCCGGGTGGACGTGGCCATGCGGTAGTCACGGCTGTATGCGCCCTCTTCCGGGCTGAAGAGACACGCCCCGATGTCCAGCGATCCTTCAGGCCGGCCCCGGAATCGCTCGGGGAAATCGGCACCGCCTCCGGGAAAGTGCATCGTCCGGATGCCTTGCTTGAGCCTCGTCCTCAGCCACGCCAACATCAGAGGTCATGCCCCGCGTAGGAGAGGTTGAAGCTCTTATTGCAGAGCGGAAAATCGGAGATCTCGTTTCCGGGCATCGCCACAGCCAGCGCCGTCCAATTATGGAAGGACGGATCGGTGACCTTGTGCCGGCGGGCATGGCCGTGCTCGTCGCTAATGACGACGTGCACGATCTCACCGCGCCAGCCCTCCACCATCGCGACGGCGAGCTCGTTGGCCCGCAACGGGCCGCATTCCACTCGCGCCGGCCCTTTAGGAAGGGCCCCGAGTTGTTCGATTGTGAACTCGAGCGAGCGCTGGATCTCGAGGCGCCGCACGAGCGCCCGCGCCAGCACGTCCCCGGCCCACATGGTGGATACGGGGATGTGGGCAAATCGGAAAATCCCCCACGGGTGATCGTGCCGCACGTCGCGCGGCAGCTCGCACGCGCGGGCGACGGGACCGACAAAGCCGTGTTCGACACATGCAGTCCGCGGCACAACGCCCACACTCTCGAGCCGGGCCTGGACCGACGCGGTCTCGAACATCAGGGTCAGGACGGGATTGATTTCCTCGGCGAGACGCTGGAGCCGATCGCGCATCTCACTGACCATGGCCGGCGTGAAATCGAATGCGGCGCCGCCGGGTCGCACGAGCCCCCGCCCATACCGGTTGCCGCTGAGCGTCATCAGCAAATTCAGGCAATCACCGCGCATCCGCCCCAGATACGCCGCCGCCGGCTGGAACGCGACGTCGGAGGCGATCGCGCCGAGATCCCCGATGTGATTCGCGAGGCGCTCCAGCTCGAGCGCGATACCGCGCACCGCCTGGCCGCGCGGGGTCTTGCGGCTCCGGGCCAGCGCCTCGATGGCGCCGCAGTATGCGCCCGCGTGTCCGATGACAGTGTCGCCCGCGATCGACTCCGCGACGAGTACACCGCGATCGCGACTGTGCCGCTCGAGCAGTCCCTCAACGCCACGATGCTGATAACCCAGCATGATTTCGAGCGACAGTACCTGTTCGCCGTGCGCCTGAAACCGGAAATGGCCGGGCTCGATGACCCCGGCGTGCACGGGGCCGACGGCGACTTCATGCACTTCGTCCCCCGCGATTCGATCGAACGGATACGCCTCTCGGTCCGGTGACTCGACGCGCCGGTTCGGAGGGAGGTGGTCGGGAGGATGACGCCGGAGCGGCTTGAGCGCCCCTCCGGGGTGTCCCTCGGGAATCACGGCGCATTGTTCGGCGATCTCGCGCTCGAACGCCAGTGCCTGGGGACACTCCGCCGCAAGGGACGGGTAACGGTTCTCGACACGCGCGCTCGTCACACCCAATTCCCCGCGCGAGTCGTCGGCCAGGATCGCGATGAGGCGCGTCTGATCATCCTCAGGCAGACCGAAGAGCGATGCCAACCGCCAACCGCCGGCGATCGCCTCTGTGACCGACTCGCGAAACCGCTCGATCTTCTCCACGGCGACCGCTCGCCACGGGATCGCGCGCCGGTTGCGCAGGCCGGGGGCGCGGAGCGGGCTCATGGTCCCCCGGCACCCCCCGCCCTCCCCCCCAGTAGGGCGGCCGCGCGCGCCAGGACCTCCTGCAAGGGTTCGGGAATGTACAGGCCCAGCAGCAACACAACGGCTGCGAGCGCGGTGGGACCCACAATCAACCACGGGCTCTCTCGGACCGGCTGGCTCCTGGACGCAGCGTCAGGTTCGCCGAGCGTGATCCCGAGCACGAGCGCTGCCATACCGACGAAAATGATCATCAACGCGACGAGCACGATCGCGGCAATCCACGGGTGGCCGCCGTCGATCGCCGCCCGCAAGATCGTGAACTCGCTCATGAACAGCCCGAACGGGGGCGAGCCCGTGACGGCGAACAGTCCGAGCACGAGGAGGATGGCCGACGCGGGGAGCGTGCGGATGAGACCCCGGTTGGCGGCCGCCGTCGCGCTCCCGGTGGCGAGCACTATGTTTCCCGTGACGAGAAACAGCCAGCCCTTGGCGAGGCTGTTGTTCACGAGGTGGAGCATGCTGCCGTACGCGCCGACGCCGCCGAGGCCGAGTCCGAGCACGAGCAACCCCATGTGCTCCACGCTGGAGTACGCCAGCAGCCGCTTTACGTCGCCCTGGCCGACGATGAACGTCGCCGCGACGGCGAGAGAGACGAGGCCGAACGCGATGAGCGCCGGCCGAGCGAACGACGCCAGCCCGGCAGCCGCCACCACTTCGGTCACACGCCCGACGCCGAGGAAGGCGCAGCTCGTCAACGCGCCCGCCATCAGGCCGCCCACGAGACTGGGCGCCTCGCCGTAGGTGTCCGGCTTCCACGTGTGCATGGGGGCCAACCCCATCTTCGTTCCGAAGCCGACGAGGAGGAACAGGAAGGCGGCGCGCAGCCACGCGGGGTTGAGCTCGCGGGCGTGCGCGATCAGGTCCGGGAGCAGCAGCGGGTAACCGAGGTCGCTCCCACCTTGGGCGCTGGAGAGGAAGAACGTGCCCAGCAGCGCCAGCGCAATCCCCACGGACGACACGACGAGGTACTTCCAGGTCGCCTCGAGCGATCGGCGGTCGCGGCGCAGGAAGACGAGCGGTGCGACGGACAGGGTCGTCGCTTCCATACCGACCCACAGCAGGGCCAGGTGGTGAGCCAGGGACACGATCGATGCGGCGGCGAGGAAGGCCAGCAAGCAGCCCGTGAACACGCGGCCACTGGGTGGCGCATCTCGCCGGATGTACCCGATGATGTAGATGGTCGTGACGAAGAAGAGCACGCTGGTCAGCGTGAGGACCGTGAGCCCGAGCGCATCGGCCGCGAGCCAACCACCGAGCGCCGGACGGGAAGGGACGGTCCACAGCGATATTACGAGAGCCAGGTGCGCGGCAGCCACGGTCACCAGGAGGACGACCGGCACGCGCCGCCGCCGGAAGTGTGGTGCGCCGAGCACGATCAGTGCGGTCGCGAGCGGGAGCCCGCAGAGCACCAGCAGGCGCATCAGTCCGTCAGCTCCGTCAGGCGCGTCGCATCGATCGAGTCGAATTCACGATTGATGTGGAATACGACGATGCCCATGATGAACACGCCGACGAAGACGTCGAGCAGAACTCCAAGCTCGATGAGGAACGGCACGCTCTCCGCGTGCGTCAGGCCGAAGAGGAATATGCCGTTCTCGAGGATGAGATAGCCGACCACCTGCGTGATGGCCTTGCGGCGCGTGGTCAGGACGATGAAACCGATGATGACCGTCGCGAGGGACACCGGCACTAGCAGCGGCGGTTGCATCGCCGGCAACGGCAGGCGCGAGGCCATGGCGAACGCGAGCGCCACCGCCAGCGCGCCGCACAGCTGCGACGCGATGAAGCCGATCACCGGCTCGACCTCCCGGCGCACGGCGGCCTCACGAATCGCCCATGCCAGAAACCAGGGCAAGACGAGCGCCTTTACGACCACGGTACCCACCGCGAGGCCGACGGCATGGACCGACAACTGGGGCGCGGTGAGGAGGGGCAAGAGGCCGAGCAGCAGCCCCTGCACGGCAATCCCGCGGATACAACTGCTGAGCCGCGAAGTGCCTAGCACAGCGAAATCTGTCAGCACGACGAGCAACAGCACGATCTGAGCGGCTTCGCGCATGGTCACTGGATCTGCAGGATCGTGGCGAACAGCGCCAACGCGCCCGCCCCTACGAGCAGTTGCGGCACCCGAGCAAGCCGCAGGCGCGCCATGACCGATTCCACGACGCCGACCGCCACGCACACGGCGCCAAGCCCGGCGCAGAGCCCCACGAATCCCGCACGCGGAACCAGGACGCTCACCACAAGCACCGCGTAGAGCGCGAGTTTCAAGGCGCTGCCAAAGAGGACCAGCGCAAAGTCCCGACCGCTGTGGTCGAGCACGATCACTTCGTGGATCATCGTCAACTCGAGGTGCGTGGCGGGATCATCCACGGGCACGCGCGAGTTCTCCGCGAGCAACAGGACGAAGAGACTCACAGCCACGAGGCTCAAGGACGCGGCAGCGCGGGGCCATGCCGTTCCCAGCCCCGTCCCGAGCATGCCGCTCAGTGACAGATCCCCGGTCACGAGCACCAGCGCAAGGAAGCACAGCAACAGGATCGGCTCCGCGAAGCTCGCGATGGTGACTTCGCGGCTCGCGCCGAGCCCCTCAAAGCTCGACCCCGTGTCCATGGCCGCCAGCACAAGCGCGAACCGCCCCAGCGCGAGCAGCCCGGCGAAGGCCACCAGGTCCCCCGTGAAATGGGCGGGTGCGGCGCGCCCATCGAGCGGCAGGAACGCTGCCGCTCCGAGCAGTGACACGAGGGCGACGAGCGGGCCGGCGCGGAACACCGACGTCGTCGTGTGGCTGTACACGGCGCCCTTGCGGACCTGCTTCCAGAGATCGGCATAGAGCTGCAGCACGGGCGGACCCCGGCGACCGGTCAGGAAGGACCTGGTCTTCACGGCAATCCCGGGCAGCGCCGGAGCCATGACCGCCAGCAGGGCCAACACCATGACCCGTTGCCACATCACGGATTCGGCCCCCCCCCTCCCCCCGCCGCGAGGAGGTAGAGAAGCGCAAGAGCGACGGCGGCGCCGACCAACACCACGTACAGCGACAGCCCCCCGCGCTGGACATGCCGCAACCAGGCGGCGGCAATGCGCGCGCCACGCCAGGCGGGAACGAGGACCCCGTCCAACACAGGGTCGGTCGCGTGCGTGGCGAACGCCGTGGGGGTCCTGTGTGTGCGCACGCCCGAGAAGGACCGGAACACACCTAGCAACGGGGCCGCGAACGAGCTCGCCGTGTACGCCATGCGGGGAGTCGTGCCGGGGTAGCCGCAACTCCACGTCACCGACTCGAGCCGCGGTTGCCCGCGACTGACCGCGACGTACAGCACCCAGGCCACGACCAGACTCAGCCCAAGCGCGACGCAGAATGCGGTCGCGGGGCCGGCGCCGGTGGTCTGCGCGACGGCGGCGGCGGCGGCGGCGGGGAGACGAGCGACCAGCGATCCGACACGAAGCACCGGCGGGACCACGGCGATCGGAAGCAGCCCGATGAGCCCGCAAGCAACGGCGAGGCCGACCAGCGGCCCAATCATGCCGGGCGCAGATTCGTGAGGTGGCGTTGGCAACTCGTGTCGTGGCGAGCCCAGGTAGACGACCCCAACCACCTTCACGAAGCAGGCGAGCGCCAGCGCCCCGATGAACGCCAGGACGACCGCAGCGAGCCCCGCGAGCTGCATCGCGCCGTCCGCAGTCGCGCCCCGCAGCAACGCCTGGAAGACCACCCATTCGCTGACGAAACCGTTGAGCGGTGGCAGTCCCACGATCGCCGCCGACCCGACGAGAAACGTGGCCGCGGTCACGGGCATGGGGCGCGCGAGTCCGCCGAGGCGGTCGATTTCACGCGTCCCGGTCGCATGGATGACCGATCCCGCTCCAAGAAAGAGGAGGCTCTTGAAAAGCGCGTGGTTGAGCGTGTGGAGCGCGGCACCGGCGAAGCCGAGCACGGCGATCGACGGGTGCCCGTAGGCAAGCCCCAGGGATCCCGCGCCGATGCCGAGCAGGATGATGCCAACGTTCTCCACGCTGTGGAACGCGAGCAGGCGCTTGATGTCGTGCTGCGCCAGCGCCCACACGACCCCGAGCACACCCGAAATCGCGCCGAGCGCGAGCACCATCCATCCCCACCAAGCGGGCGGGGGCGCACCGAAAAGGACCACCGTCCGCAGCAGACCGTAGATCCCCATCTTGATGACCACGCCCGACATCAGGGCAGAGACGTGGGCCGGCGCCGCCGCATGGGCCTCGGGCAACCAGAAGTGAAAGGGCACGGCTCCTGCCTTGAGTCCGAACGCGATCAGAGCGATGGTCAGTAGCATCCCACCGCGCGTGGGTGAGAACGGTGGATGGGCGGCGAGGGTTGAGAAGCTCAGATCACTGGAGCCGCCGGCCCACGTGGCAAACAGGGCGAACAGCAGCAGTGTGCCCACATGGGTCGCCACAACGTAGATGTTCCCCGCGCGGCGCACCGGGGGTCGTTCGTGTTCGAGCACGACCAGCAGGTAGGCTGTGATCGCCATCGCTTCCCACGCAATCAGGAAAGGCAGCGCGGCGCGCGCGACCACGACGACGGCGAGTGAGGCGACCAGCAGCGCGAACAACAGGTGGGCGGCCCCGACCGCTCGAGCCCCGCGCTCGTGTGCAAGGTAGGTGACTCCGTAGAAGGCGCACGCCGCCCCCACAGCCAGAATCGCGAGCAGGAACACGGCCGAGAGGGCGTCGAGGCCGAACACCCAGGGCCCGAGCGGCGTCATTGGCGCGAGGCGGAGATCGGGCACCGCGTTTCCGGCTAACACCACCAGCGCCGGTATCGCGGCAGCGGCCGATCCCGCGCCCACCAACACCCGGAACAGCGTCTCCCCCAAGGCGGGCCGCCGCGGCAAGGCCGCCGCCGCACAGCCGGCGATCACAATCAGCGCCAGCCCAACCGCGACGAGCGTCACTCGGCTTCCGGAGTTCGGTGCACGTCGCTGGTGCGCCCCTCGACCGCGCGCACGCGCGTGAGGATTTCGTCACCGCTCGCTCGACGCTTCAGCAAGTGGCGCAGCTCTGCGTCGTGCAAGGCGAAGCCAAGCTGGCCGAGAATCCGGAGGTGGCCGGGGACGTTGGCGCTGATCACCGTGAATAACGCGTGCACCGGCAGCCCGTCCAGTGCGTCGAACGGCACCGGATGGCGCAACAGGCACAACGTGACGAAGGGGGTCGCGACGTGCAGCACGATTGGATTGCGGACGTGGGGGATCGCGATGCCGTCGCCGATGCCGGTCGAGCCCATCGCCTCGCGCGCTTCGAGCGTGGTCGCGAGGAACTCGCGATCGACGTCCTCGGGCAGCGGGAGATGTCGCACGATTTCGTGGAGCACGCTCGTCTTGTCCTCACCGCCCACATCGTGATGCACGCCGCCGGCGGACAGCAGCGCTGACAAAGGCGGGACTTGCTCGGGCTGGCGCTGCGCCTGCTCGAGCAGCGAGCGCGAGACCGCGATGCCGTTCTCGGTCGCCCATTCCCACAGCTCGATCGCGTTCAGATAGAGCCGCTCGTTCGCGCGGTGGACAGGGAGCGCGCG
Organism: Gemmatimonadales bacterium; assembly: GCA_035251445.1. Taxonomy (GTDB): domain Bacteria; phylum Gemmatimonadota; class Gemmatimonadetes; order Gemmatimonadales; family GWC2-71-9; genus 20CM-2-65-7. Next base: position 25,006 of record DATFEG010000034.1, on the reverse strand, counting down.
CCGCTGGATCCAGCGCCGCACCGTGGCCTCGTCCACGCGCAGGTACGACGCCGCCTCGCGAATCGTCAACTGCATGAGAGGGAGGGCGTCATGGCATCGCCTCCCGCGCGACCGTCGGCGTCGCGAACGCAGGCCGGGACTCGCGCGGCAGGCCGAGGTGGTCGCGGGCGCGGTTCAGGGCGTCGTCGATGTTGCCGTGGACATTCTCCTCGCCGAGTTCGTCGTACGTCCCCGACCGCTCGAGGGCGACCACCGGTTGGGCGTGCACGTCCGACAGGATGACGAGCGTCCCCTCCCTACGGCTGCGCCGCACCACGTCGCGCAGCGCGTGCAGCCCTGTGGAGTCGATCGCCAGCACGTGCCGCATCCGGAGAATCAGCACCTTCGGCTTGCCCGCGATACGGGTCACTCGATCCTTGAACATCTCGGCGGCCCCGAAGAAGAACGGTCCCGTGATCTCGTACACCTGGACGCCCTCGGGGACCACGCGGCGGCGCACGGCGTTCGGGTCGTGCTCGAAGTCGTCGGTCGGGTCTTCGAATTCGTGCGTCAGCACCTTGATGTTCGTAACCTCCGCCATGCGGCGCATAAAGAGGAAGGCGGCGAGCACCATGCCCACCTCGATCGCCACCGTGAGATCCACGAGCACGGTGAGGAGGAAGGTGGCGAGCAGTACGGCGACATCGCTCTTGGGCGCGCGGAACTCCGAGACGAATGTGCGCCATTCGCTCATGTGGAACGCCACGACCACCAGGATCGCCGCGAGCGTCGCCAGCGGGATCAGCCCGGCCCAGCGCCCGAAGAAGAGCGTGATCAGCAACAACGTGACTGCGTGCGTGATGCCCGCAATGGGGGTGCCGCCGCCGTTCTTGACGTTGGTCGCCGTCCGCGCGATGGCGCCGGTCGCCGGCATCCCGCCGAAGATCGGCGAGACGGTGTTCGCCACGCCCTGCGCGACGAGCTCCATGTTGGAGCGATGCCGGCCGCCGATCATGCCGTCGGCCACCACGGCCGACAACAGCGACTCGATCGCCGCGAGCATCGCGATCGTGAAAGCGGGACCGGCAAGCGCGCCGAGCAGCGACAGGGTGATGGGCGGCAGCGCCGGCTGCGGCAGCCCCGCGTGGATCTCGCCGAACCGGCCGCCGATCGTCTCGACCGGCAGATGAAGCACCTGTACCAGCGCCGTCGTGACGATGAGCGCGACGAAGGGGCCGGGAATCCGCCGCTCGATCTTCGGCCACACCAAGATGATCGCGAATGCGAGAGTGGCGACGAGCAGGGCCCACGGATTCGCCGAGTCGAACGCGTGGGCATAGGCGTCCCATTTGGCGAGGAACTCGGCCGGCACCACGCCCATTTCGAGGCCCAGGAGATCCTTGACTTGACTCGAGAAGATGATCAACGCGATCCCGCTGGTGAACCCGATGGTCACCGGATACGGGATGAACTTGATGGCGGCTCCCAACCGCACGACACCCATCACGATCAGGATGGCCCCCGCCATCAGCGTCGCGAGCAGCAAGCCATCGACGCCGTGGCGCTGGACGATGCCGGCGACGATCACCACAAACGCACCGGTGGGGCCCCCGATCTGCACGCGGGAGCCCCCGAGGGCGGAGATCAGGAAGCCTGCGACGATCGCGGTGTAGAGACCGCGTTCCGGGCTCAGCCCACTGGCGATGGCAAAGGCGATCGCGAGCGGCAACGCCACGATGCCGACGATGACGCCGGCGCCGACGTCCCGGGTGAACTGCTCCCGGGAATAATCCTTCAGAGTGGTGACGAGCTTGGGAACGAGCACGCGGGCCGAAGATACTAAAATCTTCGGCCCGCGTAATCTCGACTGCTTTTCGGGTCTCCTGGTCTACGACTGCGGCCGCATCTGCACGCGCCGGTTCTGGGTGCGTCCCTCCGCGGAGTCGTTGGTCGTGACCGGCTGATCGGGTCCGATCCCCACCGTTGTCAGGCGGTTCGCCGCGACGCCCTTGGAGACGAAATAGGCCCGCACGGCATCCGCCCGCGCCTTGGACAGACGGATGTTAGCCTCGCGATTGCCGACGTTGTCCGTATGCCCTTCGATTACCCAGCGCGTGTCGGGACGCTGCTGCAGCTCCTGAACTGCGCGGTTGAGCGGCCCCTGCGAGTTCAACGTCAGCTTGGCACTACCCGACAGGAAAGTCACACCCGTGAGCACGATGGGCGCCGCTTCCGGGCATCCGGTGGCGTCCACCTTTGTGCCGGCCGGTGTCCCCGCGCAGGCGTCAGTGGCATCGGCGACTCCATCGGCGTCGCTATCGGTGGGGCATCCGCTCGCGCTGACCGCGACCCCAGCCGGAGTATTGGGACATGTGTCCTGCGCGTTCAGCACCCCGTCCGCATCGGCATCCACGGGGCAGCCGTTCGTCACATCCACGCGCACGCCGGCGGGTGTGTTCGCACATTGATCGGCGGTATCCGCCACCCCATCGCGGTCGGCATCCGGCGGGCAACCGGTCGCGTCCACCTGCGTACCGGCCGGCGTGTTGGCACAGCGGTCCTGGGGATCCACCACACCGTCACGATCGACGTCCGAGCACCCGATCGCATCTACAGTGCTGCCGGTGGGCGTGTTCGCGCAGCGATCTCCCTGATCGCTCACGCCGTCGCGATCCGCGTCCGGACAGCCTGTCGCTTCGACAGCCGTGCCCTCCGGCGTGGCGGCGCAGCGATCGACGTCGTCTTTCACGCCGTCTTTGTCCTTGTCGCCCGGCCCGCCGCGCAGCATGAAGCTGACGCCGGCTTGCAGGCCATAGTGCAGGGTGTTGTCTGGAGCGGGCGTGTCGAACATGTAATCCCCAATCGCCTCACCGCGTAGCGACAGACGTTGGCCCAAACTGACCCGCAAGCCAAGCAGCGCGCCGACGCCATTTTCCGTCCCGCTCAGTCCATTGCTGAAACTGTTGTATGCCCACCCGCCACCGATCAAGAAGGCCAGCCGCTTCCCAATTGGGAGGTTGCCGAGCAGTCGCACGTGAAACGGCTTGTGATCCACGTCTGCTGCAGCGGCCTTTGTCGGAACGAGCGCGCCATCTGCTTCGAGAAGAACCTTCCCGGAGAGGAAGAACCCAAGGCGCGCACCAGGGCCAAAAGCATCGTCCAGGCCGAGGGTGCTGTCGTAATGGCTCCATCGGCCAAACGCGCCCAGCTCGATGGTTCCACGGTGCTGAGCGTACGCCGTAGCGGGGATCGCCACGGTCAGAATCGCGAGGTACATGAGGTGTCGGGACATGGACGGTACGATGCCTACAGAGGTGGAAGGGGAGGAATACGCCCTTAGTCCTATCCCAACGTCTGCCAAGCGATGCCACCATTAAGTGATGCGAATCGTCATGTTTACCCCACTTGCGCTCTGCGCCGCTGCCCTTCATGGGCAGGACTACAGTTGGCCGCGCCAAATCCCCGTCGGCGGCGGTGCAGTCGGAACCATCGTCCTGTATCAGCCCCAGGCCGAGAGGCTCGCAGGCAACGAGCTGACCGCACGCGGGGCCATCGCCCTCAAAGTGAGCGGCAGAGCCGATCCGATCTTCGGTGCCATGTGGATGACCGCGACTGTCGACGTGGACCGGGACTCCGGAACGGTCTGGATCCACAATCTCAAGATCTCACGTGTGCGCTGGCCGGACGCAACCGCAGAACAGCAGCTGCGATTCACGCAGTACGTCGAGCAGGATTTTCCGGCCGCCGGATTCCGCATGACGATCGAGCGGCTACAAGCGAGCCTCGCGTCGGCTGAGGCGGAGAACCGTCATACCGAGGGGCTGAAGAGCGACGCACCCAAGATCATGTTTGCCGAGCAGCTATCGGTGCTGCTGCTCTACGACGGTGAGCCGCGGCTTCAGCCCGTTCCGAATAGCGGCCTTCAAGTCGTGGTGAACACGCCATTCGGTGTGGTGAAGGACACCGCAAGCGGCACATTCTGGCTGGGTGGTGGCGAGAACCTCTGGTATTCGGCGCCTTACGCCAGAGGCCCGTGGACCGCCGGCGGGACGCCGCCCCCGGAAGTTCTCCGACGCATGCAGCCGGACACAGTTGTCGCGACCGCCGACTCGCCCACCACGCGGCCCGACACGTTGTTCGCGCCAGGTCCCACGCCCGCGCCCCCGCCCTCCGCGCCTGTTCCCGCTCCCACTGCTGCGGCGGCGCCGGATACGTCAGCGGTGCGAGCCGACACGTCGCGAGCGGCGATAGACACGTCGCGCGCGCCGACAGACACATCGCGCGCGGCAACAGACACAACTCGCGCGCGACCAGATACCTTGCCGGCGCGAGCCGACACAGCGGCGGCACGCCGCGACACCGCAGCGGCCCCACCCCCCGCAACGGCGGCTGCAACAGCGCGGCCCGACACGATCCCCGTGCCGCCCGCCGTCGTGACCGCAACGGAGCCGACTGAGCTCGTCGTCACGCAAGGTCCCCCCACGTGGAAGACGACGGCGGGTGGCAAGCTGTTGTACGTCGAGAACACCGAGACGCCCTGGATCCGGGAAACGGAAGGTAAGGACAACTATCTGTTGATCTCGGGGCGATGGTTCCGCAGCGAGTCGGTGCAGGGCCCGTGGACGTTCGCGCGTCCCGATTCGCTCCCTGCCGCGTTCCAGGAGATTCCACCTGAATCCCCGATCGGCGGCGTCCGGAGCTCCGTCGCGCTGACCGTGGAAGCGCAGGATGCCTTGCTCGATCTCGCGATCCCGCAGACCACAGCCATCCAGCGGACCGCGACGCTCGCGGTCACTTACGACGGAGAGCCGAAGTTCACCGACATTCCCGGCACGTCAGTCGCGTACGCGACGAACACCGCCTCGAAGGTGCTGCGCGTGGGCGGCGCCTACTACGCGTGTGACAATGCGGTGTGGTTCAAGTCAACGAGTGCGCAGGGACCGTGGGCGGTGGCGGACAGCATTCCGAAAGCCGAGATCGCCAAGATCCCGCCGAGCGTTCCGGTCTACCCCGTGACGTTCGTGGACGTGTACGCCTCGACACCGCAGGTCGTGTACGTCGGTTACACGCCCGGTTACACGGGAGCGTATCCCTACTACGGCGTCCCGGTGTACGGCACCGGCTGGCACTATCCGCCCTACGTTGGCGCCGTCTACTATCCGCACCCTGTGACATACGGCGTCGCCGTCAGCTACAACCCGTACACCGGCTACGGCATGGGCACGACGTTCGGCGCCGGATTTCTCGCCTTCGGGATCGGCGTTGCGATCGGCTCGAGCAGCCGCGGCTACTATCCCGCGGGCGGTTACCGCGCGTGTTACAACTGCACGGTGAATGTGGGTGGAGGCCGTGGTGGCGCCGGAGGTCGTGGTGGCCGGAATCAGGTAAACATCGGCAATACCGCGGGCGGCGGGAGCAGGCAGCGTCCAACGGCGACGAATCGGGCCGGGCAGGCGTCGCGCAACTCCAATCTCTACAACCGTCCCCAGAACCGCGGTCGCACGGCAAACAGCGCGACCCGCAGCCAGGCGGCTAGTCAGCTGGGAGCCAATCGTCGGGCGGGTGGCTCGAACAACGTGTTCGCCGACCGCAACGGCAACGTCCATCGCCGCACCAACAACGGATGGGAATCGCGCCAGGGGAACAATTGGTCGCGCGATCGCGCGGGCTCGAGCTATGGTCGGAGTAGCGGAAACAAAGAGTGGTCGGCGCGCCAGCGCGGCTCGTCGCGGTCGTACGGTGGAAGCCGGGGCGGCGGTGGTGGGCGGCGCCGCTAAAGAATGCCGCATCTCGCTCTTCTCGGCGACGGCATTTTGGCGAACGGCGCCCACACAGGGCGCGAGCCGGACACCGCCTCAGTCATACGTCAGCTGCTGCCTGCGTGGACGGTCTCGCTCTTGGCTGCGGAGGGCTCCGCCATGGCCGCCGTCGCCTCCCAGCTCGAGCAGCTGCCGGCCGATGTCGATCTCGTCATTCTGAGCATCGGTGGAAATGACGCCATGACGCACGTCGATCTGCTGGAGCAACCCACGCGATCGAGCGGCGAAACCCTCGACGCACTCGTAGGAATGGTCGATGAGTTTGCGGCCGGCTACGATCGCGTGGCGAAGAGTGTGCGCGATCGTGCGCAGCGCCTCGTGGTCTGCACGATCTATGAGCCGCCGCTGGTGGGACTAAACACGGCCAGCCGTGCGCGTGTCCTCCTCACGTTGTTGAACGATCACATCCTTCGGACCGCTTACCGCTGGGGACTGGACGTGCTGGATCTGCGCGCCATCTGCACAAGCCCTGATGATTTCACGCTTCAGATCGCGCCTTCAGCGACGGGCGCAGGGAAGATCGGACGGACGATCGCCGGGATCGCAGCGGGGACCGTTGGGCGAAAGGTCACCGTGATCGCGGGCTAGCGAGCGGCGAAGAAACTCCAAATGAGGACGAGAGCGATGGTTCGATGTGCCCTTATGATCATGGCACTGCTGCTGGCGGTGGCACGCGATGCGCCGGCGCAGCGGCGTCAACAGCTTCCTTGCCCCGATTGTAACCCGCCGAAGCAGTTCTGGGCCGGATTCGGCGAGGTCATGATCGTTCAATTCATCCCGTGGAGCGTCAACTCCGTGCTACGGGACGCCGAGTGGGCGAAGATCGGGCCGTCCGTCTGGGCGACGAACATCGAGAACCCGTGGGTGTGGGACAACAACAAGTTCCTGAACAACCAGTTCTCCCATCCCTATCACGGCAGTCTGTACTTCAACGCGGGGCGCACCAACGGCTACAACTTCTGGGAGTCGGTGCCCTGGGCGTTCGGTGGCAGCTTGATGTGGGAATGGTTCTTCGAGGGTTGGGCGCCGGCCCCGAACGACTGGCTCAACACCAGCATTGGCGGCATCGCGCTCGGTGAGATGCTCTACAAGGTCTCGTCGCTGACGCTCGACAATCGGGCGACCGGTGCCGAGCGCATGTGGCGCGAGATCGGTGCCGGGGCACTGAACCCGACGCGAGGGTTCAACCGGCTGGTCCGCGGCCAGACGAACGACATCGTGGCCAATCCCCCCGACTGGCGCCCGAGCAAGATCTTCGCGTCGCTCGACGCTGGGCTACGCTCGGCCAACGGAGGCGACAACCGCGGCAACACCGGGAGCTCGCAAGTCGGCTTTCTGCAGGTCACACTGTTCTACGGCGACCAGGTGGCTGATCTGGGCGGCGCGCCGTTCTCGGCGTTCTCCGTAGGCTTCGAGGTCGCGACCGAGAAGCAGGGCGAGCGTGGCCGGTTCGCCCGGCTCACCTCGCGCGGCAATCTCGCGGCGCACGAGCTCAGCAAGAGCACGAAGTCCCACCATCAACTCGCAGCCTTCCTGAGCTACGAGTTCCTCAGCTCGGAATCGATCGAGTTTGGCGGCCAGGGATTCCTGGGAGGGCTGGTCTCGCGTTGGGGAGACCCACGCGGCTTCCGAATTCAGAGCGAGGTGCTCGGCGCCGCCTATCCAATCGTCGCGACGCAGTCCGACTACTTCGTCTCGAACGAGGGTCGCGACTACGACTATGGGCTGGGCTTTGGTGGCAATCTCCGACTGTCAGCGATCTGGGAAGGCCTCGGCGCAATCGACGCCCGGGCCCGGATGCTGTGGGAGCCGGTGCTCAGCGGGTTCAACGGTGACCACTATCAGTACGCGGCCTCGCTCGAAGGCCGGCTGTATTACAAGGGTCGTCTCGGTATAGGCGCGTCGGTGACGGCGTTCCATCGCAACAGCCAGTACGACGACTTCGCGGACGTTTCCGTGGACGGGACCCAGATTCGAGCCTACGCCAGCTGGGCGACGCCGAGGTGGGTGCCATGACCGCGCGCTCAATCGTGAGACTGGCGACGCTCGCCACAGTGGCCGCGATTGCGGCAGCCTGCCAGGATTCGATCATCAAGTACCTCGGGCCGGAAAACGCCGAGGTAGCCACCGTGCTGCCCGACAGCTTGCGCTTTCAGGCGACGGACCTGGACAACGTCACCGATACGCGCAGCTGGAACTGGGTTATGACGGGGTCCGTGGCCGCAGTGCACCACCGGAGTTTCGTGCATCATGGCCAGGGCCGGCTCACCATTCTCGATGACGCGGGTGACACGGTGTACCGGATGGTCCCACTCGAGTACGAGCTGGAAAACGAAACAGCGGTAGGTCAGCCGGGTGTCTGGATCGTGAATCTCGAGCTGTTTGGCGCCCGCGGCCGGGTCGATTTCATCCTTACGCGCGCACCGTAGGCCGCGTCTCCGCTAATGCATTAGCGACCCTGAGCGCTGCGACCGCGACGCGACCATCGCCGTCCGCCGCCGGATCGTATGCCGTCAGCGCGGCTCCCACGATGGATAGGCGCGTGGCCAGCCGCCTGACAGCGTCGACGAGCTGAGAGACGGTGAGACCGCCAGTTGTCGCAAACTGGTTCGCCCGCCCCTCGGCGATGTCGAGGACGTCGAGATCGACGTGAAGCCATATAGGACTGGCTTTCGCAAAAACGTCGTCTAGTCCCGAGAGGTCAGCGCCGATTCGCAGAATGCGAGATGCAGCGAGGGCATCCGCCTCTGGCGGATCGAGATCACGCGCGCCCACCAACGTTACACGCGTCTCCGGTACCGCTTCGAAGCCAGTGACACTCTTGGCGAGAGTCCGCCAACAACGCCCCGTCAGGATAGCGAGGGCCATGCCGTCCAGGAAACCGCTCGGCGAGGTCTCGGGAGTGTTGAAGTCGCCGTGTGCGTCGAACCAGACAACCGCAGGGCGTACATCGGACAACCCAGCGACCGCTCCGATCGTCACTCCGCAGTTACCGGCGATCACGAACGGGAAGTGTTGAGCTGCGTGCGCGGCGCGCACACGATTGGCGAGAGCGTCGTAAAGCTCAAAGCTTGAGCGAATGTCGCCCGAATCGCTGGTGCGGACCTCGATCCACTCCGTCGCTACCTCATGGCCGTGCGTACTCCATGCGGCTTCGAGACCGAGCCCGAGCAGGCGACCCGGTCCTTTGCCCATCCGAACGTCGCGACGCCCGGAGTCATATGGGACGGCAAGGATCTGCACGCGCATATGCTTTGACCTTGGGTTGACGTGCGCGCGGTAATTTGCTTGCGATGCCCGCCGAGCGCGCCTACGTTCCGAACATGCCGCCGCTCATGACTGCCGACGAGCTCCTGCAGGTGAACATCCCCGGCAAGCAGGTCGAGTTGGTCCGCGGAGTGCTGGTCGTACGAGAGCCCCCCGGGTTTCAACATGGCGAGATCACACTGCGGCTCGGTGCCATGCTCTTACGGCACGTGGAGGACCACGACCTCGGCCTCGTCGTGGTCGGCGATCCCGGCTTCAAGCTCGCCACCGACCCGGACACTGTCCGGGGGCCCGACATCGCGTTCGTCTGTCGCGACCGGGTGCCGCATCCGTCGCCGACGGGCTTCGCCGCCTTCCCGCCCGACCTCGTCATCGAGATCCGTTCACCCAACGATCGCCCCGGTGACATCCTCGGTAAAGTTGCCGACTGGCTATCCGCGGGTACGCGCCTCGTGTGGGTGATCGACCCCGCGCGCCGTGTGGCGCACGTCTATCGGCAAGACGAGACGGAGGCGATCGTCGGAGCAGGGGACTCCCTCGATGGCGAAGATGTTGTCCCTGGTTTCTCCTGCGCTGTCGCAGCGATTCTCTAGATTTCGTCCCGGTCCACCGAACGCCGTCCCGACTTTCATGATTACCACGTGCGTCGCCGCGCTCGTCGGGACGGCAAAGATCTGCACGCGCATCGATGCGTCCGAACGTAGATTGTGAGAGCCATGGACCGCCGCACCTTCACCGGCACCCTCGCGGCCGTGACCGCGGGACTCGCGGCGACGCCCCGACTCGATGACCTCGAGCCGGGGACGCTTCCCGCGCGCCGCCTGGGCGCCACCGACATGCTCGTGCCGATGCTCAGTCTCGGCGGCTTCCACATGGGCCAGGCAGGCTCCGTGCAACTGGCCCGCGAGCTCGTCGCCGCGGCGCTCGACGAGGGCATCCGGTTCTTCGACACCGCCGAAAGCTACCAGTCGGGCACCTCGGAGCGCTGGCTCGGCGCGGCGCTCAAGGGCCGGCGTGGCGACGTGCTCCTGATGTCCAAGACATTCGCCTTTCCCGAGCGGACTGCGGACAGCGCTCGCCGCCACCTGGAGGGCACGCTGTCCCGGCTCGGGACCGATCACCTCGACCTCTGGCAGCTGCACAGCGTGCGCAGCGTGGCGGACGTTGATCGCGCGTTCGGCGCCGGCGGGGCGATGGAGTATGTCCTTGACGCAAAGGCCCGTGGGCTCGCGCGCTACGTGGGCGTCACAGGCCACGCCGATCCCGAAGCGAACCTTCGTGCCATCGCGCACTGGGATCGGGGAATGCGGTTCGACGCGATGCAGATGCCGATCAACCCGGTGGACTGGCACCAGCGCAGTTTTACGCAGCGGGTGCTGCCCGAGCTGGTGACCCGGAACATCGGGGTGATCGCGATGAAGACGTCAGCCGACGGGGCGCTGGTGCGCGGCGGATTGTGCACCGAGGCCGAATGCCTGCGCTACGTGTGGTCGCTTCCGGTGGCCGTAGCGGTCGTTGGGATGGAGCGACCCGAACTGGTACGCGAGAACGCGCGGACGGCGCGTGCGTTTCAACCGCTCGCCGCGACCGAGCTCGACGCGCTGCGTGAACGCCTCGCGCCAAAGGCGCAGCTGCAACTGGAGTGGTACAAGGGCGGGTAAACGTCAGCCGCCGAACGTCTCCTCCACGGCCCGTCGCAGCGACCCGGGGTCGATGGCCGGGAATCGATACAGCTGCGGTTCCAGGCGCGAGAAGTACTCCCGTGCTTCCACACGGTCGATCAAGCGCCGGCGCAGCATTTCCTGGACATCCGCCACGTCCTGCGCATGTCCCCGCTCCACTTTGGCCAGGGCCTGCCCGTAGAGGTCAAAGTGATGGAATGACAGACGCCCGATCTGCTCAATGAAGGGACTCCGGGACTCCCACCCCTCGGGAATCGGCAGGAAGTCGAGCGGTGTAGCCAGCTCGACGTTGATCTTGAGTTCTTCCTTCAGCTTCGGGATCGCCCGGAAGATGGCGTCGACATCGGGCTCCACGCGCAAGTCGACGTCGATGGTGCTGGATCGCCAGCCAAGCAGGACCGCGGTCGCACCTCCAGCGAAATAGATCCGTGCAGTGACAGCGGCGGCGCGCGCCATGGCGTCCATGAACGCGCGGATCCGGGCGACATCCGCTACCTCACGCATTCAGCCGCGCGTTCAAAGCTGACGAGCCGTCGAATCAGCGCGTTGTAGCGCGAATGCGCTGCATCGCTGTCCTCCTGCCGCAGGAGATCATAGAGACGGTGCTCGGCATCGAGGAGCGGGCGTGGCACTTCGATGCCGATCCGGCTGAGGCGGGGTGCGCCGATGGAAACGAGCAGGGCCGGAATGGACTCGATGCCCCCAGCCAGGTCGACGAGCCCCCGTTCGATCAGATCGGTGCCGGGCAGCGGGCGCGGTGGACGCTCGTTCATGGGCGGGAATCTACCGTCGAAACGAGGTTCTGCCCCTTGCTACAGGACGCTACGCGTCATTGCGTCCTTTTGCTGCGAGATGTGCCCCACTTGTGCCCCGCGAGAACGAACTCCGTGGGGGCGCCGTCCGTCGGCAAGACGCTCACGCTGCAGTCCGGTCGTGTCCCGGAGGTTACTAGCGGCGACACTACGCAGCCGCTCGATGTCGCGCCCGGGAGGCTGGCCGAAGAGCTTCTTGTACTCCCGGTTGAAGTGCGGCGGATCCTCGTAACCCACGCGGTATCCGGCGCGCGCGACGTCGACCTCGCCGCCGAGTAATAGCCGGCGGGCTTCCTGCAGCCGCAATTGCTTCTGAAACTGCAAGGGGCTCATCGCGGTCACGGCTTTGAAGTCGTGATGTAACCCCGAAATGCTCATCCCGAGCTGCCGCGCAAGCGCGTCGATACGGAGCGGCTTGCCGAAACTCCTGCGGATGAGCCCGATCGCCTTCGCGATGCGATGCGCCCGACCCGCAACGACAGCAATCTGACGAAGCCGCGCACCCTGATCTCCACGCGCAAGCCGGTACACGATCTCCCGAGCCGCGAGTGGCGCGAGCACAGCATAGTCGCGTGGTGTATCCACGAGCCGCACGAGCCGTAGGACGCTATCCAGCAGATCCGCGTCAACCGGGCACGCAACGAGAGCCTTGACGGCGGCATCGCTCCGCGTGGCCGGGACGCCGCTCTCCATCAGTACGTCGGTGACGATAGCGGGATCGAGCACGAGCCGCGCCGCGAGGTAGGGGCGCTGCTCCGACGCCTCGATGACGTGGCCGACCACTGGCAGGCCGGCCGAGACGAGGAGGTACTGCGACGCGTCGTACCGGAGAAGCTCTCTGCCGCAAAGCAGCTCCTTGGCTCCCTGCACGACAACGCAGAACGACGGCTCGCTGACGCCGTAGAGCGGACCCGTCGGCCGAGAATAACGGTAGAGCGAAAGCCCCGGTGCTGCCTCTTCGCGCCCATCCTGCACCACATGCCGCGCGATCAATTCCGCGAGCTCGTCCCTGCTCGCGCCCATCCGCGCGCTCTCGCGCGGCTCAGTTCGTGACATAGGCTCCATGTGCAGAATTGTACAACGAATTCGCAGGATCGTAATACTGCCCGCCCCCAGGCTCGGAGTAGAATCCGGGAGTTTCGTACAAGGGTGTGTGCGAGGTGCCTTGGATCATGACCACTCCGAAGCTCTCCATTATCGCTGCCGTCTTGTCTCTCGTATTCACCCCGAGCCTGACGGCGCAGCAGCCTCAGTGGGTGCTCCCCGCGGGGTTCCAGGTCGCCGTGTTCGCGGACAGCGCCGAGAACGCCCGCGAGATGGCGCTGGGTCCGCAAGGCACCGTGTTCGTCGGATCGTTCAGGGCAGGCAAAGTGCACGCGGTCATCGATCGCAACGGCGACCACAAGGCCGATCGGGTGGTCCTGATCGCCAGCGGCCTCGATCAGCCCAATGGTGTCGCGATACGCAGCGGCGCGTTGTATGTGGCGACCAAGAGCAAGCTCCTGCGGTTCGATGACATCGAACGCCGTCTCGACTCGCTTCCTGCGCCGGTCGTCGTCCGTGATAGCTTGCCGAATTCGACGGACGGCCACACGTGGAAGTTCATCGCGTTCGGACCCGACGACATGTTGTACATGTCCGTCGGCGCTCCGTGCAACGTCTGCCTGTCCCCGCCCATGGTGTCCACTATCGTGCGGATGAAGCCCGACGGATCGAACCTCGAGGTGTTCGCCGAGGGCGTGCGCAACAGCGTCGGTTTCGATTGGCATCCGGCGTCACGGGAGCTGTGGTTCACGGACAACGGTCGCGACATGATGGGCGACGACCTGCCGAGCGACGAGCTCAACGTCGCCTGGAAGCCCGGCCTGCACTTCGGCTTCCCATTTTGTCATCAGGGCGACGTGTCGGACCCCGTGTTCGGCGCGCAGCGGGGCTGCTCCACGACGGAACCACCGGCGCAGAAGCTCGACGCCCACGTCGCGGCGCTGGGCTTCACGTTCTACACGGGCGCCATGTTCCCAGCGAGCTACAAGAACGCGGTGATCATCGCACAGCATGGTTCCTGGAACCGGTCGGTTCCGAGCGGCTATCGCGTCATGGTAGCGCGCACGGATGGACGCCGCGTGATCAGTTACGAAACGTTCCTGGACGGCGGCTTCCTGCCCGGCAGATCAAGCGCGCCAGGTGGTCGGGAAGCCGGGAGGGCGGCGCTCGGCCGGCCGGTCGACGTCCTGCAGATGCCGGACGGCGCCATCCTGATCAGCGACGATACCGGCCATCGGATCCTCCGCGTCAGCTACGCTCGATAGGCGAAGGGTCCCCAATGCGAAACACTCCCGGAGCCGCCGGTTCCCTGATCGCCGCCGTTGTCACGCTCACGTCGTTCGCACCGCCGGCTCGAGCGCAAAACCGCACGCAGGTGACGATCAACGACACCGGCGTCGTGGCGGAGAATCTCACATCGAGTCGCGACGGCACGGTGTATTTCGGCAGTATGGCGAAGGGGACGATCTACCGCGCCGCGCCGGGCGCCGCTCAGGCTGAGCCGTGGATTCTCGCATCGACCGCCGGTCTGACGAGGGTGCTCGGCGTGCTCGCGGACGACACCACCCGCACGCTGTGGGTCTGCCAGAATTCGACGGGCGGCCGTGACGGGGTGCCTGTCGCCGGACAGACTGCGCTCCGATCCTTCGACCTGACAAGCGGCGCCGCCAAAGGCACGTACCCATTCCCCCCCAACAGCGGCGTGTGCAACGACATCGCGCTGTCGGCCGACGGTACGGTCTACGCATCCGAGTCGTTTCGCGGCCGCGTGCACCGGCTGAAGCCCGGTGCGACGGCGCTTGAAGTGTGGACCAGCGATGAGCAGTTGAACGTCATCGACGGTCTCGCCTTCCTCGCCGATGGGTCGCTGTACGTGAACAACTTCGCCACCGGCAAGCTCTTTCGCATACCGGTGAACCCGGACGGCAGCGCAGGCCCGACCGTGCCGATCGAAACGTCAGTGCCCCTGGTTCGGCCCGACGGATTGCGGAGCGTGGGTCCCCGGACGTTGATACAGGCCGAGCAACAGGGACGTGTCGCCGAGCTGACGATCAGTGGTGATCGCGCGGAGGTGCGGGTGGTGCAGGACGGGCTCACGCGCGCCTCGGGTGTGACCGTGATCGGCAACACCGCCCTCGTGCTCGTCGAGCTCGCGAGAGCCGTTGTCGTACCGTATCGCCCACGATAGAGCGAAATCCATATATGCCGCGGATCATCATCACGCTCGTCGCGCTCTCACTGGCCTATCCGGCAACCACACCGGCGCAGACCGTTCGTACTGCCTCAGGGATCGTCCGCGGCGTGACGGAAGGGGATGTCTCCAGTTTCAAGGGGATCCCCTATGCCGCTGCACCAGTCGGCGAAAACCGCTGGCGGCCGACCAAGCCAATGACTGCGTGGCGGGGAGAGCGTGACGCAAGCAAGTTCGGCGCGGATTGTGCGCAGGCGGGCTTTCCACGCGGCTCTGCAGCGATCTCGCCAACCTCTTCCGAAGATTGCCTGTTCATCAATGTGTGGCGACCGTCCGCGGCGTCGGCACGGGCAAAGTTGCCGGTGATGGTGTGGATCCACGGCGGCGCCTTCGTGTTCGGCAGCGGTTCTCGCCCCGAGTTTTCCGGTGTCCAGTTTGCCAACCAAGGCGTCCTCCTGGTCACGTTCAACTACCGTCTGGGGCGTCTCGGCTTCTTCGCGTTTCCCGCGCTGAGCCGCGAGCACCCGGAGGAACTCAAGGGCAACTACGCGTACATGGACCAGATCGCCGCCCTCAAGTGGGTGCAACAGAATGTCGCCGCCTTTGGAGGCGATCCGAAGAATGTGACCATCTTCGGCGAGTCCGCTGGCGGCGTCTCGGTGCATATCCACCTCACTTCGCCGCGTTCGCTCGGCCTTTTCCAAAAAGCAATCATTGAGTCCGGTGGGGGCCGGGACGGCGTCCTCACCGGGCGGCCGATACGCGAGGACGGCCTCGATCCTCTGTATCCGGTGTCGGCAGAGACAATCGGCGCGAATTTCGCGCGCAGGTACGGAATCGAGGGGACGGACGCGGCCGCACTGGCCAAGCTGCGCGCCCTCAGCGTCGCCGAAATTGTGGACGGAGGTCAGGAAAGTGCCGGTTCCGGAGGCCCAGCCACCTACTCCGGTCCGATCCTCGACGGTCAGCTGATGGTGGAGACCGCCCAGCGCGCGTACGAGGCCGGGCACCAGCTGCGCGTTCCGCTGATCATCGGCGCCAATAGCGCTGATTTCGTTGGCTTCATAAGCGCGGACACGAAAGAGGCGCTGTTCTCCCAGTTCGGTGAACGGAAAGCCGACGCGATCGCGGCTTATGACCCCGCCGGGACCGCCGAGCTCGAGACGCTGCTCGTGATGGCCGGCACCGATCGGGTCCAGACCGAACCAGCCCGCTTCACCGCGACCGCCTTCGTCACCAGCGGCGCGCCGGCCTACGTATATCGCTTCTCCTACGTCCCCGCCTCGCTGCGGGAGCAGTGGCGGAACGGAGCTCCGCACGGCTCCGAAATCCCGTTTGTATTCGACATGCTGGGGACTCGCCCAGGGGCGACGGTGAGCCCCCAGGACCAGGCGGTCGCGCGGACGGTCAACACCTATTGGGCTAACTTCGCCAAGACCGGCGACCCGAATGGGCCGGGACTGCCGACATGGCCGCGTCACGATCCGAGCAAGAACGAGATCCTCGAATTCCGGCCCGACGGTTCGCCCGTCGCCGGCCTCGATCCCTGGAAAGCGCGGCTGGACGTGACCGAACTCGCCGCCAAGACGGCGAAGTCACGGTAGCTGGATTCCTTCACGTGATTGGGTTCCTTCACATGATAAGGATTGGACTGACATGAAACGACTCATCGGCTTGCTCGCCGCACTCGTCCTGCTCTCCACGGCGCCCGCCGCGGCGCAGGCGAATGCGGAACAAGAAGTACTGACTCTCTCGAAGACGAAATGGCGCTGGATGGCGGAGCGCCAAGTCGATTCACTGGCAACGCTCTTCGACGACCAGGCTGTCTTTGTTCACATGAGCAGAACCATGTCCAAGACGCAGGAGCTCGACGTCATCCGGACTGGTGGAATTCACTACAAGCACGCGGAGATCTTCGAATCGTCGGTGCGGTTCATCGGTACGACGGCCATCGTGCTACATCGGATTCGCCTGGACGCCGTGGTCGGCGGCAACGAGGTCAGCAATCCGTTCACGGTGACGGAGGTCTATGTGAAGCAAGACGGGAAATGGAAGCTGGGCTCGCTCTCATTCACCAGGCTCGTGACGCCGCAATAGAAGGACGATTATGTCAAGAGAACGCGACAACAGAATCGCGCGCCGGATTTTCTTGCAGTCCGCGGGCGCCTTGGCCGCCGCGCCGCTGCTCGGCGGCTTCGCCACCCAAGCGTACGCACAGACGGCGTCGTCGAACGGGACGCCTGCCGCTCAGGCGACTGGCCGGCGCCGGCTCGGCAGGCTCGAGGTGTCGAGCATCGGACTCGGCGTCCAGAACATGAGGCGCAAGTACGAGACGACGGTGCCCTACCGCCCGGAGATGCTCAACATCATCCGGCGGGCCTTCGACAGTGGCGTCACCTTCTTCGATACGGCGGAAGCCTATGGGCCGCACGAATGCGAGCGCATCCTCGGCGAGGCCATCCAGTCTTTCCGCGACAAGGTCGTCATTACGTCCAAGTTCGGTTGGAACATCGACCTCGAGACCGGTGAGCGGCGCCCGGGTCGCAACAGCAAGCCCGACCACATCAAGCGTGTCGTCGACGGGATGCTCAGGCGCCTTCGCACCGACCGCATTGACCTCCTCTACCAGCACCGCGTCGATCCGGAGGTCCCGATCGAGGACGTGGCCGGCGCCGTTCAGGAGCTGATGCAGCAGGGGAAGGTCGTGCACTGGGGCCTCTCGGAGATGGGGCTCGGCACGCTGCGCCGCGCGCACGCCGCGTTGCCGGTCACCGCCGTGCAGAACGAATACTCGATGCTGTGGCGCGGTCCTGAGCGGGAAGTCTTGCCGCTCTGTGAGGAGCTGGGCATCGGCTTCGTGCCGTGGAGCCCGCTTGGCGTGCAGTTCCTCACCGGCTGGATCGACGCGAATACGCGCTTCGCGCCCGGCGACATCCGCGCCGTCGAGTCCCGCTTCTCACCCGAGAACCTACCGCACAACCTGCAGCTCGTCGCGCTGGTGAAGCGTTGGGCCGAACAGAAGCGCGCCACGCCCGCGCAGATCGCGCTCGGGTGGCTGCTCGGGCAGAAGCCGTGGATCGTGCCGATCCCGGGGACGACGCAAATGGCGCACATGATCGAAAACAGCGGAGCGGCTGACGTAAGACTCACGTCAAGTGAGCTGGCCGATCTGAATGCGGCTGTTCGAGCGATCGAGATCCGGGGGCAGCGCCTGCCGGACCAGGTGCTGGTCTTCTCAGGCGTGGAGGCACCGCCGAAGAAGTGATCACCCGCTTGCCTCGTGGCGCGGCTGGGGCCGTGTGGTACGCGGCCGTAGCGTCATGTGTCGTGAGTGCCCAGAGAGAGAACAAGAAGGTGGCCACCCAGGCGATGCATCTGCGCGACGCGGGTTTCGAACACCGACCACGATGAACAGACGCACGTTGGGACGGAGCGGCCTGGAGGTCTCGTCGATCGGCTACGGCGCTATGGGGCTGAGCCATGGTTACGGCCCGGCCATTGCCCGTCAGCAGGCCATCGCGCTCGTGCGCGCCGCCTTCGAGCGGGGCGTGACGTTCTTCGATACGGCGCAGATCTATGGCACCGAAAACGAGGAGATCGTCGGCGAGGCGCTGGAGCCGTTTCGCGACCGGGCTGTGATCGCCACCAAGTTCGGCTTCGACCTCTCGGCTCCAGCCGGACAGCAGGTGCTGAACAGCCGACCGAAGAACATTCGCAAGGTGACCGAGGGCTCGCTGCGACGCCTCCGCGTAGAGGCCATCGACCTGTACTACCAGCACCGCGTCGATCCGAACGTGCCGATCGAGGATGTCGCCGGCACGATCGGAGACTTGATCGCTGAGGGCAAGGTGAAGCACTTCGGACTTTCCGAGGCGGGCGTGGAAACGATCCGTCGCGCGCACGCGGTGCAGCCGGTGTCAGCGCTGCAGAGCGAGTACTCGCTGTGGTTTCGTGAACCGGAAACGAACGGCGCGCTCGCCACGTGCGAGGCGCTCGGCATCGGGCTCGTGCCATTCAGCCCGTTGGGCAAGGGCTTTCTCACGGGAACGATCGACGAAACCACGTCGTTCGACAGCAGCGACTTCCGCAACATCGTGCCGCGGTTCACTCCAGAGAACCGGAAGGCGAACCAGGTGCTGGTCGATCTGCTGAAACGGATCGCGGAGAAAAAGCGGGCGACGCCAGCTCAGCTCGCCCTCGCGTGGCTCCTCGCGCGGAAGCTGTGGATTGTGCCGATCCCTGGTACGACGAAGCTGCATCGTCTCGAGGAGAACCTCGGTGCTGCAAACCTCGAGTTCACGGCAGACGATCTGCGTGAGATCAATGAGGCGGCGTCCAAGATCCGCGTCCAGGGGGACCGGTATCCCGCCCACTTGCAGGAACGAATCGGTCGTTAAACTGGGGACTGAACATGATCAAGGCGCTCTCGGTGTTCTTTGCCTGCATGTGTCTTTCGGTTTTCGGGAGTGCGGCGAGTACGGAGAGGACCGTTGTGAGGATGGAAGGGTTGAACGCCAAGCAGCAGCGCTCCGCGACAATACGCATCAGCAACGACAGTTCGCGGCCGGCCTATACGGCTCCAGGCGAGTACTTCACCGGTTCCGTGGTTGTGCGACCGCTGTTCCAGGCAAGTACCACGTCGCGCGTTTCGGGCGCCTCTGTGACCTTCGAGCCTGGCGCTCGGACAGCGTGGCATGATCACCCGTTAGGCCAAGTCTTGATCGTCAGCGCCGGCACGGGCTGGGTTCAGCAGTGGGGTGGTGCGGTCCAAGTGATTCGCCCCGGTGATGTCGTCTCAATCCCGCCGGGCGTGAAGCATTGGCATGGCGGCACGGCAACCACGGGCATGACACACATCGCCATTCAAGAACAGCGCGACGGCAAGAGCGTCCAGTGGATGGAGAAAGTCAGCGACGAACAATACCGGGCGTTCGAGCAACGTGGTCGTCACCGATAGGAGGTCCTGCCGGGATCCATTGCGCTTCGCCAGCGGCGATATCCTCGTCGTCCCGCTACATCTCTCTACGCGTCTTTGACAGAAATGTGCGCCACCTGTGCCCCGCTTGGCATCGCGGTAGAATCTGTCACCATGGGTTCAGCGACTTTCGCGTTGCTCATTTGTGCAGGTGCGGCCGCCCTAGAAGGCGCACTAGCGGGGCGAGGCATTCGGGCGCGGTTTGCAGAACTTCGGCTCCCTCGATTCTCACCCCCGTTCTTCGTGTGGATCTTCATCGGCGGTGTCTATTACGCGATTTGTTTTGTTATCCTGTACCGGCTGGTCGCCTCGAATCGGCCTACTCCTACGCACAACGTCGCGTTCGTTCTGGTCGTGGTCCTCATGGCTGCGAATGCGGCGTGGGGATTGCTGTTTTTCAGACGCAAAGACCTCCGCGCCAGCTTCCTGGCGTTCCTGCCTTACGGCTTCCTCACACTTCTGCTAATCGTCACACTCGCGAGCATCGATTGGATTTCGGCTCTGGTGTTGGCACCGTATGTCGCCTACTTGGGGTACGCATTGTGGTGGGCGCATCGTGTGTGGTTGCTGAATCGCGCTTAGTCTCCACCCCACAGCAGCGCGCGCGGTTGCGACAACTCCTGACAGCGTGTAGCATGCCGGTGTAAGGGTGCGGCGAGTTGCTTTCGTCGCAGGGCAACTCGGTTGGTCGGGCCGCCAACCTCCACACAGCCCCCATGGCGGGGCGAGATGGGGGGAGGCATGTCGAAGCGACCCGACGAGCGGCCGAAATTCGCCGAACAGAGGCCACAGGTCCAGTACGACCCCATGCAGGGCTGCCTGCTCCGGTTGTTTTGGACGGGCGTTGGCAACCTGGCACTCCTGGCTCTGATCTACTCGATCTCGAGTCAACAGGGCTTTACGCTGCTCGATGGAGTGTACTGGCTCGTCGTTGCGGCACTCGCAACCGCGAGGTACCTCGAGATCACGCGCTTTGGCGGACCGACCCTCGCAGGCACGCCCGCAACCGTGCAGCACTTCCAGCACTACGCGCGGTGGTTGTTTCTCGTGGCGCTGGCCCTGTGGGTCGGCACACACGTGCTGCAGCGCGTTCTGTAAGTCCGGCTGTCCCGCGTGCTCAGCCTCGCAGTGACCTCGCCTGGCATCGCGTCGAGTGCCGCCGACACGCCCGCCGCCCCGGTTCTGCTCGCCCTCGCCGTCATATTGGCCGTGGCCAAGCTCGGCGGTGATCTCGCCGCTCGCGTCAAGCAACCTTCCGTGTTGGGGGAGCTTGTCGCCGGTGTGCTGCTGGGCAATCTGACATTGATCGGAATCGACTGGGCCGAGCCGTTCAAGGCGGACGCCACACTCGAGACGCTCGCGCAACTCGGGGTCATCGTTTTGCTCTTCGAGGTTGGGCTGGAGTCAACCGTTCGGGACATGTTGAAGGTCGGTTGGACTGCGCTGCTCGTCGCCCTCCTCGGGGTCGTGACGCCGTTCGCGCTCGGGTGGGGTGTGGGAGCGCTGCTCCTTCCCACTCACAGTCCCTACGTCCATGCGTTCCTGGGGGCGGCCCTAACGGCCACCAGCGTCGGGATCACGGCACGCGTGCTCCAGGATCTCGGTAAGAGTCAGTCGCCAGAGGCACGGGTGATTCTCGGGGCGGCTGTCGTAGATGACGTGTTGGGACTTGTGATCCTGGCAGTGGTGACCGGAGTCATTCAGACAGCCGACCGTGGCGCCGAGTTTGCGTACGGCGGCATCGCGCTGATCATCGCAAAATCGGCGCTATTCCTGTTCGGCGCCGTATTCCTCGGTCTCGTGCTCTCCCCACGCCTGTTCGGCCTTGCATCTCGGCTGCGAGGTCGCGGGGTGTTGCTCGCGACGGCACTCGTGTTCTGCTTTGGGCTGAGCTACCTCGCTGTGGTGATTGGGCTCGCGGCGATCGTCGGGGCGTACGCCGCTGGGCTCATTCTGGAAGATGTCCATTACCGGGAGTTCACTCAACGCGGCGAGCATCAGCTTGAAGCATTGCTGCAACCGATCGGCGCGTTTCTGGTTCCGGTGTTCTTTGTGTTGATGGGAATGCGCGTCGACCTGTCCACTTTCGCCCGGGGGGACATCCTCGGATTCGCGACGTTGCTCACCTTGGCGGCGGTAATCGGCAAACAGGCGTGTGCGCTCGGCGTGTTGGACGGCAAACTCGATCGCCTGTCCATCGGCCTCGCCATGATCCCGAGAGGCGAAGTAGGGTTGATTTTCGCAAGTATCGGGTTGGGGTTGACCCTCGATGGCCAGCCAATCGTGGACAGCGCTATTTACTCGGCCGTCGTCATCATGGTAATCGTGACGACCATGGCGACGCCGCCCGCGCTGCGGTGGAGCCTCCTGAGACGCGAGCAGAATCGTCGAGCCACTGTTTGACGGGAATTTCGCGGAGAGGCGCCGGTCGGAATCGAACCGACGAATCGAGGTTTTGCAGTAGCCTACGGCCCCCTGCGCCTGGCTCTATCCCTCTGCGTTCCGCTTTCAATAGGCCCTACGTCTTTTCGGAAGCGCTGCGGCTCGTTGCGAGCCGCTGACGC
The DNA here is from genome assembly GCA_035251445.1 of Gemmatimonadales bacterium. Lineage (GTDB taxonomy): Bacteria > Gemmatimonadota > Gemmatimonadetes > Gemmatimonadales > GWC2-71-9 > 20CM-2-65-7. Next base: position 2,673 of record DATFEG010000034.1, on the reverse strand, counting down.
CGGTTGTGCCCCACATGTGCCCCGCCGGGAGGGCTAGCGTAAGAGTCCTCCCGGCGGGCGTTCGTCATTGCCTACTAGCAACACATCGTGCCGGCGTACACATCGTCGATGTAGACGTCATAACAACCCGGGCTGAGTTGCAGCGCCTGACACCAATTCGTGCCGCCTCCGCCGCCACCCCCTCCGTCTCCTCCACCGTCTCCTCCACCACCACCTCCGCCGCCGCCACCTCCTCCGTCGTCCGGACAGGTTTCGGGATCCGGAATAATCTGCCAGTCACACGCGCCTCCGCCCCCACCCCCATCATCGGGAGGAATCGGAATCAGGGGTCCGTACGTTTCTACGACCTGGTACACGTGCTGGATAATGCCGTTGGGATAGTAGAAATCGTAACAAAGCAGCGATACCGCTGCATTCATCCAGACCCATCGCCCGTCGTTGGAAATCGGATCGGGCGGGCTAGTGATATAGTAGCCACCGTTGCCCGCTGTCGGGTACTGCTTGATAAAGGTGACGCCGCTGAAAACGATCCCGTCGATAACGATCGGACGCGGACCAAGAAGGTCGGGACATATTCTCGGCAGTATTTCTTGGGCAGAGGCGCGAGGCGAACTTACGACGTTGATGAGCGTAGCGAACGCCGATGCGAGGATCAAACTGCTCTTCAGGTGGCCCATCGAAACCCCCTGTGTCATAGCACGTCTGTTAGTTCCGTCTAAACAGTTCTCACATCAGGCGTAGCTCTATAAAGCGGACGCTCCCGAGATCACCCAACAGCGCTGGAGTGCTCGCGCGCAATCGCTCAAGCATCTGGACCAGATATCGATCCCATGCGGCAGGAAGCCTTCGTGTCAACTGCCCGGCAGAGATCGCGAACGAGTAGTCTCGTTCCGGCCGAAGGCCGTTCACGCGACGTTCGGTTAGTAAGCGAGTTATCGCGCGGTCAAGCCAGCCTGCGTTGAGATGCGTTTCGGGCATGAGGATCACGTCGTGCGGCTGGGTGCGAGTACGTCGTGCGATCATTGGCTCACCAAACGCATTTAGGATCACGACGCGAATCGGGTCCTCGAGAAGAGGACGCTGCGTAGCATCGAATTGGCGAGTCCGTTCCCACGCCGCCAGAGCACTCCTGGGGGTAGGAGTTATCACCTGATCTAGCAGCCGCTGGAGTTTCGGGTCGCGAAATGAGAGGTCATAACCAAGGCTGGCATCGACGCGTCCAGTCGTGGCCGTAGGCCGAGCCAAGAATGCGCGAAGGACCAGGTCACGAGATTCGGTGGGCACCAAGCCGACCAGTTGCTCCAACGCCTCGAGGTTAATATCGGTACGCAATTCGCGGCGCATGCGTGCGGACAAGCGGAAGCCTCGTTTACGGCCCGCCATCGGCTAGCTCGAGTGTATCACCGGTTCACGACTACAAAATCGGTCGCGCGGAGCGGACCAAGACCGGGAACGACGCGAACACCCGCATTTCGCGCCGCTGACAGCTTGGATTCCAGATACGTGTTCCAAGACCGCGGCAAGAGATTGCCGCCTCGCGCCTGAGACGAGAAGCTTGATCGTAACTGAAGTTTACCCACGCGATTAGAGCGCGGTCGCAACCCATCGTGGAGCCGCACGGAATACACTGCCCGCAGCCCAGCGTCCAAGCCGTGGACATTCGCCGCATCCTTCCCAAGAAGAACAACATCATAGTCCCACCGGGCGGATCTCAAAACGAGGACACCGTCGTTCGGGACGAGCTTTGCATCTACCGCGAGGGCCAGGAGAACGGGGCGATTCCAAAGTCTTACACGCCCCTCTCCCTCCACCCGAGAAAGGTTGGGCTGTGCTGCAGCTGTCAGATCGCTTTGCTTGTAGACCGCGCCCGCTAGCTGATCCTGCGCTCGATCCTCGAAGCTAAGATCACGCATCTCGCCTGGGACGAGCTCGAAACTGGACAAAACTACGTCGCGGCTACTGTAAGGAACGGCTGCGAGAAGGCGCTGCAGGGCGATGGTGTCAACATCAGGTCTGAGGAGACTGTGCCCGCGGCTCGCGAGCGCCGTTTGCGGAACACCCCGTGTGTCCGTAATCGGCTGTGATGGATCATCCGATCCGGCACATGCCGCCAAGACAGCGAGCGCGCACGTGACTGTAATCAGTCGCATTGCTCTTCCTCCTGCACTCTGAAGGCCCAGTCCGTCGAAGGCGTGGGAAAGGCTACTGATTGAAAAAGCTCTTGGGAGGAAACGACGACAGGAGAAGCTAGCATAACGAGCCCTGTCGCATAACCTATCTATTTCGACATTATCGGGTCAAGTGACGTTTTGAGCGGGCAGGTGGGTCACAACATGGGAAGTAGAGCGCGACAGTTGCGCTCTGCGCGCGCGTAGAACGGTCATGACAGTGAGCAGCGGATCGGCACTCCGGCCGCCGTCGTCGCGCGACTGCACACGCGTGCCATCGGGCCAAAATCGTCGGCCCCCCCGGTCTCGAAACCCTACACGGGTGCATGCTCGTCTCCACGCTGGCGGTGGTCTTCAGTCAGGTTGACGTAGGCGTTCCGCTCCGGCTCGCCGCCCTGGTGAATGCCCCTTTTGTGCCCCATGCCCGGAATTCAGGAAGGCGCAACTCGTTGTCCTGCTGGAGAGGCGCCGGTCGGAATCGAACCGACGAATCGAGGTTTTGCAG
>DATFEG010000031.1:0-11652 GCA_035251445.1 Gemmatimonadales bacterium | reverse complement strand
GGGGGGGGGGGGGGGGGCGGCGGAGGCGGAGGCCAGCCGGATTCCATGTCGATTCCAGCCGAGTTTCGTCGCCGGTTGGGTCGATTCACTACAGAACAGACGGCACCCCGGCTGCGGGAGTTCCTGCAGGCTGGTGGCACGATCATCACGATCGGATCGTCCACGCATCTCGCGCGTCGTCTCGGACTCCCCGTGGAGAATCACCTGGTCGAAAATGGTCGCGCGCTCCCGCGCGACAAGTTCTACGTGCCTGGCTCAGTGATCCGGGTGCGCGTCGACAACACGCAGCCGATCGCGTACGGGATGCCGGCGGAAGCGGATGTGCTGTTCGACGAGAGCCCCGTTTGGATGCTCGGCACTGGTGCGACCGCGACGAGCGTGCGTCGCGTCGCGTGGTATGAGGGGGAACGGCCGCTGCGGAGCGGCTGGGCATGGGGGCAGGAGCGATTGACCGGGGGACTCGCGGCGGCTCAGGCGAGCGTCGGGCGCGGCACACTCTACCTCTTCGGACCCGAGATCCTGTTCCGCGCACAACCGCACGGCACGTTCAAGTTTCTGTTCAACGGGATCCATCTCGCGCGGACCGGCGCGCAGGCGCCCGCGCGAGAAGCAAGCCAGTAGTTACTCGGACGCGGCCGAGCTCCGCATCGTTCGCAGGTAGCGATAGATCGCGCGCAGGTCATCGTCGCTCATGCGGCCGAACGCGACCCACGGCATCGGACTGCCGGGGATCCGCTCACCCGCGCGGAAGCGCGCGACGAATTCATCCTCGGTCCAGAGCGTTGCCCGGCCGTTCGAGTCGGCTGTGATGTTGGGCGGCACAAGCTGGATCGGTTTCTCTCCATCCGTTTCCATCGGCGTTCCACCGGCTAGCCGTGCACCAGTGTACGCGCCCGTCGCCATGTCCCGCTGCGTATGACAGCCCGCGCAGTTCGAAATCGCGTCTACCAGATAGGCGCCCCGCTCGACAGTGGGACCAGGCGGCGGGCTTTCCACCGGCGGAGGCGCACTGGGACCGATGGGCTTTATCGCGAACGACATGACGGCTTTTCCGAGCAGCGTGTAATCGTGATCAGGGACGTTATTGCGCACGGCGGGCTGCGAACGAAGGAATGAGATCAACGCAACGATGTCTCCATCGCTCATGGCCTGGAATTCCATGAATGGGATCGCGGAACGACCGTCGTGGCGGACCCCATAGCGGATCATGCGGGCGATCGCCCCATCACTGAAGCGCCCAATGCCCGTGACGCTGTCGGGCGTCAGGTTCGGGACGTGAATCGTTCCGGGTGGAATGACAAAAGCGCGGCCGCCGCTCAGCACGCCCGCCGGATCACCTGGCTTCGCGTGACATGCAGCGCAATGCGCCGGTCCGTACGCGAGATATCGGCCGCGCGCGACGACAGCAGAATCAGTCGAAGCAGCGAGTGGCGGGAACGGAGCGTCGAACTGCCGGTCCCAGCGCATATTGACCGTGATGAGCACGACCGCGATCAACAGAACGATCGTCGCGCCGATACCGAGCAGGATCTTACGAATCATCGCCATTGAGCTCCGATAAGGGAGCACTAAATCTGAAGCAGGTCGATGAGCGTGAACAGGATCGGCGTCGTGATCAGGTATGCTTTGATGGAATTGGTCCCCGGACGGCTGCGAATATCACTAGGCCCGCGGCGGTCCGGCCCCGGGCTGCCGCCCGGGGTTACTAGTCAGCTTCGTCGTCGGCGACCGTATCCGGTAAAAAGATTTCGGCATACCCGAACACAGCCCGACCAGTGATTCGCACGATGCTCTCGGAGTCCTCTTCGATCCCCTTGACCGCGACATAGCCGAGCACGGCGTTCCCATGATTCTCCACGCGGACGCCTTCCGGCAGGCGGATCTCCACATAGCCCATGAACGCACGCACGTCGATGGTGGTAATGCCAGGCGCAAACGTCGCGTTGCGCAAATCCAGCTCGACATATCCCATGCGTGCCCGCAGCTGCAGGAGTTTTGGCACCAGGCCGGCGAGCCGCCGCTCCTGTCCCGATAGGGTCGCCCTGATGCTGGTGTCGGCGCGCGGAGCGTCGGCAAGGGACGGAAGATCCGAGACGATTGCGTCGAGCTCGCCGGGCGTACGCGCGGCGTACACACTCTGCAGTCGTGTTTCGAGCTGCGCTTCGGTGATTTCGTCATTAGCAAAATGGCGCGTCAGCAATTCGATGACGCGCTCCCGCGCAGCCGACGGCACCTGTGGCTCGGGTCTGGGACTTAGGGGAGCCGGCACGGCGAGAAATCTACTTCAGCGCGCGACCTTCGCGACGGTGTCCCAGGTGCGCGTCGTCTGTTCCTTGCCGAACATTTTCTCGATGAACGACATGAAGACCGGACCCTTCGGGTTGGGTGCGTAGTCGCTGAATATCGCGCCCCCCTGCATCGCCAGGATGCGTGCACCTTCGAATTCGACCGGCAGCTTCAGCGTTCGTGACGGTCGTTCACGCAGAAACGTGATAATGCGTTTCGATCCGGGGGCCGGTCGAAAGCTCCTGTAGGGATCGGATGCGAGGATTTTGCGCAATCCATTGACTGGGCGAACGAATGTGAGGAACGACTGGCCCATGCGCTGGTGCATGGCCCTTTCGGCTCTGCGCTGCAGCGCAGCGGTCGCCGTGACCGGCGCTCTGAAGACGACGTTGCCGCTGGAAAGAAGCGTCGTTACATCGGTGAACCCCGCTGCCTCGAAGGCCTCCCGAAGGTCCGTCATACTGCAATTCGTTGGCATAACGCCGCGAAGGAACGCTGCATAACGTGGCATGGTCAAAAGTTAGCGTCTTGTCGAATTTCAGAATCCCCAAACGACCACTCAGTGTTCGGGCCATATTTCAGAGTCTACGGGGAGGGGGGAGGGGGATATGAAATACCTGTGCCTGGTTTACCAGGAAGAAAAGGAGGAAGTGAACGTTCCCAAGGATGTGATCGAGCAAGCGAAGCGGGACTTCGGGGCATTTACCGAAGACATCAAGAAGAGCGGCAACTACGTGGGATCGCACGGCCTGCAACACACCGACAAGGCGACGACGGTCCGCGTGCGCAACGGCAAGATGTCCACCACCGATGGTCCCTTCGCCGAAACCAAAGAGCAGCTCGGCGGTTACTTCCTCATTGAAGCGAAGGATCGCAGTGAGGCGATCCAGATTGCCAGTCGCATTCCGTCGGCGAAGTGGGGCTCGATCGAAGTTCGTCCTGTCTGGTCGGAAAACGGCAACTAACCGGAGGAGCCAATGAGATACCTGTGCTTGATTTACGAAGACGAGAGGTGGTGGGAGAAGGCCAGTGAGTCCGACTTGCAGCAGGGGATGGCCGACTACAACGGCTTTACCGAGAGCATCAAGAAGGCGGGTAACTACATCGGCGGTGAAGCGCTACAGCCCACCAAGACCGCCACGTCGGTCCGCGTGCGGAATGGCAAGATCTCTACGACCGATGGGCCGTACGTCGAGACGAAAGAGCAGCTCGGCGGCTACTACCTGATCAAGGCCAAAGATCTGAACGAAGCGGTGCAGGTAGCGTCCCGCATTCCGGGCGCGAAGAACGGCACGGTCGAAGTGCGGCCGGTCATGGAATTCGACCAGCCGTAGACACGATCGAGTCGGTCTACCGCGCTGAGTCGCGCCGCGTACTCGCGACCCTGATCCGCCTCCTCGGTGATTTCGATCTCGCCGAGGAGGCGTTGCAGGATGCGTTCGCGGCGGCGCTCGAGCGCTGGCCGATCGAAGGCACACCCGCTAATCCCCGCTCCTGGTTGATCTCCACCGGGCGATTCAAGGCCATCGACCGGCTGCGGAAACGCAGGCGCGAAATTCCCGGTGAGCAGGACATGCCGCAGGAAACTTCCGACAGCGAAGACTATGACGTGGTCGACGACCGTCTGCGGCTCATCTTCACCTGCTGCCATCCCGCCCTGAATCCCGACGCGCAGGTTGCCATGACGCTGCGCGAGATCTGCGGGCTCACGACCGAAGAAGTCGCCGCCGCGTTCCTCACCAACGCTCCCACGCTCGCACAACGCATCGTCCGGGCCAAGGCAAAAATTCGGGACGCGAAGATTCCATATGAAATTCCGGAGCGGCGCGATCTCCCGGAGCGGTTGGCCACCGTGCTGCACGTCGTCTATCTCGTCTTCAATCAGGGCTATTTCACCCGGCCCGATCTCGCGGCCGAGGCCATTCGGCTGGGCCGGCTGCTGGTCGAGCTGCTGCCGGAACCTGAAGCTCTTGGGCTGCTCGCCCTGATGCTGCTCCACGACGCGCGGCGCGGATCGCGCACTGCACCGTCGGGCCAGCTGATCCCCCTCGAAGAGCAGGACCGCTCTTCGTGGAACCGCGCGCAAATACAGGAAGGAGTCGCCCTGATCGAACGGGCGTTTGCGTTCCGGCAGGTTGGTCCGTTTCAGCTCCAGGCCGCGATCGCGGCGGTGCATGCGGAAGCGGCGACTTCCGCCGCAACCGACTGGAGCGAGATCGTCGGGCTTTACGATGTGCTACTGCGAGCCGAGCCTTCCCCGGTGATCGAGCTGAATCGGGCAGCGGCGGTCGCCATGCGCGACGGTCCGGAGGCAGGACTCCACCTCATCGATGCGATTCTGGCTCGGGGACAGTTGACGGAGTATCATCTCGCGCACGCCGCTCGCGCCGACCTCTTTCGCCGACTCGGCAAGAAGCCAGAAGCCGCTGCGGCGTATCGCCAGGCCCTCGCGCTGACCATCGAGGATCCTGCACGACAGCTACTCGAGCGCCGGCTCCGGGAGCTCGGAGCGTGATGCTTTTTCTCCTGCTTCAGATCGTCGCCGTGGATTCGCTCGCGCAGACCAGAGTGGCTGGGGCACTCGGCGCGCAGCTCGATTCCCAACTCACGCGATTCGCCGACTCCGGCTTTGCGGGGACCGTCCTCGTGGTCCGCGACCGGCACATCGTCCTGCTCAAGGGTTATGGTCTTGCCGACGCGGAATGCAGACCGCGGTGTTTCGCGACGACGTGCCGGAACGCGATTCGCTGTTCGCGCGCGGGCGTGTCGGGACGGCCAACCCTTACGTTTGGGGGACGCGAGGGGCCGGCGGCGTCTGGTCCACTGTTGGCGACATGTATCGCTGGGTCGTGGCGATCGAAGACGGTCTCGTGTTACGCGATGCGGAACGGCGGATTCTGTTCGCACCTCATAAACCACCGGCGCAGGAAGCCTACGGCTGGCACGTCTCACCCACGCGCATCGACAAGGGCGGCGGCTCGGCAAAGTTTGCCAGCCAGCTGCTCTACTACCCGGATCGGCGCATCGTCATCGTCTGGGCTTGCAACGATCTGCGGCAACGGTGGCGGGCGAGGCTGAACGCTGTACTCGAGCCGTCCTGAAGCAGCGTGAGCGACGGGTCCAGAATAGTTTTCGCACCATGCCAACTGCTCCCGTAATCGCAAAGGGTACCTGCTTCCCGATGTTCGCCTACGAAGTCGCCCAGTCGATCGATCTCGACGCGGCGCAGCGACGGCTGCTGACCAGCGCCGAGCGTCAAACCATCAAGTACAAGCGGCGCGCGCCTGCGTCCTTTGAATATCGGCCTGCGCCATTGCACGTCACTCGGGGCGGCGCGGCAAACGACGTGAACGGTAGCCGGACCCTGCCGGGGGTCGAGGTCGTGCTGTACGATTTCGGCGCGCTCTCGGTCAGCTACGCCATCCCGCTCGCCGGCCCGCTGAGCAACCTCCCTGCCCTTGCGCAGGCATTGTGGGGCAACGAGCGGCTGCTCGCCGACTCGCGCCGCCATGTCGAGGAAGTTCTCGCCGAGCTGGGCACTGCATGCGTACGCCCCCGCGTTGCCGATTTCGTCGAGGATTACTCGATCTTTCACATCGAGGCCTTTACGGAGCCATACGACGCGGCGACGCTGTGGACGGCGCACGCGCTCACCGTGTCGCAGGTGCTGCGTGCCGTGCCGCACGACCTCTCCCAGCAGGAAATTGCAGAGGCGACCACGGCGCGTCTGTCCTTCGGTCCCAACGACGCGTCGATCATCGACACCGACGCCGCGATCCTGTTCGACCCGGAAGGCGAGGATGTGCGCGACGTGATCGAGTTCGCGAACACGCAGCTCCTCGAGATGCGTTATCTCGACCACGAGCTGGATGACGTGCTGGAGCGCGCGTACGAGCGCTTGCTGGCGCGGTCGCGCCGCCCCTGGCTGTTCGCCGCGGTCGGTCCCGATCTGCGCAGTCTCGCGCGGCTCGAGCTCGACGCCGCGATTCTATTCGAACAGGTGACCAACGCGCTGAAGCTCGTCGGCGATCAGTTCCTGGCGCGGGTCTATGCGCTGGCGTCGCGCCGCTTCCACCTCGACGAGTGGGACGCGAGCATCTCGCGCAAACTGCAGACGATCGACGGGATTTACGCAAAGATGGCCGATCGCGCAGCGAGCCGGCGCATGGAGATGCTCGAGTGGATCATCATCGTGCTGATTGCGATCTCGATTCTGCTCTCGGTTATCACGCTCACGCCGCACTAGGACCCCCGCGGCCGGGGTTAAGGCCGGCGCTGCACTTAGACCCCGGGCTGGCGCTGCACTTAGGACCCCGGGCTGCCGCCCGGGGCTAGCGGACCCGGGTTCATTGGAGCCGCCGGCTCGACCCGGGCTCACGCCGCACTTAGACCCCGGGCTGCCGCCCGGGGTTAGCTGACCGGGTTCATTGGAGCCACCGCCTCGACCCCGGGCTGCCGCCCGGGGTTAGCGGACCCCGCGGCCTGCTGCGTTTTAGCGCCAAGTGATACCGCCATAAGGCCGATTCGCGGCGTGGCCGCTGCTGCGCCGCGCCAGTCCGGCTAGGTTCCAACGCGATGGCCCACCCTAAACCCAAGCAACTCTGGCTGCTCGGCATCCTGATTTGGACGGTCCTCGCCCTGATGTCCGCGGCGCAGAGTGTCGCCCGCCGCGCGTTCATGGGGCGGCCGGTCGATCTGCTCGAGATTCTCCCCACGACGCTCGCCGACTGGTACACGTGCGGGATGTTCACGCCGTTCTTCTATCTGATGGTGCGGCGCTTTCCAATTCGCGGCGACCGCTGGTGGGCACGGCTCCCGTTGCACCTCGCCGGCTCGCTCGTGTTCACGCTGCTGAAGGTTGCGATCTACACACCCATCTACAACCTGTTGAATCCGGCGGAGCCGGCCACCAGCAGCATGGTGTTGTTCGGTGGATTCTACGCCGACATGCTGGCGTACTGGGCATCGGTGGGCGTGATTCACGCGATCGAGTATTACCGCGAGTCGCGCGAGCGCGAGCTCGAAGCAACCCGCCTCGCGCTCGAGAATCTGCGCGCACAGCTGCAGCCGCATTTCTTGTTCAACACGCTGCAATCGATCTCGACGCTGATCCACCGCGATCAACCGGCCGCCGATCGGATGTTGACCGATCTCTCCGAGCTGCTGCGCCTGTCGCTTCGTACCACCGCCAGCCAGGAAGTCCCGCTGCGGGATGAGTTGGGCTTTCTCGACCGCTACCTCGACATCATGCGCGTGCGGTTTGGCGACAGGCTCGTCATCACCGTGGATGCCGGTGCCGACGTGCGGGAGGCGCTGGTTCCCAGCCTGGTGCTGCAGCCGATCGTCGAAAACGCGATCACACATGGCATGGCCGACCGTCCAGACATCGGCCATGTCACGGTGCGAGCGCGACGAAACGCGCACTCGCTATTTCTCGAAGTGTCGGATGATGGACCGGGGATGACCGCGGGACCCCCTACGAATGGCATTGGGCTCGCGAACACGCGGGAGCGCATCGCACGGTTGTATGGGGAGCCGGCTCAGGTGGAGACACTGGTGAATGGAGGCTTTACGGTGAGGATCAGCATTCCGTTTAGAACGCAATGAAAGGGACGCGCGCGCTGATCGTCGATGACGAAGCGCTCGCCCGCGAGCGCGTCCGCACGCTCCTGGAGGCTAGTGATGGCGTCACAATCGTCGGGGAGTGCAGTGGCGGGCGCGAAGCGGTCGATGCGATCATCGACAAACGGCCCGATCTAGTGTTCCTCGACGTGCAGATGCCGGACCTCAACGGCTTCGAAGTGCTTGAAGCTGTCGCCCCGGAGTGGCTGCCCGCCGTCATTTTCGTGACGGCCTACGATGAATACGCGCTGAAGGCATTCGATGTGCACGCCATCGACTATCTGCTCAAGCCGATCGAGCCGGAGCGGTTCCACAAGGCTCTGGCTCGCGCAACGAAGCGCGACCTGCTCAGCTTCCTCGACGAACGCCCGATCGATCGACTGGTCATTCGCACGCGGAGCAAGGTGTCGTTTCTCAAGCCGAGTGAGATCGACTGGATCGAGGCGGACGGGAAGCATGCGCGGTTGCACGCCGGCAGCGAGACGCACGTCGTGCGGCACACGCTGACCCGGCTCGAGCAACGACTCGCCGGGCACGGCTTCGTGCGCGTGCACCGCTCCGCGATCGTCAATGTGGACCGGATCAAGGAGCTCGAGCCCTGGTTTCACGGGGAGTTCGTCGTGATTCTGAAGGATGGGACCAAGCTGACGTCGAGCGCGGCGCACAGCCAGGCACTGCACCGGATCGTTGACGCCACGTGAGGGCTAAGTGGAGCCGGTTTTGTGGTCGGCATGCGGTGATGCCCTTAGGATGGCTATCGGCTATCGGCTATCGGGTGACGACAAATGGCCGATAGCTGATAGCCGATAGCCCCTCTTACCAAGGACACCAATGTCACCACGCATAGCCGTACTCGTGTTGGCCCTCATCCCTTTCAGTGCCGGCGCGCAATCACCCGCCGATTCCACCGCCATCCGCCAGGCGGCCCTCGACTACATCGAGGGCTATTACGAAGGAAACGGTGAGCGCATGGAGCGCGCGCTCCATCCCGAGCTCGCCAAGCGGATCGTCCGCACAAGCGAGCAGGGCCGCAGCCAGCTCGGCCAGATGAGCGCCATGTCGCTCGTGGTTGGCACCCGCGCGGGTGGCGGGAAGGACACGCCCGTTGCCGAGAGGCGCAAAGACATCACGATCTTCGATGTCTATCAGAGCGCGGCGAGCGCCAAGATCGACGCGTCAGGCTGGGTCGACTACCTGCATCTGGCGAAGTGGAACGGGCGCTGGGTCATCGTGAACGTTCTCTGGGAGCTGCATCCGCGGAAGGCCCCGTGATCGCGATTGTTCTCAGCTTGATCGTCGGCCTGCTTCAGGTGGACGAGCCGTATCAACGCTTCTCGACGGCGTACGCGACCCTGGACGCCGACCGCGTCGCCGCCCTCTACACCGACGATGCGCTGATGCTTCCACCGGGCGGGGACATTCTCAGAGGTCGCGCGGCGATCCGCGAACGCTACGCGGACGGATTTGACGACGATCGCAAGCGCAGGCACACGCGGCGGATCACCTTCGAGCTGGTCGACCGGCTAGTGAGCGGCGATGTGCGCAATGATTACGGCTATTATACGATCACCGGCCGAAGCCCGTCAGGGCACGAGTCGCAACACCGCGGGAAGTTCGCAAAGGTCTGGCAACGCGGCCGCGACGGCTTGTGGCGGATCAGGAGCGACAGTTATAGCTCGGCACCCACTCCATGATCAGGGATACCAGTTCTTATCCCACGCATGAGGCTTGAGTTGGGACAGCATGGCGGCCGGCAGCGCCCCTTTCGCTGAAACCATGGCGTTCTGGCGCACGTGCGCGGATCGCCGCATCCCGGGGATCACCGTCGAGACCTCGGGCGTCGAGAGACAGAATCGGAGAGCGAGCTCGGGCAAGCTCTCCACCTGATCGTTCAGCAGGCCGGCCAGCGCCTCCCCCCGCCGCTCGGCCTCAGCCTTGCGATCGCCGGCGAAATACTCAGCGCGCCAATCGCCCGCGGGAAAGACGGTGTTCGCTTTGATCTGACCAGTGAGCGCGCCTTCATCGAACGGCACGCGGGCGATGATGCCGAGCGGCTTCTTCTTGGCGTGCGCGAACAGCGCCTTCTCCGGCGAGCGATCGTAGATGTTATAGATCACCTGCGCCGTTTCGAAGATCGGCTCGGTCAAAACCTTCAGCGCGGTCTCGGGGGCATGATCGTTGATCGAGATGCCCCAGTGGAGCACCTTCCCTTCCTCCTTAAGTCGCACGATCTGATCGAGCGACTTTTGCCATTCAGGATCCGAGAGCCAGACGTCGTTCCACACATGGAGCTGCTGCAGGTGCAGCGCCTCCATGCGGAGATTCTTCAATGACTGTTCGGTGGACGACACGATGTGCTTGGCGGGAAACACGCTCGTGAGCTTGTAGCTCGGTTTGGCCGGCCACTCCAGGTTCATCGGCGGAATCTTCGTAGAGACGACGACGCGGCCCGCGCGGATGTCATCCTTCAGCACTTCGCCGATCAGGCGCTCGCTGTGGCCGTCCCCGTACGCGAGCGCGGTGTCAAAGAAGGTGATGCCCTGGTCGACCGCTTCGCGCAGCGCCTTGCGCCCTTCACCGTCCTCGACGCCACGCCACATCGCGCCGCCGATGCCCCAGGCGCCAAAGCCGATTTCACTGACGCGATAGCCGGTGCTTCCGAGCGGGCGAGTTTTCATTACGTAACGATGAGAAGGATTGACACGCTCCGCAACAATATGGTACTACTCGGCACCCGCACTGGAGCAACTATGCACAACGCAATGGGAACCTTCCGCGTGGACATGGAAATTGAGAACCCGCTGCGTCCGGGCGATAGACGCACCTTGAAATCCGTTCTGGTTGATACAGGCGCCCTGCTGAGCTGGGTGCCCGCCGACGTTCTCGAATCGTTGGGCGTCGAGCGCAACAACCAGTGGCGGTTTCGCCAGGCGAACGGAGCGGTGCTTGAACGCTGGACCGGCATGGTGTCGGTATCCGTTGCGGGGCGGCGGGTTGCCGACGAAGTAGTTTTCGGCGAGCCGAGCGACCTCGTCTTACTCGGCGCGCGAACGCTGGAGGGTCTGAACTTCCGAGTGGAGATTACGACGGGGCAGTTGGTGGACGCCGGCCCCGCGCCCGCCGCCGTCGCCGCTTAGGCTATCTGAGCGCAATACGGACGGAGGCGGGGGCCAGCCCCTTCCCTTCCGCCGTCAGCGTGACCGTCCCCGGGGTCCTGCCCGCGCGCACAATGACGAGCGCCTTGCCGTTGAACAGCCGCACCTGTTTCGCCTGGAATGACGTGTGGCTCATCTGGTCACCGTTGTCCACGCCGACGATCCGCGCACCTCCGCTGACTTGGAAACGGATCAGCGGTTCCGCCGTCGGCACCGCGCGGCCTCGTCGATCCCGGACCGTGACGGTCACGAACGAGAGATCCTCCCCATTCGCGCGAATGCGGGCGCGGTCCGGGGCGAGCGCGATCCGCGCCGGCGCAGCGGCGGTCCGGACCACTGCACTTGCTGTCTCGAGCCCGGCGGTGCGTGCAACGGCTCGCAGCGTCCCCGGGCGAAACGCGATACGCCACATCACATGGCTTACTTTGCCCTCCTTGCGCCTGACGCCTTGAAACGCGCCGTTCAAATACAGCTCCACCTGCTCGGCGTTGGTGTAGGCCCACACGTCGATCGTATCGCCGGCCGCCCAGTTCCAATGCGGGAAGAGATGCAGCATCGGCCGCTCGGGCGGGGTCCATACGCTTTGATA
>DATFEG010000023.1:0-3192 GCA_035251445.1 Gemmatimonadales bacterium | reverse complement strand
CACGGCCCGGGTGCTGCAGCGCCTCTCGCAAGCGCAATAATCAGCGGCTAGCTTCCCACCGTGAATCCGGGGGGAAGGCGGCCACTCTCCGCGAATGAAATCGCGGCGCTCACCGGCGGGCGGCTGGTGGGGCCGGGTACGACGACGGTCGCCGGAATCGCGCCGCTGGAACGCGCGGGCCCCGGCGACCTCTCTTTTCTTGCCGCCCCTCGCTACGTCCCATACTTTCAGCGCACGGGCGCATCGGTCGTGCTGGTCGCACCCGCCCTCGAAGCGCCTGCACAGGAGGCGGGCGGCGGGCCCGGGACCCGCATCGTGGTCGCCGATCCCTACGCGGCACTGCTCGTCGTGCTGCCGGTCCTCTATCCGCAGGAGGTTTGGGAACCGGGCGTGCACCCGAGCGCGCTGGTGGGTCGGGGCGCCAGTTGGCAAGACCCGGTGGAGATCGGCCCCAACGCGGTGCTCGGTCGCGGCGTCCAGCTGGGGCGCAACGTGCGCGTCGGCGCGGGCTGCGTGATCGGCGAGGGCGTGGCGATCGGCGACGACACGCAGCTGTTCCCGAGCGTCAGGATCTATTCGGGAACTGCCCTCGGAAAACGCGTAATCGTCCACTCGGGGGCCGTGCTGGGCAGCGACGGATTTGGGTTCATCCCGGGCAAGAGCGGCGAAACGCATCGCAAGATTCCACACGTCGGGCGCTGTCTCATCGGAGACGACATCGAGATCGGCGCGAACACCTGCATCGACCGGGGCAGCGTGGACGATACCGTCATCGGGTCGGGAACGAAAATCGACAATCTGGTCCATATCGCCCATAACGTGCGGATTGGCGCCCGCTGCCTCATCATGGCGCAGGCCGGCATCGCCGGCAGCTCACAGATCGAGGACGACGTGATTATCGCGGGGCAGGCGGGCGTGCCCGATCACATCACCATTGGCCGTGGCGCGCGTTTGCTCGTCCAGGCCGGAACCGTGGCCGACATTCCGGCCGGCGAGACCTGGTTCGGGACACCGGCACGCAACCGCCGTGACTTCCTCCGCGGCCAGGTCGCACTGTACCGCCTCGCCAAGATCGTGGGCAAGCTCGAAGACCTCGTGAAATCGAAACCCGGTTCACCCGGCGACTCCGGTGCCCCCGAACACTCTGCCTCCGAACAGTAGGCGCTCGGTCACGCGGCGGGCGGCCCTGCGCGGCACCGGATTGCACACCGGTGCCACGACGGAGGCGACCTTTCTGCCGGCGCCGGCCGGTCAGGGAATCGTTTTCCGCCGCACCGACCTCGCTGGGAAACCGGAAGTGCCGGCGCGGCTGAGTGAGGTGGAGGCCGTGGAGCGGCGCACCGCGATCGGCAAGGGTGAGGCGACGATTCACACCGTCGAGCACCTGCTCGCCGCGGTGGCCGCGCATGAGATCGACGATCTCACGATCGAGCTCACGGGTCCTGAGCCGCCGATCCTCGACGGAAGCGTACAGCCATATTTCGAGGCCCTGGCCAAAGCGGAGCCCGCATCAGTAGGCGGCGAAGCCGCGATACTCACGGTGCAGGCGCCCTTCACGGTGACGGATCGCGATGCCGCGTATGTTGTCGCACCGGCCAAGACGCTGCGACTGACCGTGTCGATCGAATGGGCGCACCCGTTGATCGGCTGCCAGGCGGGAACGTACGAAGTCACACCCGAAACCTTTGCGACCGAGCTCGCGCGCGCCCGGACCTTTGGGTTTACCCACGAGGTGGCGGAGCTCCAGGCGCGCGGGTTGATCAAGGGTGCGTCCGCCGCGAACGCCATCGTGCTCGATGAGCACGGCGTTGTGGCCGGCGGCGCCCTGCGGTGGCCGGACGAGTTTGTGCGGCACAAGGCGGCGGATATTGTTGGGGACCTGGCGCTCACCGGCGCCCGGATTCAGGCTCATGTTGTGGCGACGCGGCCGAGCCATGGCGGCAACATCGCGCTGGCTCGCGCACTCGCACGCGCGGGGAGGCGCAGCGGAATGCCGGCGATGGACATCAGCAAGATCATGGACTACCTGCCGCACCGCTATCCGTTCCTGCTCGTGGACCGGATCGTCGAGGTGGAGGGCAACAAGCGGATCGTGGGGATCAAGAACGTCACGATCAACGAGCCCTTTTTCCAGGGCCATTTCCCAGGACATCCGATCATGCCGGGGGTGCTGATCATCGAAGCGATGGCGCAGGTCGGCGGTATGCTGCTGATGAGTCTCTTCGAAGGGCAGGACACGGCGAACAAGGTCGTCTACTTCATGTCGCTGGACAATGTCAAGTTTCGCCGGCCGGTAGTTCCGGGCGATCAGATTCGCTTCGAGCTCGAGATGCTGCAGTTCCGCGGCAAGACGTGCCGCATGAAAGGCGCGGGCTTCGTGGATGGCCAGGTCGTGGCGGAGGCGGAAATGATGGCAATGGTGGTCGATAAGTGATCCACCGGACGGCGCTAGTGGACCCGACCGCCGAGCTCGGCCCCGACGTTTCCGTCGGGCCCTACTGCGTGATCGGGCCGCGCGTGACGGTAGGCGAGCACTGCACGATCGCCGGGCACTCCGTGATCGAGCGCAACACCCGCGTCGCCGAAGGCGTCAGGATCGGCTACGGCACGGTCATCGGGAGCGATCCCCAGGACCTCAAGTACAAAGGCGAAGAGACGTGGGTCGAAATCGGCAGCGGCACGATCATTCGTGAGTACTGCACCGTCAACCGCGGCAGTACGGCCACCGGCAAGACCACAATCGGCGAGCGCTGTTTTATCATGACATATGTCCACATCGCGCACGATTGCGTGATCGGGAACGACGTGATCATCGCGAACTCGGTGCAGATGGCGGGGCATGTGACCGTCCACGACCGGGCCATCATCAGTGGGCTGGTGCCGATCCATCAATTCGTGCGCATCGGGACATACGCGTTCGTCGGTGGCGGCTCGCGCGTGAATCAGGACGTGCCGCCGTACACCAAGGCCGCCGGCAATCCGGTCCATCTGTACGGGCTCAATTCCGTCGGCCTGCAGCGCGCGGGGTTCGCACCCGAAGTGAAGCTCGCCTTAAAGCGCGCCTACCGTCTCGTCTTCAACTCGGATCTGACGGTGAGCCAGGGAGTCGCGCGGGCGCGGGTCGAGCTGCCCGAAGTCCCTGAGGTCGAAGCATTCCTCCGATTCATCGAAGCGTCGCAGCGCGGGGTGATG
>DATFEG010000012.1:0-39671 GCA_035251445.1 Gemmatimonadales bacterium | reverse complement strand
ACTGACCGTGCCCCCACCCGAGGCCGCAAACGTCACGGCGACACCAGCCACCGGATTATTGAACTGATCGCGCACCATCACCGCGGGCGCGATGGCGACTGCGGTTCCGACGGTCGCCGTCTGACCATCACCGGCCTGGAGCGCTAGCTGCGTCGCCGCGCCTACGGTGCCGGTGGCAGTGAAATTCACGGGGCTGCCGGCTAGTCCGTCTGAAGTCGCCGTGAGTGAGTTGGAACCGGCAGTGTTACCGAGCGTCCAGCTCCCCACGGCGGCGATGCCTGCGACGTTCGTGGTCTGGGTCGCACCGGTGATGCTGCCGCCGCCGGATCCGACGGCAAACGTGACGGCGACACCAGACACAGGATTATTGAACTGATCGCGCACGATCACCGTCGGCGCGATGGCTACTGCGGTTCCGACCGGCGCTGACTGGCCGTCGCCCGCGCCGAGCGCAATTGAGCTGGCACTCGCCGGAGTGCCTGTGGCGCTGAAGGTCGCCGGACTGCCGGCCAATCCGTTTACGGCTGCTGTGAGCGTGTTGGGCCCCGCGGTCGTGCCGAGCGTCCAGCTTCCTATGGCGGCGATACCAGCGGCATTCGTGGTCTGAGTCGCGCCGGTGATAGAGCCGGCGCCGGACGCGACCGCAAACGTCACTGCAACACCAGCGACCGGGTTATTGAATTGATCGCGGACGATCACCGCGGGGGGCGCGGCCACTGCGGTCCCGACAACGGCACTTTGGCCGTCGCCGGTGTTGATCGCAAGAGAACTGGCACCGCCCGGAGTGCCTGTAGCGGAGAAGCTCACCGGGCTCCCCGCCAACGTGCCCGCCGTTGCCGTGAGCGAATTGGGGCCGGCGGTCGTGCCGAGCGTCCAGCTCCCCAGAGCGGCAACGCCAGCGGCATTCGTGTTCTGGATCGCGCCGGTGATGCTGCCGCCGCCGGAGGCGACGGCGAATGTCACTGCGACGCCGGCGACTGGGTTGCTGAACTGATCGCGCACGATCACCGTGGGCGCGATCGCCACGGCGGTACCGGCTGGCGCTGTCTGCCCATCGCCTGCCTCGAGCGCGATGGAGCTGGCGGTCCCCGCAGAGCCCGTGGCACTGAAGGTCACCGGGCTCCCCGCCAATCCGTCTACCGTCGCCGTGAGGGTGTTGAGCCCCACGCTGGTTCCGAGCGTCCAGGACGTTAGCGCCGCAATGCCGTTCGCGTCCGTCGTCACCGGCGTCACGGGGCTCACCGAGCCCCCGCCCGCCGTCAGCGCAAAGGTCACCGCAACACCGGCCACCGGATTATTGAACTGATCGCGTACGATTACCGCGGGCGGGATCGCCACTGCCGTCGCAACCGTAGCTGTCTGCCCGTCGCCCGCCTCGAGCGCGATCTGCGCCCCGTTGGCAGCCGTACCGATGGCGTTGAAAGTCACTGTGCCCCCGGCCAACCCGTCTGCCGTGGCCGTGAGGGTGTTGGACCCGACCGTGGTCCCGAGCGTCCAGGTCGTGAGCGCCGCGATGCCGCTCGCATCGGTCGTCACGGACGTGGCACTCACTGAGCCCCCGCCCGCCGTGACCGCAAACGTCACTACAACACCTGCGACTGGATTGCTGAATTGATCGCGCACGATCACCGCAGGCGGGATCGCGACTGCGGTCCCGACAGCGGCCGTCTGGCCGTCGCCGGCGTTGATCGCAATAGAGCTTGCACTACCCGTCGTACCCGTCGCGGTGAAGCTGACTGGGGTGAGGGCACCTGCGCCGGCCATCAGCGTATTGAGGCCGGCCGTTGTGCCGAGCGTCCAAGTCCCCACCGCGGCGATGCCGGCGGCATTCGTGGTCTGGGTCCCGCCGGTGACGCTACCACCGCCGGACGTGACGGCAAATGTCACCGCGACGCCGGCGACTGGGTTGTTGAATTGATCGCGCACGATTACGGCGGGCGACGCGGCCACCGCCGCTCCCACCGTAGCTGACTGGCCGTTGCCGGCATTGATCGCAATGGAGCTGGCGCTGCCCGCAGTGCCGGTCGCGGTGAAGCTGAGCGAGCTCCCACTCAAGACAGGGGAGCTGGCCACGAGGGTATTGGGCCCCGCGGTCGTGCCGAGTGTCCAGGTCCCCACGGCGGCGACGCCGGCGGCATTCGTGGTCTGGGTCGAGCCGGTGATGCTGCCGCCGCCTGACGCAACGGCAAACGTCACGTTCACACCGGGGACGGGATTGCCGAACTGATCGCGCACGATCACGGAGGGTGGCGCGGCCACCGCAGTCCCGACTGTGGCCGTCTGGCTGTCGCCGGAGTTAATCGCGATGGAGCTGGCCGTGCTCGCAGTGCCCATCGCGCTGAAGCTCACCGGCGCCAGGCCGTCTGCGGTCGCCGTGAGCGTGTTAAGCCCAGCGCTGTTCCCGAGCGTCCAGGTCGTCGCCGCCGCGATGCCGTTGACGTCGCTGATCACCGGTGTCGCGGGACTCACCGAGCCACCACCCGATGCGACCGCAAACGTCACCGCAACACCAGCGACCGGATTACCGAACTGATCGCGCACGATCACAGCAGGAGGCCCAGTCACGGCCGTCCCCACCATCGCCGTCTGGCCGTGACCCGCGTGAACTGCAATCGCGGTGGCAGGGCCCGCGGTGCCGGCCGCAGTGAAGGTGAGCGGACTCCCGGCCAGCGTGCCGGAGGCTGCCGTAAGGGTGTTGGGGCCGGCCGTCGTGTCGAGCGTCCAACTCCCCACCGTCGCGATGCCGGCGGCATTCGTCGTCTGGGTGGCGCCGGTGATGGAGCCGTCGCCGGACGCGACGGCGAAGGTTACCACTTCGCCCGCGACGGGGTTGTTGAACTGATCGCCGACGAATACCGAGGGTGGTGTTGCCACTGCGGTCCCGAAGGTGGCGGTCTGGCCGGTGCCGCCGTCGATCGCGATCGACCAGGCCGCTCCTCCAACGATGTTGAAGGGCGCACTGGTAGCGGGCGTAAGATTCGACGCGGTGGCCGACAGCGAGTAGCCCGCGCCGGCCTTGTCGATACTGAGTGTGGAGAAGGTGACAACACCGGCGGTCGCGGGTAGCGTCGCCGTGCCCGAGAGTGTAGCTCCGCTCGTGCCCGTTCCCGCCGTGATCGCCATGGTGACAGCGCCGTTAAACGCGGTCGCGGTATTGCCCTCTGCATCCTGCGCGGTCACTTGCGCCGTGAGGAATGCGCCCGCGGTCGCCGGGTTGGGCTGGACGCTAAACACGTCGAACTTGGCTGCCGCGCCTGGCGTGATGTCGAAGGCCGCTGTCGTAACCGGAGTCAAACCATTAGCGCTGACTAGCAGACGGTAGCCAACGCCCGACCGGTTGATCCGCAGATTAGTGAATGTCGCCACGCCGTCCACGGCTGACACTGTAGTCGTGCCTGAGAGCGTGCCTCCCGCGGGATTGACCGAGATCGCGATTGTCACGTTCCCCTTGTAGCCAGGAACGATCTTGCCGGAGGCATCGAGTGCGATGACGGCGACCGAGGGTGCAATGCTCACCCCGGCTGTGGCGGTCGTGGGATCAGTCAGAATTCCGAGGTTGGTCGGCGGGGGGGAAGGACGCGTCCCCTTGTCGAGGCGGCATGTCGAAGCGAAAAACGACAGCATGACAAGCCCAAACGTTCGAGCCAGCCGTGCTGCAATCGAGACTCGCCTGGCTGTGATAGCCAACGGCCGATAGCGCATGATCGAATGCGCTAAGCGAAATCTGGGCCGTCGTCCCAGGCTGTGACGCTTCTGTGCCGCAGCGCCGCCACGACTTCACGTTGGGTTGTATCAACCCGTCAACGAATCGCTTGCGCCGAGGTTTTCGGTTGCCTCCTGTGATATGGGACACGCACGGGTGTAACGCATTTGCGGCGTCTCTGCTACAGTGCAGTCCCGCTCAATGCTCCGCGACGGCTTCGCCACGCCGTCGGCGTAACCAAGCTTCGAGCTGCCACCGGCCACCGCCAGACGTCCAGATAAACAGCCAAATGAAGCAGTACAAAGCCGCGAGCTCGCCGCGATTTTCCCACGGCCAAAACGATCCGCGTGCCCCCACGTGCCGCCAGAAGTAGGCGACCGCCATTTCGCCGGCGACGACGAACGCCACGTAACGCGTGAACAGGCCGAACGCGATCGCGAGACCGCCGAAGAACTCGAGCACGCCCGCGACGCCGGTAGGCCACCACGCCGCGAACGGCGCCTCGGCGCCGAACGAGGCAAACAGCTTCTGCCCGCCGTGCGTCATAAACAACAGCCCCGCGACAATGCGCAGGGCGTTGAGAGTGAGTTCGTAATATTTCTGACCGAATGTGCCGTTCATGGGGCGCTCGGGCGTAGGGGTGGGCGGAGTTGAGTTGCCCGAGCGCGGAGGGGTATCTACCCCCCCGGGGGGCTCGGACGACTCTCATGAGCAGAATTGTACCCGACAAGTGCTCCCGCAGCGCCGAGGCCGGCGTCTCCTTAGATCACTTGATTCAACGCCTGCACAACACGGAGCTGGTGACGGCAACCGTCGTGAGAAAATCCTCCGCCACGACATTGCCGCCCAGCACGCCGCCACTAAGTTGCAGCACACCTTCGGCTTCCACGCCAATGATCTGGCCGAGGAGGTCCTTCCTTTGAAAGCGGTGGGAACTAAGTGAAACCGGTGGGAACAAAGCACAGCGGTCGCCCGCAAAGGCGGCCGCTGATGCTTCGCCTGGGTTCTGCACGCACGTTCATTGTACAGGAGGACGAGTCGACCCGCCGCGAGGCGACGGGCCGAGCTCTTCACGTCCTACCGTTCCTCTTCTACGTAACCACCCTCATCCTCACGCTCAGGATTCGAGCCGGGGCGATTGCGCTCCCCTTCCTTCCTCTTCATGGGGCCCGTCTCATCGGGCCGCGGCTGGCGCGGATTATTCGGGTCGAGTCGCATATTCTTAGTCTCCGTGGATGTATGGAGGAAAGAACGTTTGCGTGCACAAGTAACGTATGGGGCGGTAATTCCCCTCACTATCGGTCCAATGGGCGAAATGCGATCTAATGCCGGTTGACGTGGTGGGCTTAGTCGCTTTTTCGTACGCAATCGTCAGCCGCCTTGCGTACGTCTTCTTCATTGGAATCACGCTGCGGCGTGAGGACCGCGACTCGCGCTATACCCGGGCGTTCGGTCCGGCCGACGCGTTCCGGCGGTTCCGGCGCACGGCGGCGTTGGTCATGAATAACGATGCCGCTGCCTTCATTCTGGTGAATTTGATTACCCCTAATACGCTCGCGCTGCCTGTTTCTCCGACGATCGCGTTCCTCGCCGGCGCGGGGCTCATCGTGGTGGGTCTCGGTACGAAACTGTGGGCGGCACGTACGCTCGGCCCCGCTGCGTACTACTGGCACAACTTCTTTGATCCGGCGAACGCGCGCGGGCCGGTTACGACCGGTCCCTATCGCTACGTCTCGAACCCGATGTACACGGTCGGCTATCTCCCGACCTACGGCCTCGCTTTGCTCACGCGTTCGCTGCCGGGCATGATCGCCGCCGTATTCGCGCACGCGACGATCCTCGCCTTCTACGTCCTCGTCGAGAAGCCTCACTTCGAGCGGCTCCACCGCTGAAAACGATGTAGGGGATGCTGGGCCCTACTTCGAATTCACCGTCGCTACAAGGTTTTGAGAAACGCGATCAGCGCGGCCTGGTCGGCCGCTGAAAGCGCGCGGAACAGATCGCGTGAGCGCGCCGCCTCGCCCCCATGGAGGTCGATGGCCTCCTCAGGAGTCTTCGCCCGTCCGTCATGCAGGAACTGAGTCGCAAGGCGCAGCCCCATCAGCGGCTCCGTACGGAACTCACTTGGCGTCGCGAGGCCAAAGCAGATGTCAGCGAGACCCTCGCCCATGTCGTGCAGCAGAAGATCCGTATACGCAGCGACGTCCTTGTGGCGCAAAGCCGCAATGGGGTTATCGCCGGTGCGCAACACCGGAACGTGGCAAGCCGCGCATCCGGCTCGATTGAACACGTCCTGGCCCTGCCGCGCTGCGCCCGACTGCTTGAGCGGCGCCGGGGGCGCGAGCATGCGGACGAATGCGTCCGTGAGCACGAGGCTGCGCTCATTCAGCTCCGGGTCGGGTGCCGGGTCCGTGCCGGCAGGGAACGGCCGGCCCGTGACAGTGCCCTCGTCCGGAACCGATGGGTTGGTGACGCCACTCTCGATCTGAAAGGCGCCGTCGTTGAAATCGCGCAACGCCGGTACGAGGGCCTTGCGGCCGAAACGGCCGATCCGCCCGTCAAAAAAGCGATTCGGACGGCCCGAAATGCCATCGCCATTCCGGTCGTCTGGATCAGCGGAGGCGAGAATCGTGGAGTCCGATACGGCGTCGAGCAGACCGAACCCCAGCACGTCGGGCGTCGTCCGCGCGGCGACCGTAGAGACGCCTGGCGGCAGCTCTTCACGGTCGATCCCGAGCGCCGCGCGGAGCGCGGGAGTGACGCTGTCCTGAAAGACCGGTCCCCCCTGGGGCGCCAGCAGATCACACGGGAACTCCGGTCGCTCCGCGTGGAAGATCGCGGCGTGCCGCTCGACCTCATCGCCGACGGCACCGACGACAGGGTCTTCGTGGCATTCGGCGCACCCGCTCGCATTAAACAGCGGTCCGAGTCCGACTTCCGCCGTAAAAGTGCTCTCGAAGACGACGCGACCGCTGTCGAATCGGGCACGCTCCGCCGCAGATAGGCCGCGCAACGGATCGCCGGGTTTCAGCGGCTTCGTACAGGCCGCTGCTGCACACGTGAGCGCGACCAGGACGACCAGGACGGTCACCCGCGTCATGGCAGCGTGTCCACGCCGGTTACCATGCGCCCGACGCGCTCGATGGTGTACGCGACAAAAGGCGCGGCCTGTCCGCCGAAGCTGGCGCGAATCACGTCACCCAACCTCAATTCGGTCAGCCTGATGGAGTCGGCCTGTCCGCTCTCGCGATCCGTTATGGGCACGCTGGTGGGTATACGCAGCTGCACGACGTGTATCGCAAACCCGACGCCGCTGGTGATATCGACCGTGCGCGCACGGACATCGATCGCGCGGATCGCGCCGCGTACCGTGTCGTGGGTGACCGGCGGAGCCGGTGTGGCCTGTGGCGGGGGCGCCGCAGTGGGTTGCTGTGCAGCGAGGGGAGTTGCGATGACTAACGTGACGACGAGCGACGCGATGGTACGCATGGATCCTCCCTGACAAAGATTTCCCGAGGGGAGTACCCCTACTCTAGCTGACGGTGCCACGACGCTTTCTATTGTGCGCGTGGCGCGACCAAGTGACGATCAACCAGCGCTCGCCGAGTGGGCGCGCACCCTGCAGCGCCGGATACGCCAGCGCGGAATCAACACATTCATTCTACATGGTCCGGGCGTCCGCGACATCCACCCGCTCGGTGCGCGGCGTCACGGTCCGATTGGTCAGTTTCTCGGCGAAGTGATGTTCTCCGATCGGACCGTGATCGTCCTCTACGACCGCGGATCCGGAATTCGATTCAACGATCCTGCGGCGGAGCAGGACTTTCGCACAGTGCTGAAGGCGTATGACAAGATCGGCGGGACCAACCTGGCCCAGGTTCAGCCGCGCGATCCCGACCGCGCATTGCAGGTGGTTGAGACGTACCTGCTGTATCAGCTGAAGGAAAACCCACGCTTCTCCGCTGCCGTTATCATCGACTTCGCGGAAACGGTCGCGCCGGCGGGCGACCCGGGCCAGCTGCCCGTGGAGGATCGGAACGCGATCGTCACGCTGCGCCGCTGGTCGGCCGATCCCACCTTTCTGCAGCGCAACGTCACGTTCTGCTTGATCTCGGAAAGCACGGCAGCGCTGAACGAAGCCCTGGTTGCCGATGCCCGCACGTTCGAGCTCACGGTCCCCGTTCCCGACGAGCGCGAGCGCTATGCGTATCTCGCCGGTCGCGGCGCTACACCGCAGACGTTTTCTCGCATCGATGCCCGCAAGGTCGCCGTGCTCACATCGGGCCTCACCTGTCTGCATTTGGAGAGTTTGCTTGCTGAGGCCGATTCGAACGGCGCCGCTCTCGACCCGGAGGCGTTGTCCCGTGAAAAGAAGCGTCTCATAGAAGAAGCAAGCGGAGGGTTGCTTTCATTTCTGACCAGCAGCACCGGATTGGACGCGGTGGCGGGACACGAGGGCGCCAAAGCGCTGCTGCGCGAGACCGCTGCCGCGCTTCGGGAAGGGCGGCTCGATGTCGTGCCGATGGGGTTTCTCGTGTGCGGGCCGGTCGGCACCGGCAAGAGCTTCATGGTCCGCTGTTTCGCGGCGGAGATCGGGATTCCCGTCGTCGAGCTGCTGAATTTTCGATCGATGTGGCAGGGGCAGACGGAGGCCAATCTCGAGCGCATTCTGGGGCTGCTCGACGCCCTCGGACCGGTCGCCGTCGTCGTCGACGAAGCCGACGCGGCGTTGGGTAACCGCGAGCTGAAGGGCGCAGACTCGGGCGTGTCGGAACGCGTTTTCGCATCGCTGGCCGCGTTCATGGGCGATACACGCCGTCGCGGGAAGGTGATCTGGTTCCTCATGACTTCGCGCCCCGATCTCGTTCCCGTCGATCTGAAGCGGCAGGGCCGCGCCGAGGAGCACATCGCGCTCTTCCCTCCATCGACGGGAGAGGAGCGCGCTCAAGTATTCGAGAGCCTGCGCGCGCGCCTGCAGATCCCGCTCGAGCCTGGGGCGCAGGCGGCGGCGTTGTTCCGCGATGTGCCGCATCCCATGTCGCCGGCGGACATCGAGGCCGTGCTCGTCCGCGCCAGCCGGCGCATGGCGATCGAAAAGCAACCTGCCCTCTCAGCCAGGCTCCTGCAGGAGTTGATCGCCGATTTTCAGCCGCCCGCGTACCCGGCGGAAATCGAATACCAACGCTTGATTGCAGCCTTTGAGTGTACCAGCAGGCAACTCCTGCCACCCGACCTGGCCGCCTTGTCGCCCGAGGCGATCGCTGAGCGGCTGACAGCGCTGCGTGGGGTGCTCGCCCAGCGCTGACTAGCCTTGCTTGACGGTCTGGCGAATGCGCGGTAGCACTATGGGCTTCGCTAACGGCTCCAGGAGCACGACTATGCGGCGGGTTGCAGGCATACTCGTTTTGCTGTTTGCCTTCCTTCCGGCGGTTGCGCAGGCGCAAGGTGGCGCCATTCGCGGCCGGGTGACGGACGCGGCGGGACAGCCGCTCGCGCGCGCCACCATCTTGATCGATGGCAGTGCGCTGAACGCGACGAGCAACGACCAGGGACGCTACGAGATTCGCGGCGTCTCTCCCGGCACGTACACCGTGCGGGCGCGGCTGCTCGGCTTCGTGTCCCAAGCGGCAAGGGTAACCGTTGCCGACTCAGGCGTAGTGCAGGATTTCACGCTCGCCGAGCAGGCGATCAGCCTGTCACCGGTCGACGTCGTCGTCGGATCCCGCGCGCGGCACACGGCGGCGGAAGAGCTCGCCGTTCCAGTTGATGTCTTTACCGCTGAAGAGATTGCGCAGCAGGGCACCAACGAGACCAGCCAGATTCTCCAAAATCTCGCGCCGTCGGTCAATTTCCCCAGGCAGAGCGTGACCGATGCGAACGACATCGTGCGGCCCTTCACGCTGCGTGGCTTGAGTCCGGACCATACGCTGGTGCTGTTGAACGGTTGGCGCCGCCATCAGATGGCGGTGCTCAACACGTTTGCGTACGGCATGGGGGCGGGTTCGAGCGGCGTGGATCTCAACGCGCTGCCCGGCGGCGCGATTGACCGCATCGAAGTGCTCCGCGACGGCGCGGCGGCGCAGTACGGCTCCGACGCCATCGCGGGAGTGGTCAACCTCGTCCTGAAGGAAGGCGGCTTCGCCCCGTTCGTGAACGCCGGCGTCGGCCAATATTCGACCGATGCCACCAACGACTATCTGACGGACGGCACGAGCGTGGACGTGCAAGGTGGATTCGGCGTCGGTGTGGGAGCCGGATCGCTATCGGTATTCGGCGAGTACCTGCATCGCGAGCCCACGAATCGCGCCTGGGCGGACTCATTCCCACTCGATCCCAGCGGCGCCGATGTGATCGATCCGAACACGGGTCGCGTCATTCAGAAAGTCAACGGTGTCGCTCAGCCCAACTACCACTGGGGTGATGGGCTCGAAAAGGACGCGATGGGATTCGCGAACTTCCGCATGCCGCTCAATCAGGGCGGGACGAGTGAGCTGTACGCCTTCGGGGGCTACAGTCACCGGGAAGGGACGGGCAACGGCTTTTGGCGTTATTACGACAGCAACCGGAACTGGCCGCAGTTGTACCCCGACGGCTTCCTGCCGCAATTTCGCCCCGACGTCGTCGACCTCTCGGGTGTTGCGGGCTTCCGGGCCAACGTCAGCGGTTGGTCGCTCGACCTCGGCGTGTCCTATGGCAAGAACCGGTTCGACTACAACCTGGAGAACACGAACAACCCGTCGCTCGGCCCGTGCCTGGTTACCGCCTGTGCCCCCGGTGCAGACCGCATCCTCGGCAACACGGACGATCCGGGGATCCCCAACCAGCTGTCGTTCTTCGCGGGACGGTTGGAGCGGCGCGAGGGCATTGTGGCGGTGAACCTCGCGAAGAGCGTGAATCTCGGGTTGGCGGCTCCCGTCAACGTCGCTCTGGGGGCGGCGTATCGGCGCGAAGGGTTCAAGATCACGGCCGGGGAAACGGCGTCGTGGATCAACGGGAACCATCTCGCACAAGACAGCAGCGGGCCCGCACCCGCCGGTTCGTCGGTGTTCCCCGGATTCGCGCCGTCCGACGCGGGCGATCACGGCCGCTCCAACGTCGGCGTATTCGCCGATCTGGAGGCCCAGCTCTCACCCCAGTTCCTGGCCAACGTGGCTGCTCGCTTCGAGAGCTACAGCGACTTCGGCGAAAACATCAACGGCAAGGTGGCGCTCCGGTTCCAACCGGCGCAGCAGTTCGTCTTGCGGGGCGCGGCGAGCACCGGATTCCGCGCGCCGGGACTTTCCCAGAGTTTTTTCAGCCACACGACCACGAACGTGATCGGCGGGCAGTTCATCGAAGTGGGCAATTTCCCCGTGAGCCATCCGGCCTCCCGGATCTTCGGCGCCCAGCCGCTGAAGGAGGAAACGTCGGTTAACCTGAGCGCCGGATTCGCCTTGACACCACGCGACAATCTCACGTTCACCGTCGATTTCTTTCACATCACGATCGACAACCGCATCCTGCTCGGCGCGACGTTCGGCGACTCGGTGTCGCAGGCCATACTCGCCGACTCCGGCTTCTCGAATATCGGGGCCGTTCAATTTTTCACGAATGGCTTGAACACGCGGACGAACGGGGTGGACATCACGGGAGACCTGCGGCTTGCGGCGGGCGCGGGAACGCTCGGCCTCAATTTGGGCGTGAATTACGCGAAGAACGAAATCACGCGCGTCGACCCGCTGCCCGAGATCCTGCAAGGCACCCCGACCGAGCTGACGAGCATTCTCGACTTGGTCACCGAGGTCGGTATCGAGGAAGAGCGTCCCGACTGGCGCGGCACTTTGGCGGCGACCTACACCGTGGGCCGCTGGCACGCGCTCAGCCGATTCTCGTATTTCGGCGGGTTTGCATCGGCGCAGCCAAGCTTTACCGACCGCGAGACTTACAGTGGGAAGACTCTGGTGGACGTGGAAGCGGGCTATCAGTTTAGCTCGGTGAATCTGTCGATCGGGGCGCGCAATCTGTTGGATGTATATCCGGACAAGCCGCGGGCGCAGTTCAACAACAATGACAACACGTTCCCTTGGGCCGCCGCATCGCCATTCGGTTACAACGGCCGCTATCTGTACGCCCGGGCGGAAGTGCGCTTCTCGCGGTAGTGCATTGTTGGCTCACGCTTTAATCGGAGGAAGGGTATGGCCAGTGCTTGCCGTGTGCTGACTCTTGCCGCACTCGCCGTCGTCTTGGTCGCCGTGCCGGCCTACGCACAAACCGGACGCATCAGAGGGACGGTCCGCGACGCGGGCGGGGGGCCCGTATCCGGCGTGACCGTCCGGGCTCAGGGCGCGGCGGCGACCCGCCGCGCGACCACCACCACGGACGGAAGCTACAGCATTCAAAACCTCGAGCCCGGCGCCTACACGGTCTCGGCTTCGTTGCCCGGCTTGCGTACGCAGATGCAGCAAGCCGTCCAGGTCGGTGCAGGGGCAGAGGCCGTCGTGGACTTCGTGATGCAGGCGGTCGAGCTGGAAGCGGTCACGGTCACCGCCACGCTGCGCGAGCAGGAGCTGGCCAAGGTGCCGTTTTCGATTGCTGCGCCGACCGAGCAGGCGCTACGCCTGCGGGGGGCGGAGAATATCGAAGCGGTCGCTGCCAACGTGGCTGGGTTCAGCATTCAGAATCTCGGCCCCGGCCAGAGCACGGTGGCGATGCGCGGCGTGTCCTCCGGGCAGATCGCCCGTGACCAGCCCGGCGTGAAAGAAGAAGTCGCATCGTATCTCGATGACGCGCCCATCTCCCTGTCACTGTTCACGCCCGATATCGACCTGTTCGACGTATCGCGAGTGGAAGTGTTGCGCGGGCCGCAGGGTACGCTGTTCGGCTCGGGCTCACTCGCCGGGACGGTGCGCTATATCAGCGCACAACCCGAATTGGGCGCGACACGCACGTTCGGTGAAGTCGGCATCAGTCAGGTCCGCGGCGGAGTCGCAGGGAATAATGCAAAACTCGGCTTCAACGTGCCGCTCGGCGACAAGTCAGCGTTCCGAGTGGTGGGTTACAGCAATGAACTACCCGGATGGATGGACGCCGTGCAGCCCAATTTTCAAGTCAACAGGGATGTCAACGGCGGCAACCGAACCGGCGCCCGCGTGGCCTTCCGCTACGAGCCGAATAACCGGTTCAGCCTTACACCGCGGTTCATCTACCAGAAGGTTCGCATGGACGGCTGGAACAGGATAGACGATTTCAACATCCTGGCCAATCCGTACACTACCACGCGCCCCGCTGTTACGCTGGGTGAGCGTCAGTTGTTCACGCAACAGGCCGAGCCATTCACCGACGAATTCTTGCTCGGCGACGTGAACCTTCAGCTCGCGGTGGGCAGTGGCATGACCCTTACGTCCGTTACCTCTTTCACCAACCGTTACATCCTCGTGGTCCGCGATGCCACGGCTCTGACGTCGAGCATTACCGGTGGCAGCATCGGATTGCCTGAGGAGATCTATACGATTGACTCGCCGCTCGATGACGCCACCAAGTCGAAAGTCTGGACTCAGGAGGTCAGACTGGCTGGTGGTGAGGGACGCGTGCAGTGGCTGGTGGGCGGTTTCTACAGCAACAACAAGCGGCATTACGGTCAGGATCTAGACGTCACGGGATTCGAGGACGCCGCAGCCGCGCTGGGTGTGACCATTCCGACGACCGGACTCAAAGCCCCCAAGGATCACCTCTTCTGGTCGGATTTGGACTACAAGCTGACACAGGTGGCCGCGTTCGGAGAGGCAACGGTAACTGCCGGGAAGTTTGATCTCACCGGTGGTCTGCGCTACTACGACTTTGATGAGGATCGGGAGCAGATCTTCGACGGCATTTTTGGCAACAACTTCACCGGAGACTCTCTCGTGTCGCAACCAGGGAGCGCGAAGGCGAGCGGCGTCGCACCGCGCTTCATCGTCAGCTACCGGGTGTCGGAGGCCGTCACGCTCAACGCGCAGGCGGCCCAGGGATTTCGGCTGGGGGGGATCAACGATCCGCTCAACTATCCTGCGTGCACGGCACAGGACTCGATCACCTTCAGCGGTAACGATTCGTGGACCGACGAGAAAGCGTGGAACTACGAGGTCGGTGCGAAGTCGCGAATTCTTGGTGGCCGAGGCTCCTTGAACGTGTCCGCCTTTTACATGGATATCCAGGATCTCCAGTTGACGGTCACCGCGGGGTCATGCTCGTCGCGACTCATCTTGAACGCGCCGAAGTCCCGCAGCCAGGGCCTCGAGGTCGAGTTTACGGCAAGTCCCAATGCGAACCTCGACATTGCGGTGTCGGCGAGTTACGCCGACGGCGAGTTGCAGTCCTCGTTGCTCGACGGCACAGGTACGCCGTTGCCCGGCATTGTCTCAGGCAACCGCTTGCCCGCGGTGCCGAAGACGCAGGGTACGGCATCGTTGACCTATGGTTGGCCGCTGAACGGCGGAGGACGGGCGTTCGTGAGCGGCAGTTATCAGTACGTGGGCTCGCGCTACACACTGATCGACGACCAGGGAAATGGCGTCTGCTTGAATAGTGCGACGACTTGCCCAGCCGGTACCGTCGATATGTCGAAGTTCGAAGTCGACCAGGGTGGCGCGACAATTGGCGGACCGCTGACCCAAACAATCTTTACGTTTGATCCGCTGCTCCCCGCATACAACCTCGCGAACCTTCGGGTCGGTTTGACGCGCTCGAGCTGGGAAGCCGCTTTCTATATCAAAAATCTTACCGATGAGCGAGCGTTCCTGGCACTCGATCGGGAACGTGGAACTCGCGCGCGCGTTGGGTACCTGACGAACCAGCCGCGCACGTACGGACTCACGTTCCGTTTCAATTACTAGAAGGGCAGAAAACACGACCGCCGGGCGGCGACATGCCTCCCGGCGGTTTTTTTTGAGCATTCAACGCTGTCAAGCCACTCGACCACGGCCCGCGCCTCGCCTAAGTGCCGTGTAAACGAAGCCTAGGCGCGAACCGATAAACGCCTACGAAGTCGTTCTTGTAAACCGAGTGTTGCACGGACGCGACCACAGTTTTTGTGGTCACACGACGTCAATGGCAGTTCGTCCGTCGGGGCACATTGGGCAGCGCAGTGTGTAATTAATCGTCGCTCTGGACAGAGAGCTCGGCACCTTTTCGTAAAGCGAATCTGAGAAGCGGGACAAAGCCCAAAGGAGATTCTCTCATGCGTACGACTGTACTCTCCACGGCTAGCGCAGTTGGTAGCACAGTAGCACTAATTACCATCGTCGGCTGTCGCGACACTCCGTCCACGCTCACCGCACCGGATGTTATGACATCATCACGGGCGCAGACATCGAGCGAGGGCGAAGGGGTAATCGTCATGCTCGCGAACGCGCAAGCTGATCCCAACGCCTTTGCGCAGTCAATCATTTCAGCGCACGGCGGCAAGATCCGCTTTCTTTTCACACACGGCACCAAGGGCTTTTCGGCGAATCTTCCCTCCACAGCTGTGGAGGCGCTACGCCGAAATCCGGCAGTCAGGATTGTGGAACCAATCCGGTCGGTCGAAGTAGTCGCTCCCTGCCCCGTCAGTCGGCTAGCCGACTTTTGCCTGCCTAATCCGACTTGGGCGCTTGATCGCATCGATCAACGGACTCTACCGCTCGGTGGCACCTACAACTACAACGAACGGGGCGATGGAGTCACCGTATACGTGTTCGACACAGGAATCCTTACGACGCACTCACAATTTGGTGGGAGGGCGGCCATCGCGTTCGATCTCACCGGTGGAAACGGTCAGGACTGCAGCGGACACGGGACTCACGTGGCCGGCATAATCGGCGGAGTCACATATGGCGTAGCCAAACAGGTGCAGCTCCGAGCCGTTCGTGTCATCGATTGTGACCCGTTTACGCCCGATCTGACTGATGTATGGATGGCGGGGATCGATTCGGTGATTGGGAATCATGTGACCCCTGCGGTAGCCAACATGAGTCTCGCTGTCGTCGAGGGTGGTCAACAAGTAGCTGACTCGGCAGTGGACGCCAAGGTCTACGATTTGATCGCCGCAGGCGTTACAGTCGTGGTGGCAGCTGGCAACGACAATGTCGATGCCTGTAACACGTCGCCGGCCCGAGTGCCATCGGCGGTCACCGTCGGTGCATCGAACGCGTCCGATGCACGGTGGGTGTCGTCCCCGACCTTGGGAAGCGATTTTGGCACTTGCCTTGATCTTTTCGCGCCGGGGCAGGACGTACTATCGGCTTGGTGGTCGAGTAACACGGCGACGATGGTTGTGAGTGGGACCTCGATGGCCGCACCACACGTTGCCGGATTAGCTGCTGCGTACTTGCAGCGTGACTCCGATGCACCGCCGAGCCAGGTGTCGTCTGCAATCTTGTCCCGCGCGACAGTTGACGCCTTGACGAACATTGGAACGGGGTCGCCGAACCTGCTCCTGCACACCTTCTTTGATGATGCGTTTATTTCGGGACCTGACGTCATGAATTGTACCGCCATCTACACCTGGACCGCGTCAGCCGCGGGAGTTGGTACTAGCTTCACGTACGTCTGGGAGCAAGGCATCCCGACAGGATTTGGGAATGGCATGTTTTGGCAACAAGTGGGTACCGGCCCGACGTACACGCGCCAGGGCTGCCCGGGTGAGGCCTACCTTTGGCTACGTGTGACGGCCACCGACGAGTTCGGATTTCACCGGCTCGCATATAAGACGGTCGCCAAACAGTAGGAGCGCTTCCACAGCATATGTCAAAACCGCCGAGTGCACCTACCACCCGACAGTTTTGCGCGTCCCTTGCGCGGGTTACATCCTCGCGCCCATCCCTGCGCCGGTTCCCATTGCAGCGCCCGCTCCTGATCCTTCCAGATAGAACTTCGCGCCGATCACTGTGGCGAGCGGCCACTGCACCAACGCGACGAGAGTTCCGACAACCGTGAGATTGTGTGGCATCAAAGCCATCGGCCACATAAAAAGCGCCGGCAGTAAGCCGCCGAAGAACCAGCCGGCGACGCCGACCTTGGCGGCGGTGCCCGGACCCGCGCCGAAGCGAGGGCGCATGGCCGCGTAGAGCCACACCAGGCCGATTCCGGCGACGAAATCGACCGCCACGAAGAAGGGGATCTGCGTGTCAGGCACCGGAGGCTTACCGAGTGCCTGCATTGCTGCCGCCATCTGATCCCGCAGCACCACTCCGAACGTCACATAGTCGATCACATTCAATACGAGACCGGCCAGCAGCCCACCGATGACCACCTTCGGCATGTTGATCTTCCCCATCGGCACCTCCTCAAAAGAGAAGCAGCACGGACGCTACGCCGCCGCCATCGTATGGGCTCGACCAGCAGTCCGCAAGTCACAGCACGGTCAGTATTGCCACCATGCCGCCCATGCCGTCGGGGACGAGGGCGACACCCCCGGGCACAACCCAGTCCTTTCCATCGACTAGCAGACTGAAGTAATACGTTCCAGGTGAAAGCAGCAGCGCGGCTTCCCAGACGTTCTCACCCACGGCGCGCAGCGCGCTTGGCGTCCACGCGTTCCAATTGCCGGCGATCGCGACACTCCTGGCAGCGGGCATTCGGAACCGGACCACCAGGGAATCGCCCCGACGCTGCGCGACCAACGGTTGGAGCGTTGTACTGGAGTGCGCCTGCACCCGCCGCCGCGAATAGACCCGCAGACCGCCGGTAACGAAGCCCGCTGAAGGCAGCCCTTGAAAGGGGTCGCTGAGGTAATTGCCGCCCGCCGCCTCGAGCGCGATTGACGGCTTGATGAAATACTGGAACACCGCGCTCACCGCCCCAGCGGACTGATACGCGTCGCTCACTCGCGCGCTGACCCACAGCGACGCATTCCAGCGCGACCGATCGGCGGTGGCGCCGCCCACCACATCGGTATACCACGCGCCGTCGAAGCGCGTGCCTTCGACGGTGAGGGTCAGCTGCGTAGGCCAGCCCGATGGTTGCCACCAAGTGCGCGCGCGCAGCCGCAGGGCGCCGACGCCCGGCAAGCTTTCAATCGCGCCGCTCGCCCAACCGCCGCCGACCGCAACTCCCCCATCACCATGCCGGCCAACGTCATTCCAGAGTCCCTCGAGTAGCGCTGTTCCAGATGCCGCGCCGAGGGCATCAGATCTCGTGCTAGCACCGATCGCGGCGCTGATGGCACCGCGAAAGCCGCTCGAGCGACGCGGGAACGCAGCCCAGATGTCGGCGCGACCCTGGCCGGCCCACACCTCATTCTCGAGCAGCGAGATGCCCCCTGCGGCGCCCAGATAGAGTGAAGGGGACAGGCGTAGAATGGATGGAGCCATCGTGAGCGCGCTGAAGCTCGATCCGCCAGAGTGCCGGACAATCCCAGCGCCCACTCCTAGCGAAGCCTGACTTTGCGCGCTCAAGCCGAGTGGAAACATCGCGAGCGCGGGGAAAATGAAAACCGGTCCCATGCGCATGGGACCGGTAAGATACAGCAGCGAGGAACGCCGCTATCTAGGGACGGCGACCGCGGTCAGCTCCGGCGTTGTCGGGCCGGTTGGCAGGTGATGCCGGCACAGCCGGCGTCGCGGGTGTCGGGGGGGTCGCGCGCGTCGCGGGCCCACCATCAGGGTTCGGCACGGCCGGCGTGGCGCGTGTGGCCCGCGTGGCGGGCGTCGCAGGCGTTACTGGTCGATTGTCGAGGCCGACAGCCTCACCACGCACATGGGTCGCGCGGCGTGCCATCGCTGCCGCCACTTTCGCTTTCGCTGTATCCGAGGCACGGGGGTTCGGCGCCGGCGTTTGTGCGGCGAGCAGGGTCGGCAACAGGATCGCGGGCACGAAAAACGTCATCCGCTTCATCTGTCCTCCGAATTGATGTCGAGTAGAATGGATCGCGCAGCGCCAGCTCGGCGCGCACGAGTTCCCTGGCCATGTCACGCAGCCAATTCGAGGCGCTCTGCTTACCGACAACTCGCCCAGCGGTATACCACAGCTCCATAAACGTGTCGCGGACGACTTCCTCCGCCACCGCGGCATCTGACAGCACGCCATATACCTGTGCATACAGCGAGTTGCGGTGCCGGCGCTCCAGCTCCATCAAAGCCGCCGAGTCGCGCTCGGCCAGGCGCTCCAGGAGCGTCGCGTCGGGGAGAATTGGTGATTGGGGCTCTGGCGTCGCAGGCATAGCCACGATAAAGATGCCTGTCATGCAGAAAGGTAACGTTACTATCTCCCGATGCCGGCGCTCTTTAGCGGAGGGAATAGTTGCACGGTGAGGCAGGGGCGGACCGGGGTCTCCCCGACGGCGAAATCGTTCGGGCGGTGTTAAAGGGTGACCGCGAACGGTACGCCGTGCTGGTCGAACGGTATCGCGATCGCTATGCCCGTTACGCCGCGCGCATGCTGGGCTCGATAGACGCAGCCGAGGATGCCGTGCAGGACGCGTTCGTGCGGGCGTTCGATCAGCTGGCTCGGTGCCACGACCCCGACAACTTCATCGGCTGGTTCTTTCTGATTCTTCGCAATCGCTGTTTTGCCGAGCAGCGAAAGTACCGGCCGCAGGTCTCGCTCGACGCTGCTGCCACGCTGCCCACGGGTGACCGCTCGGACGATGGAGCCGAAACGGCAGAGCGGCGTCGCGCGTTGCAGCGCGCATTGATGGGACTCACGGCGGAACAGCGCGAAGTGTTCGTGTTGAAGCACGTGGAAGGACTGTCGTACATGGAGATTGCGGAACGCTTGAAGACGTCGGTCCCATCGCTCAAGATGCGGATGCATCGGGCATACGACCGGCTACGAGAGGAATTGCGGGACCACGCATGACGAATCGTGATTTTCATCCTCAGGTGAAGCAGCTACTGGATGGTGAGGTGACCCTCGCCGACCTGCCGCCCGAGCTGCGCCAGGAGGGTCACGAGGCGTTGCGGTTGCTCGCGGCGATCGATCGTGAGCCGCCATCGCTTCCGGGGGTGACTTGGCGGGTCATGGCCGCGCTCGAGCGGAAGCGCCAGCGACGCCTGGCCTGGTTGCTCGCGCCGGCGCTGGCAGCCGCAGCAGCGCTCGTCCTGTGGCTGGGCCGAAGCTCCAGTCCAACAGCGACTACGCCGATCCCTATGGTCACTGTGCGGTTTGTGCTGGTCGCTCCCGACGCCCATCAGGTAAGTGTCGCGGGAACGTTCAATCACTGGGATCCGTCGGCCACGCCGCTGGTTCGTTCGAGTTCCGGCGACCTGTGGGTCGCGACGCTCGCTCTTCCCGCCGGCGAACACCAATATGCCTTCGTCGTGGACGGTGCTCGCTGGGTGCCCGACCCGACCGCCCCCGCGGTCGACGATGGATTTGGCCGGCGCAACAGCGTCCTGACCTTATGACGCGTCTCTACGGTCTGCTCATTGGCCTGGCGCTGCCGGCGAGTGTGCTCCACGCGCAACAAGCGATCGCGGAGCGGTTGGCGGGACGGGTGTCTCCTGAAATCGCCGTACTCGTTCAGGAGCTGGGCAGCGCCGCCGCCAGGCGCGGTCTGCCGGTTGAGCCGATGATTCAAAAGGCCCTCGAAGGAAACGCCAAGGCAATCCCCGCCGAGCGCGTGGCGAGCGCGATCCGCGGGGTCGTCGCTCAGCTCGATAGCGCGGCCGCCGCGCTGCGGGATGCCGGGGTCGCAAGTCCGGTCGACACGTTGGAAATCGCGGCCGGTGGGTTTGCGATCACAGCCGGCCTACGGGGCCGTGACATTGCGGAGCTGGCGCGCACGGGTCGGCCGACGCCGGACGTCATCGTGGGACTGCGCGTGGCGGGAACGCTCGCCGCCATGGGTGTGCCGCGCGAGGAGACCGTCAAGCTGGTGGGCACGTCGCTGCGCGCGCAACAAGCTCCGGGCGAGTTGCTGGCGCTACCCGGTCGCGTCCAGTCGGCGATGGCACGGGGTGCGACACCAGCGCAGGCGGCAGCGGGACTTGCCCGCGCCGCGGCCGCGCAATCGCGTCACGGTCCGCCGCCCGAGCGCGGTCGGCCGCCGCACGCGCCGGTTCCGCCGCACCCCTGATCCTGCCTTACTGCGGGAAGCCGTAGATCACCGTGACCGTCATCGATTCGACGGTCTCCCGCAGGGCGTTGGCGTGCGACGACTCGATGCGATAGCCGAGCCGGGCCCAGATCGGCGTTTGGCTGCTGAGTCGAAGCTCCAGTCCGGCATCGGCCCCTCGGCCGCCTGCTTTCTGAGCCGGATTGCCGACACTTCCCGTCAACGCTCCCCACAGCTCGACATAGGTCTGCATGCGATCGGGCAGCAGAGTGCCTCGACCCGTCGCACGCCCGGTCCATAACAGCCAGCGCTGGTCCGTCTCGCCGAAGGTATACGCGCGCGCATTCGGGCCGGCCCAGAGCGTGAGCCACTGTGTCACGCGCAGGCCGATGAGGGCCTCGCCTTCGACTACCTGGCGTCGCTCGGCGCCGGTGTCGGACTTTGCGGCAACGACACCTTGTGCGTAGCGCAGCCGAATCGAAAACCGCTCGCCGACAAGCGTGCCCTCTCCGCCGAACACCGTCCCCGTCAGCCTGCTGCTCGACCCGTCGACACGACTGTTCACGATTTGCGGCGCACCAATCACGCCGAGATTCACGTGCTGCGCTCCGGCGACAGCGGGAAGCGCCATCACGAAGACCGCGGCCCCAAAAAGCGCGAGTCTCATGGCGTATCCACCGTGGTGAG
Source organism: Gemmatimonadales bacterium (assembly GCA_035251445.1). Lineage (GTDB taxonomy): Bacteria > Gemmatimonadota > Gemmatimonadetes > Gemmatimonadales > GWC2-71-9 > 20CM-2-65-7. The sequence continues at coordinate 18,291 of DATFEG010000012.1, read as the reverse complement.
GGACGGCGCCCCGGGACGGATGACGAGTCTTGCGCCCTTCAGCCGCTCCGCGTTGCGACGCGACGTCTCGGCGACAGTGCGCTTCCAACCCTCGCGCAGGTTGCGGTTGTACTGCTCATTGGCCGGGATACGCTGGCCGGGGTTATGCGAAAAGAAAGCGGCGATGCTCGCGATGGCCACGGTGCCTCCCACAACGAAGCGCGCCTTGCTGGCCTGCTCGCCGCTTGCCACGATGTTCGGGACCACCACAATCGCACCCGCGGCGACGACACCCGGGATCAGCGCCTGGAACGCCGAGCTGTAATTGCCCCGCTCAGGCCTGAAGAGGGAATCGGGCGGCGCCGGCGGCAACGGCGCTGTGTCGACGGAGGGGCGCGCAAGCTCGAGCGGCAAGCGCAGCATCCAAGCGCGCCGATCCTTGCCGGCAGGCGTCACGACGATCGAGTAGCGGCCGGCTGGTGGAGTGTTGCCCGATGCGTCGAGACCGTTCCAGCGCACGTCGACGCTATCCCGAATGGTGCCGCTATACAGGCTGCGCACGACGCGGCCATCCGCGCCCGTCACGACCGCACTCACTTCCGGCGCCGCGTTCGAACCCAGTCGAACCACAAAGACTTCGGATCCCGGCCTGATCTCCGTGTCGCCCGGAGCGCGGATCGACACGCTGGGCGAGCTGCGGCGAGCTTCCTGATACACGGCGATCACCTGCGGTGAGAAGCTCTGCTCGTCGGGCCGGATGCGCGGATCGAGCACGACCAGACGACGGGCGGCGGCCAGTGCGGAGTCGCGCTGATTGCGCGCAACCTCGATGGCCATCAAGTACATCGTTGCGCGTGCGGCGTCCCTCGTGCTCAACGCGCCCGCTCCCTCGTCCGACAGCGCGCGACGCAGGAGCCAGGCGCCCCCGTCGTACTCCCGCACCGCGTAGGCGCGGATTCCCTGATCCAGGAAGTCGCTGGCCGATTGTCCCTGAGCAACAACGGGGAGAGCGCAAAGCGCGAAGAACACCACTGCACCCGGCAGGAGTGTGGTGGACAGGCGGATCATGATGTGACTCCTTGCGGCCGCGGCGAGCCTCCCGGCGGTGGTGGGGGCGGTGGTGGTGGTGGCGGCGGTGGCGGCGGTGGCGGCGGTGGGGGCGGCGCCGTGTTCACAGTAAAGTCAGCAGCGGTCTCCGCATTCCCACCAAACTTGAGCCAGGCGCTGCAGCGATTCGTGCGGTCACAACTGCGGGCCTGCCAGTGGTAACCTCCGTCGCCGAGAGGACCGACACTGATTGATACCACGACATTGCCGCGCGATGCGGCGATGTATTCGCTGTGATGCGTGCTCGCATCGGTAAACGGACTGCCGAGTGGCTCGATCTCGATCTCGAGCCGCACGGAATCAGCGCTGTTGGGATCGCGGACCGTGCCCTTGAGGACGACCGCGTTCTCGTTTGTCGTCCCGTCGATCGCGAGTGCCGTGCTGCCATCGTTCTTGAACTGGCCCAGGGCCTGGGGTGCGGGAGGTGACAGCTCACGCCACAAGGTGATGGTGAAGCTTCCGGTCTCACTCGCCGCGGATGTCGTCGCTTCAATGGTGTACTGACCTGCGCCTGGCATGCTGAAGTCCGCGATGCAAGCCGTCCGCGTTAACCCCGGGCACTCGTCGTTCTGCGCGAGCACGTTGCCGCTCGCATCGGTGAGAATCAGATACGAGTTGAGCGACGGCGCAGTCATCCGAATCGAGAATGCGTCGCCGGCTCCGGCGTTGAACGTGTAAAGCTCTGCGCGGCTTCCGGGCCGGTGTGGCGCAATGCAATCGTTCCCGCTCAGCGTGCCGTTGTCCTGATCGTCGGGGCCGAGATTCGTGATTTGGCAGGCCGCCTGGATGTTCAACGTCACGGCAACGGTCGCGGGACTACCGGTCGCGCCGGGCGACGTGACGGTCACATCGGCGCGGTGGGTGCCCGGTGCCAGGCCGTCCGGATCGACGGCCACGGTGATCGTGTCGGCTCCGATACCGGCCGCCTTGCTGAGGGCGATCCAGGGGGCGTCATCGGACGCGGTCCACGCAAACGAGCCTGCGGCGCCGTTGGTAATCGCCAGCGAGTATGTGCGCTTCTGCTTGTCTCCCGGTGGGAACGCGTCGCTGATCGCCGCCGGAGTCACCGTCAGCACGGCCCGGGCGATGTCGAACTGCACCGGGATCTTGACGGGATCGTTAGTCGCCTCCGGCGAGTGGAAAACGACCGTGTCTTTGTATGTGCCGGCGGCAAGTCCGGCCGGCCTGAGCGTGACAATGACCTGTGAGCTCGGAGGCGCGGCGCCGGCGCCGGTCGAGATCCCAATCCACGGGAATGACTCCGAGGCTGTCCACGTCAGCGCTCCACCGCCGCTGATGCCGACCGTGAGCGTATCCGTGAGGGGAACGACATCGCCGAAATTCGCGATCCGATGGATCGAGGACGGCGCCACCGCGAGGCCAGGCATGAAGACATTCAGTGTCACAGGAACCCGCACCGGGCTTCCCTCCGCACCGGGCGCGGTGATGACGATTTCGTCTGTGTATGTGCCGGGCTCGAGACCCCTGCTTGAAACCGTCACCGGAACCGAGCCCGATCCCACGCCGGCGACCGCTCCCAACGTGATCCACGATTTGCTCTTGCTCGCCGTCCACACCAGTACGCCGTTTCCGGTGTTGCTGATGTGCAGCGCGCCCTGGAATTCCTCGTTGCTCTTGTAGTTCGTGCCGTGCATCAGCGAGCCCGGAGCGACTACCAGGCCGGCTCGCTGCACGATGAACTGCACCGCAACGCTGACCGTTGCAGCACTGTCGCCAACCCCTTCCGCGCGAATTGTGATCGTGCCGTTGTAGCTCCCCGGTGCCAGGCCATGCGCATCGAGCGATACAGTGAGAGTTCCCGGCGCGCTGCCTTCCGTCGGTTCGAGATCGATCCACCCCTTGTCCTTGCTGGCGGACCACCTGAAGCTCCCGTCACCGTTATTCACGATCTCGATCGTCTGCTCGCGCACGTCATCGGATCCTGCGCGGGCGGAATCGGTGATTTGCGTGGGGTTCACGCCGAGGACCGGATGCTGGACCCGCGCCGACGCCTTGAGCAGGCGATCGAGCTGGCAGGTGGCAACCGAAAGGGTGAGGACCCCCATCGCGGCAGCGAGCAGAAGCCGGCGGACGCTCCGTGGCGTGGGCATCAGTCGTCCTTCCTCCGGCGGATCTGCACCGCGATCCTGGCCGGGCTATTCTTGGCGCCTTCGGCATCGACGATGATCGTGTCCCGATAAGTGGCGAAGAAGATCAGACCTTTACTGCTGATCCGTACGGGGATTTCCCCCGCGCCATCGCCTGCTGTCGCGCCGAGACTGATCCAGTCGCTCCCGCGAGCAATCCGCGCGGTCCAGACGAGCGGCCCGTTTCCCTTGTTCGCGACCTTCACGGTGTCGTGAAACACGGTGTGGTCGTCGTACGCGGTGTACTTGAGGCTGGTGGTGCTGACGGACAGGATCGGCTGAAGGATCAAGAAGCTCACGTCGATCGTGACGCTGTCGCCGTCGGAGCTCTTTTGCTTCACCATCACTTCACCCTCGTGCCAGCCGGGAGCGAGGTCCTTGGGATCGAGTGAGAGGCGTACGGTCCCTCGCGCGCCACCGCTCGACGGGTTCATTCGAATCCAGTCACTCCCGGTCGTCGCGGCCCAGCCACCGCTATTCGAGACGTTGAGATTGGCAACGCGTGGGGCACTCGAGCCCATCAGGGCGGAGTCACGTACCTGCGTCGGGTTGACGGCCAGTGGGACGTTCTCTTCGGTCGCGGCGGTCAGTAACTTGCTGATCTGGCAGCCGTTTATGAGCACGCCCGCGAGCAGCACGAAAGCTCCCGCCGCCAACCCAATGACGACGGGCGCCGACCCAGACTGGACCCTGCGCGGTTTGAGAATCACGGTTTCTGAGGGCAGTTTTCGCAATAAGCGGGCCAAGTACCGTTCGGAGGAGTGAGCCCGTAGGTATCGGCCGGAGAGAGGGGTTAGATTCCCGTCCTCATATGACTATCGCCTCGAATTTGGGCTTCCCACCTCTCGGTGCCGCGCGCGAATTGAAGCGTGCGACCGAAGGCTATTGGAGCGGCAAGGTCGCACTCGATCAGCTGCTCGCCACTGGTGCCGAGCTGCGACGTCGCCATTGGCAGCTGCAACGCGACATCGGCATCGACCGCATTCCCGTCAACGACTTCTCCTACTACGACCGGATGCTCGACACGTGCGCGCTGGTCGGCGCGGTTCCGCCGCGCTACGGGTGGGAGGGAAAAGAAGTCGACCTCGACACGTACTTCGCGATGGCGCGGGGCAGTCAGGGCCAAGGCCGCGATGTCACCGCGATGGAAATGACGAAGTGGTTCGACACGAACTATCACTACATCGTGCCCGAGCTCGAGCGCGACCAGGTGTTCCGGTTGTCGTCGCACAAGCCGGTCATGGAGTTTCGCGAAGCCAAGTCGCTGGGCCTCGATGGGACCCCAGTCCTGATCGGTCCCGTCACGTTCCTGCTGCTCGCCAAGACGAAAGGCGACGCGTTCGATCGGCTGTCGTTGCTCGACGCGTTGCTCCCGGTGTACGCCGAGGTGCTGAGCGAGCTGGCCGAGGCGGGCGCAACATGGATCCAACTGGACGAGCCGGCCCTGGCGCTCGACCGCACTGAAGCGGAGCGTTCCGCGTTCGTGCACGCCTACAGCCAGCTCTCCAAGCGCACGGGGAAGGCCCGGCTGCTCGTCGCGACCTATTTCGCGGGCCTGGACAACAACACGGCCACGGCACTCGCGTTGCCCGCGCACGGGCTGCACGTCGATCTGGTGCGTGCACCCGAGCAGCTCGACAAACTTCTCGCGGCCTGGCCGAAGGGTCGGGTGCTGTCCGCCGGTGTTATCGACGGACGCAATGTCTGGCGCGCCGATCTCGAGCAGCAGCGGAGACTCCTCGATCGGGCGGCGGCGACGGTAGGTGCCGGCAACCTGTGGGTAGCTCCCTCGTGCTCGCTGCTGCATACACCCCTCGATCTCGATCTCGAAACCAGGCTCGACGGCGAGCTCAAGAGCTGGTTGGCGTTCGCCAAGCAGAAGCTGCAGGAGGTCGTGGCGCTGGCGAGGAACGATCATGCAGCGATCAAAGCCAGCACCCATGCCGTGGAGTCGCGCCGCGCATCAAAGCGGATCAACAACCCCGCCGTGCAGCGCCGAGCCGCCGCGGTCACGGAGAAGGACCGGGTGCGCGGTGCGCGGTACGCGGTGCGAAGAAAGACGCAGGTCGATCTGCCGGCGTTTCCCACGACGACCATCGGATCGTTCCCGCAGACGACCGAGGTGCGCGCGGCCAGGCGCAAGCTCAACGACAAACAGCTGACCACTGAGGAATACGACCGCTTCATCGAGTCACAGATCGGTAAGACGATTCGGCTCCAAGAAGAGCTCGGTCTCGACGTGCTCGTGCATGGCGAGTTCGAGCGCAATGACATGGTCGAGTACTTCGGCGAGCAGCTGGCGGGCTTCGCGTTCACCGAGCACGGCTGGGTGCAGTCGTACGGCACGCGCTACGTCAAGCCGCCCATCATTTTCGGAGATGTCTCGCGGCCCAGCGCGATGACGGTGCGGTGGAGCCGCTACGCGCAGTCGCTCACCAAACGGCCGGTCAAAGGGATGCTCACCGGGCCGGTGACCATTCTGCAATGGTCCTTCGTGCGCGACGATCAGCCGCGGTCCGAGACGGCGAAGCAACTGGCGCTCGCGATCCGCGACGAGGTGGTCGATCTCGAAAGCGCCGGCATCCGTGTCATTCAGATCGATGAGCCGGCGCTGCGGGAAGGGTTGCCGCTGCGGCGGTCGCAATGGGCGGGCTATCTGGAGTGGGCCGTCGACGCATTCCGGCTTTCGACCGCCGGGGTGCGCGACGCGACGCAAATCCACACGCACATGTGCTACAGCGAGTTCAACGACGTGCTGCAGGTCATAGAGCGCATGGACGCCGACGTCATCTCGATCGAGAACGCGCGCTCGGGTTCGGAGCTGCTGGAGGGATTCGAGCAGTACAAGTATCCGAACGAGATCGGACCGGGGGTCTACGACATTCATTCGCCGCGCGTGCCCTCGACGTACGAGATCACCACGGCGCTGAAGAGCATGCGCCGCGTGTTGGATGACGCGCAGATCTGGGTGAATCCTGACTGCGGGCTGAAAACGCGAGGTTGGGACGAGACGCTCGCGTCGCTGCGGAATATGGTAGATGCGGCGAAGCTCATGAGAAACGGGATACGGGAAACGTGAAACAGGAAACGCGAGACATTCCCGTGTCCCGTTTCCCGTTGCACGTGTCCCGTATATTGCGATATGCCTTCTGAGATCCGGATAACGGCCGAGCCCATCGACAACAACCGGTGCAAGTTTGTAGTTAGCGTGCCGGTGCTGGCGGGCGGCGTGCGCCGGTTTGCTTCGCCCGACGATACTACGGGTTCTCCGTTGGCGGAAGCGATCTTCGCCATTCCGGGCCTTGGTGTGACCGAGGTGATTGTGTCGGGCAATATCGTGACGGTGAACAAGGCATCGCCGGCGCCCTGGCAGGGCGTCGGTCGGGCAGTCGGGAACGCGATACGATCCACATTGACGGGGAACGTGCCGGCGGTCGCACCTGCCGCACGGCCGCCAACCGGTGACCCCTCGGTGGTCAACGACGATGCGCTGTACGAGCAAGTCGCCAAGGTGTTCGAAACGCAGGTGAACCCGATGGTCGCGCGGCACGGCGGGCATGTCGAGCTCATCGACATCCAGGACGCGGTGGTGATGCTGCGCATGGGCGGCGGCTGCCAGGGCTGCGGCATGGCGGATGTGACCCTGCGGCAGGGCATCGAGGGTATGCTGGCGCAGCTCGTGCCGGAGGTCCGCGGTATCGTCGACATCACCGACCATGCGACAGGCGCAAACCCCTACTTTCAGGCTTCCAAGAAATAGCCCGCCTGCTGCTGCTGCTGCCTACGACGACCTACCGCTCGGCGGCGTTCGTCGAGGCCGCGCGACAGATCGGAGTGGAGCTGACCGTCGCATCAGAGCAGCCGAGCACGCTCGAGGCGGCGAATCCAACCGGCCTGATCACCCTCGACTTCCAGCATCCCGAGCGCGCGGCCGACTTCCTCGAGACATTCACGCGCATGCGGCCCCCCCCCATCGATGCCGTCGTCGGAGTTGATGACGACACCGCGATCGTCGCCGCCGCGGTCGCCGGGCGTTTGAAGCTGAAGGGCAATCCGTTGCAGGCAGCTGTGGCTGCGCGCGACAAGCACCGCCAACGGGAACTGCTCGCGGAAGCCGGCGTTCCTATTCCCCGCTTCGAGCTTCACAACTTCGGCGAGAACCCGGAGGGGATCAGCAGATCCCTCGCCTATCCGTGCGTGCTCAAGCCGCTGCGGCTATCGGCGTCGCGCGGGGTCATCCGCGCCGACAATCCCAGCGACTTTCTCACGGCGCATGCCCGTTTGCGCCGGATCCTGGCCGAGCCCGACGCTACGGCCTGCGGTGAGCCCTCGTTGCAGTTTCTCATCGAGGAATTCATTCCCGGGTACGAAGTCGCTGTCGAGGGTCTCCTGATGAACCGCAGGCTGCAGACGCTCGCGATCTTCGACAAGCCCGATCCTCTGGACGGCCCCTTCTTCGAGGAGACGATCTACGTTACGCCGTCCCGGACTCCCGCCAGCGTTCAGGCGGCGATCACCGACTGCGCGGAGCGCGCCGCGGGGGCCTTAGGGCTCGCCGAGGGGCCGATTCACGCCGAGCTCCGCCACAATGAGCGCGGCCCGTGGCTCATCGAGCTGGCGGCCCGGCCGATCGGTGGCCGTTGCTCGGCGGTGTTGAGATTCACGAGCACGGAGCACGGAGCACGGAGCAAAAGCACACTGGAAGAGATCATTCTACGGCACGCCCTGGGAATGCCTATTCCCATGCTGCAACGCGAGCGGCTGGCCGCCGGCGTCATGATGATTCCGATTCCCGGTGCGGGAACGCTGAAGGAAGTTCGTGGCGTCGGTGAAGCGAAGGCTGTGCCGTTGGTCGAGGACGTGCAGATCACCGCGCATCCCGGAGAGCGACTCGTTCCTTTTCCTGAGGGGTCTCGCTATCCGGGGTTCATCTTCGCGCGCGGCGAGACGCCCGCTCTCGTGGAGCGGGCGCTGCGCGAAGCGCACCGGCGACTCACTTTCGTGCTCGCATGAAATGGCGGCAGGCGGTCGCCGGGCTGCTGGTTCTGCTCGCCGCGGCGGAGATCGCCCGCAGCCTTGGCCGGTTGGATGGCGTCATCTTTACCGGCTACACGCAGGTGGGCGAGGTCGTGCTCCAGGGCGGCGATCCGTACGGCCTCCGCATCAACACTTGGCCGCCATTTTTCCTCTTTCTGGCAGCCGGCCTTGCGCTCGTCGCGCGCGTGTCCCTCGCCGGGGGGTTGCTGCTGTGGCAGGTCGGGAGCCTGGCCGCGCTGTGGGGCGCGCTGCGCCTGATGCCGCGACTGGCCGGCGACGAGCCCGCACCGCTCACGTCCGCCGCCGTTCTCGTGCCGCTGCTGATGTCGGCGCGGCTGCTGCAAGAGCACTTCCAGCACACGCAAATCAACATCTACGTCTTGTTCCTCATTCTGCTGGCGTTCCACCTATTTCAGCAGCGACACAACGGCCTCGGTGGGCTGGCTCTGGCCGCCGCGGTGAGCTTGCGCGCGGTACCGATAATTCTCCTGCCGTATCTCCTCTATAGAGGTGCCTGGCGCGCGGCCGGCTGGACTGCCGGCTTTCTGCTTGTGATCAATCTGTTGCTGCCGGTTGCGGTGTTCGGATCGAATGAAGCGACGGAGCGCTGGCGTTCCTGGCGGGCGATCGCGACGGCGGAGACTCACGATCCCACGCCCGGGTATTCCAATCAGTCGCTCCTCGCGGCGCTGAAACGTTTCCTTACCAGTGGGGGCAGCGCGCGCGACCCGGTGAAGCTGGCCGTGGCCGATTGGCCGACGGAACGCGTCGTCTTTCTGTTTTACGCGCTCATCGCGAGCGTAGGTGTGGCATTCGCGCTCGCCTTCTGGGGCAATCGGTCCCCTCTGACTCTTGCGAGCACGCGGCCGTTTGGAGAATTGGCTGTCCTCCTGGTGCTTATGCCGCTGATCTCCCCACTCGCGTGGAAAGCACACTTCGTGACGCTCTTGGTGGGCTACTGGCTGATCTGGCGGGTGATGCCCCCGCCGGGCAAAGGAAGGTGGGCGTGGAGTTTGTGGTGGGCGTCGCTCGTCTGCCTCACACTAAGTGCGCCCGCGCTCGTGGGAACGCGAGCGCGGTCGATTCTCGAGTCGTGGAATGTGATAACGGCTGGCGCGTTGCTGGTGCTCGGCCTGACGGTCTGGGCGGCTAAACAGCCTTTGCCACGACCTCGAGCCAATAACGAGGCACCTCGGTGATCTTGAGCTCGTCCAGTGTGCGCGCGAGTCCCTGTTGCAGCGCTTCCGATCCTTCTTCCAGCGGCACGCCGGGTAGCGCACCCTCGATGAACAGCGAAAACCGGCCGATGTCGGCGAGACTTTGAGCCGGCATGTTGACGCGCAAGAGCTCGATCGTCGTCGGTTGCAGTCCCGCCGCCTTACACGCCTCGCCGTACTGCTCGGCCGAGAGCCAATCCATGGCGGCCGCATGCCCGTTGTGCTTGACCTCGATGCCCTTCTCGCGGAGCACCTGGACCGATCGCACGATCCAGCGTCGCCAGAATCCGCTCGTGCCTTCGACGTAGGCGCCATTGAAAAACGTGCTGTTGAACGCCAGCAAGCCACCGGGCTTCAGTACGCGACGGATCTCCCGCAGCACGCTCACCTTGTCCTGCATCAAGTGAATCGCGTTGAGAAAAACGACGGTGTCAGCCGATTTCACGAGATTCGACAGCCACTCGGCGCTGCCCTGAACGAACTCGGCAACCTTCGACGAGATGGCGGCGCGCGCCTTGGTGAGCGCTGACGGCGACGGATCGACGCCGATGATGCGCGGCGCCGGTTGCTCGCCGCTTACCCGTTCCGCAATCAGTTGCGTCACAGCGCCCGGGCCGCAACCGAGATCGACGATCACCTGCCGGCCCGGAGAAATCACGCGGTCCAGAATCCAGCGATTCACGTGCGTGAAGAACGGGTGCTGCGTGAACGGCGTGAACGAAAACCGGTCGTCTTCAGCGGCGGGGTTCAGGGCGGTCACAGCTTATGGATCCCGAGCGGGCCTAAATGGACGTCGAGGTTATGATTGACCCGATAACCCACGACTCCATTGACGTCGACATTCGCGGCGTCGCCTGCATAGACCTCTTTTCCATTGACCATGAACTTTGCCTTCCCACCCCGCACCTCAACACTCAATTCATTCATCGCCTTGCCGCTCGTGTCGGCCTTCGTCACGGCGTCGCTCGCCGTCCACTCCACGACAGCCGTGGGGCGGGACGTGTAGCTCGCGCGGCGGCGAATCGAATACATGCCGTCGATCGGCCGCACGAGGAAGTACGTGTAAGTCTGGCCGGAGTCGGCGAGGCTCTTGCCGCCGATGAAGATCCCGAACGCTTCCGGATGGGCAGGGTTTTTCATCTGGGTCATCTTGGCAACGACGTGGTAGTTGCCCGAGATGGTGTCGCGATCGCGCCAATAGATGGCGGCCGGGCCGACGGTTGTATGGAGCTCCCCGGCGCCCATGTTCGTGAACTTCACATTCTCGAGCGGCGCAGGCTGACCGGTCTGCCGGTTGGTTTCCGTGCGCACCCGCCACCCGGGCGGGAACGTGCCACCGCCGGCGACCGTGCGATCGGGGTCATTGCCTTGAGCGGCGAGCCCCGGCCCGGCCGTCGTAAGGCTGAGGGCGGCGAGCACAGCGGTGGCAAGACGTGCAGACTTCATGAGATCCCCCTTGGATTGCGCACTAATAATCAGCGCACGACCGGGCGAGTCAAGACCGACGTTCGGCCAAGTCGTGGACGGTTGCCAACTCGAGTATCCTGAGCTTGCGTTTCCCTATCGGCAGGGCGATTTCGACCTTGTCCTTCACCTTTCTCCCCACCAATGCCTTCCCTAGCGGTGAAGCCATCGAAACGGGCATCTCTTCACCACCATCCTCCCCCTCGATGAACTCGCCGAGTGTGAGGGCGTACGTTTCCTTCTGTTTGGTGTCGATGTCTTCGACGGTGACGCGTGAGCCGAAGCCCACGCGGTCGCGCGGAATATCCGCCTCGCGCACATCGGAGAGTTTTGAAAGTCGCAGCCGAAGATGGTGAACGCGCGCTTGCGCGAACTGCTGGCGCTCGAGCGCGGCCTTGTATTCGGAGTTCTCACGCAAGTCGCCATGGGCGCGCGCTTTTTCGATCTCCTTCGGCAGGACGAAAGAGATCTCGTGATTCAGGCGCTCGACCTCAGCCTGAAGCTTTTGTTTCAAGGCATCGATCATGTGTAGACGGCTATTCGGTTAGACGGTTAGACCACACTTCTTCTATCCAAGATACTAACGGGACAACCGGCCTGACGGCTAGCTTTGGGCTCCATGCGCACCTACCACCAGCTCACCGACCCTGACCGCTCGGGGCTGGCCGATCAGATCGGCGCCCAGCGGCGGCGCGTGGCCGAGCAGCTGGCCGGAGTGAAGCGGGTCATCGCCGTGATGAGCGGCAAGGGAGGGGTGGGCAAGAGCTATGTGACGGCTCATCTTGCGCGCGCGCTTGCCCGGGGCGGTGGTACCGTGGGTGTTCTGGACGCCGATCTGAATGGACCCACCATTCCGGGCCTGCTCCAAGCCGTGCCAACCCCCCGCCCCCCGGCGGTGGGGCTCGATGGTGTGAAGTGCGTCTCGATGGGGCAGTTCCTGGCTGAAGGTGCCCCGCTGGCATTCACGGGCCCGACGTCCGAGAGCTTCGTATGGCGCGGCGCCCTGGAAGCCTCGGTGCTCCGCGAGTTGCTCGGCGACGTCGCCTGGGGTGTGCTCGATGCCCTGCTCGTCGATCTGCCGCCCGGAATGCAGCGCTATCTCGAGCTCTGCGACATCCTGGGCAATCCGCCCGCGGTGCTCACCGTCACGATTCCGACCCCCGAATCGCGTGACGCCGTGCGCCGCGCCATGCGGGCGGCGGTCGAGCGCGGCTCGGAGCTGCTGGGGATCGTCGAGAACATGGTTGGCGGAGAGTTGAAGGGATCGGCGGCGGACGAGCTGGCCGCGGAGTTCAGCGTCACCGTGCTCGCACGAATTCCCTGGCACCCGACGCCTGACACCTGGTCCGCGCTCGGATCGCGCCTGTGAAGTTCTTATGCGTCGAATGCGATCAGCAAATGGCCTTCGCCGAGCGCCAAGTGCCGGGCGATGGGACGCTGGCGGCCACGTTTAAGTGTCCCAAGTGCGGCCGCGTGGTCGCGATGCTGACGAATCCGATGGAGACCCAGCTCGTCTCCTCTTTGGGCGTGGAGATCGGTGGACGGACGGTGCCGGCTGAGTCGTTCGAGACGATCGGGAAGATTGCGGCGACGGGTGGGCCGGCGTGGTCGAGCGATGCGCAGGAGCGGCTCGCGCGGGTGCCGAGCTTTGTGCGCGGGATGGTGAAGAAGATTTACGGGGACTACGCGAAGGAGCGGGGGATCACCGAGATCACGCCGGCTGTGATGGACACGGCGCGCGCGGAGCTCGGGCTCGAGGGGATGTGAGCGACTTCGAAGAGCGTCAGGTGGGCGATCTGCGCGTGCGGATCGATCGCACGCTCTGTGTCGGATTCGGCGATTGCATCACCGAAGCGCCTGAAGCCTTCGTCCTCGACGACAGCGGTACCGCAGTGTTCGTGAATCCGAGCGGCGTCGAGCGCGAGCGATTGCTGCGCGCGTGCGATGCCTGCCCGGTCGACGCGATTACGGTTTGGAACACGGAGGGCGCCCAAATCGTCCCGGCGACCTTGTGAATAAGTTCCTTGACAGCACAGCATATCGCCTGCATATCGCGAGTGAACTCGCGGCTCGGCACCTATCGGTGAACCGAGGGTAGACGCCGCTCAGGCGGCAGATGCCGAGTCGCGGCTCTCAGCCGCGCCATAAATCCCGCGCCATCAAAACGGTGGAGGTAGCGGTGTATCGCGAGATATTCGTTCCCGTCGACAACTCACAGCACTCCGACTGGGCTGTCGACCGCGCGATCGAGATGTGTCGCAAGAGCGGCGGCCGCATCACCGGGAACCATGTCTACGCCGCCCGTCTCCACGATGTCCGCTTCCGCCAGCTCGAAACCGGCCTCCCCGCGCAGTTCCAGACCCCCGAAGAGATCAAGAAGCAACGCAAAATCCACGACAAGTTGATCGAAAAGGGCCTGCAGCTCATTGCGGACAGCTTTCTGGATCAACTGGGCAAGCGCTGCGAAGTTGCGGGCGTTGGTCTGACCCGGCAGCTGCTCGAGGGAATCAACTACGAAGAGATCGTGAATGAAGTGAATAAAGGCGCAGGGCGACTGCCGGGCCTCATCGGCTTCGACCCGAACCGCGCCGCCGGCTACGATGGCGGCGACAAACTGCGCAGCGATGTAAAGCTCGGCGAGAATGGGCGCATCGTCGCGGAGGACGAAGACAGCGCCGCCCGGCTCGTCGGCTCCTCGGGCCGGCAATACGACCTGCTCGCGATCGGCGCGCACGGCCTCGGACGGCAACAGTTTTCGCAGCTCGGTGGTGTAGCGGCTCGCGTATTGCGCGGCGTCGAGAAGGACGTGTTGATCGTTCGCGATCAGCAGCCGCTCACCGGCGGGCGCTTCATGGTGTGCGTCGACGGGTCATCCTACAGCTACCAGGCGATGAAGGCGGCGCTCGCGTTGGCGCACGAATTCGGCGCGTCACTCTATGTCTGTAGCGCGTTCGACGTCGAATACCACCATGTCGTCTTCCACAACATCAAAGACGTGCTGTCGTATCAGGCCTCGAAGGTTTTCAAGTTTGAGGAACAAGAGGAGCTGCATAACAACATCATCGACAAGGGCTTGCTCAAGCTCTGCCAGGCGAATCTCAAGCGCGCCGAAGTAATGGCCAAGCAGTATCCGGACGTTCCGCTGAAGACGCAGATCCTGATCGGCAAGCCGTTCCAGGTGATCCTGCAGTGGGCGGAGGAGATGAAGCCCACGCTGCTCGTACTCGGCCGCCACGGGGCCCACCGCATCGATGGGACCGATCTCGGATCGCAGGCCGAAAATCTTCTGCGTGCCGCTCCCTGCTCCCTGCTCCTTGTTGGCGTCGTCGGCGTGCGGCCCGAAGACATCCCCTGGATCGAGGAGGACGGCCAAGCTGGTCTCCCCTGGGCCCCGGAGGCGGAAGTCCGAATCCTCCGCGTTCCCCCATTCGCCCAGGGGATCGCTCGGCGCGCGGTCGAAGAGTACGTGCTCGAGAAGGTCGGCAATGGCGGTCCGCCGCCCACCGTCACGAGCAAGTGGCTCGATGAGGCGATCCAGAAGCTGCTGCCGACCCACATGCAGCTGATCATGGGCATCGGCAGCGCCGAAGAAATTGCACTCGCCGAGGTGAAGGCCGCCGAGCAGATGAAAGCGACGAAGGTGCAGGGACACGACGCCGATCCGGTGCCGGAAACACCGGAAGTCGAGACGAAATGCCCGGTTACGGGACGCGTGGGAAAACGGCCGCGCGTTGCGACGGACCCGATCGTCTGGACGGAGGAAAGCTGGCAACGCTTGCAGTTGGTGCCGTTGATCGCCCGGCCGCTGGCGCGCAACACCGTCGAGCGATTCGCCCGCAATCACAGCATCTGGCGTGTCACCACCAGCGTGATGGACGATAATAAACAGGCGATGATCGAAGCCGATGAGTTCGACGTCGACACGATGATGGTGATGTTCACCGAGCTGCGGGCGAAGCAGATCCGCGCCGAAGCCGAGGGGCAAGACGCGCTCTCGCCGGAGATGCGGGCCTTTATAGAAGAAGCGAAAGCGCAAGGGGTAACGCGCTGCCCCATCCGGGACATCGAAGACAAGATGCAGAAGTGCCCCGTCGACATGAAGACGGTGACGCCCGAAGAAGCGAAACGCGCGGTCGAGAAGCTGCTGCAGTGAGCTACGTTCCACACGTCGTGGCTTGGAATCTTACCCGGCGCTGTAACCTCGAGTGCGCCCACTGCTACATCTCAGCGGGTCCACGCGAGAGCGCGATCACCGAGCTCGATACTGCGGAGTGCCTCCGCATCGTGGATGAGCTGCTCGCCGTCAATCCGGCGCCGATGCTCATTCTCTCAGGAGGCGAGCCGCTGCTGCGCCAGGATCTCACGCAGATCGCGGCGTATGCGTCCCAGCGGGGCGCGACGGTAGTGGTCGGCACGAATGGGACGTTGCTCACCGACGAGCGCATTGCTGGACTCAAGGCCGCGGGCGTGCGCGGCGTCGCGGTCTCGCTCGACTCATTGCGGGCCAGCTATCACGACAATTTCCGGCATGGCCGCGGCTCGCTCGACGACACGCTCGCTGCGCTCGGCCGTCTGCGCGCGCAGTGCCTCGACTTCATCATCCAGACGACCGCGACCAAAGGAAACCGCACCGAGCTCGAACGGCTGGTGGAGTGGTCGGCCGAGCAGGGCGCCGTCGCGTTCAACTGCTACTTTCTCGTCGCGACGGGCCGTGGCGCTGGGATGTCGGATCTCTCTCCCGCGGAGTACGAAGCGGTACTCGCCGACTTGGCGAAGTGGCAGCGGGACTATCGTGGCACGATGATGGTACGCGCGAAGTGCGCTCCGCACTTCATGCGTCACGTCCATCTCCTAGATCCTGACTCCCAGCTCCTGCGTTACCAGACCCGCTGCCCCTGCGGAACGCAGTACTGTCGCATCACGCCCGACGGCAAGCTCACACCATGCCCCTACCTTCCCGAGGTCGCGGGCGATCTGCGTACGCAGCGCTTCAGTGACATCTGGAATTCGTCGCCACTCTTCCAACAGCTTCGAGGCGGCAGTCTGGGCGGCAAGTGTGGGCGCTGCGAGTATCGACAACTGTGCGGAGGATGCCGTGCGCGGGCCTTCGCCCTGGAGGGCGACGTCCTTGCGGCTGATCCGTCCTGCGTCTATGAACCCGCGCCGATAACCCCAGGCTGCCAGCCCGGGGTCATCGAGCCGCTGCACGAGGTCAGCTACGGTCAGGACTTCGCCCCGTCGCTGACTTGGTCGGCGCCGGCGCGCGCGCGCCTGGAACGCATCCCGTCGTTCGTGCGGGGTGTCGTCACCAAGCGTGTCGAGGACTGGGCACGCGCGCGTGGGTTGCGCGAGATCACGCCGGAGCTGCTCAGCGAGATTCGGAGAGCGATGCCGATCGACTTCTCCAAACGAGCGCCGTTCTTCGTGTCCGATGACCAAAAACCGGTGCCCGATGCCCGATAACCGATGACCGAGCACCTGCTGCTCCAGGCCGTCGCCGACACGGCCGGCGCGTACCGCGACTTCCCGATCATCGGCAGCCGCGCGGCCGTGTGGATCGCTGCCGAGATCCACCTGATGTTCGCGGCGTTCGTGCTGGGCGTGCCGATGTTTGCGGTGGTTGCCGAGGCCATCGGCATCTTCGGCAAGGATCAACGATACGACCGGCTATCCAAGGAGTTCACCCGGCTGCTGTTGATCGCCTACAGTGCGACGGCGATTTGGGGCGCCGTGCTCACGATGTTCCTGGCGACGCTCTATCCCCGGTTCTGGGCGTACTTAACCGCGATCTTCGGGACGTCGATGTGGGTGTACGTTTCGATCTTCTTCTTCGAATCGTTCACACTCTACCTCTATTACTACGGCTGGGATCGGTGGAAGTACGGGCGCGCGAAGCTCGTACACTGGGGTCTCGGGATCCTGCTGAACGTCTGGGGCACGATCGTGATGTTCATCGCCGACGGATGGCTCACGTACATGATGACCCCGCCGCGGGAGATCACGCCCCAGACCAGCGTCGCGAGCATCCGGTTCTGGGAAGCGTTCATGAACCACACCTGGATGCCGATCAACATCCACCGGCTCATTGGCAATGTCGTGTTCGGAGGCGCGATCGTCGGAGCGTACGCGAGCTACCGGTTTCTCGCCTCGAAGAGCGAAGAGGAGCGCGCGCACTACGATTGGATGGGCTATGTCGGCAATTTCATCGCGATCTCCGCCCTGATCGTCCTGCCGTTCGCCGGCTACTGGTTGGGCCGCGAGATCTACCAGTACGATCAATCGATGGGCATCACGATGATGGGTGGCTTCATGAGTTGGTTGTGGGTGATTCAAGCGTTCCTCATCGCCGTGCTGTTTCTTGCCGGGAACTACTATCTCTGGGTGGGGATGGGGCGCATTCCGGGCGCCGAGCGCTTTCGGCCCTATACCAAGTGGCTGCTGGCGGTGCTCGTGATCGGCGCGATCGTGTGGGGCACGCCGCACACGATGATCGCCGACTCACGCGAGCTCGCTGCGATGGGTGGCTCGCACCACCCCTTCCTGGGCGTGCTGGGCGTCATGAGCGCCAAGAATACGGCCGTGAACCTGATGATTCTGGCGACGTTCCTTTCCTTCCTCTTATATCGCCGCGCTAATATCCGGCCCGTCGTGCCGTGGGCCCGGGCCGGTACGGCCATTCAGGGGGCGATGTTCGCGATCGCGGCCGCGATCGTGCTGTACTACGGGATCCGCGGCTACTTCGTCGAGGCGATCGTCCGGATCGGCTACTCGGTCTACCAGGTGGGCGCGGTGCTCGCGTGTATCGTGTTTGTTACCGTCATCGACGTGCTGATGGCGCGCGGCGCGGAATCGTTGGGAGCGATTCAATGGGGCAAAATGCCCCCCCGCTCCCAGTATGCCCTGTTTATCCTGGCGGTCACCTTCACGTGGCTCATGGGGCTGATGGGATTCGCGCGCAGCGGCATTCGGCAGCACTGGCACGTGTGGCAGGTGATGCCCGATACGTCGGCCTCCGCCGCGACCCCCGCGCTCGGTTATGCGGCGATCATGATCAGCACCTGCGTGCTGATCTTCCTCGGCCTCGTCGGATTCATTTTCTGGCTCGGCGGTCTCGCCGAGAAGTCGACGTTCGTGGCGCAGTCCACCGTGGAGGCGCCGCATGTGGTCCATTAATCTCCGGATCTTCGGCGTCGTCCTCTGCACGCTCGCGCTTTACACCCTCATCGCGAACCAGATTCCCCAGGTGCAGTCGGAGGTGCCACGCGCGCTCTCGCTCGGCGCGGACGTCACCCCGGAGCAGCTCGTCAGCGCCGGCGACCAGCTCTATCAGGGCGCCGGCG
>DATFEG010000006.1:0-8609 GCA_035251445.1 Gemmatimonadales bacterium | reverse complement strand
CCTCTCGTTCGAGGCGATCGAGCTGCTCGCCTCGCGCGACTTCGGCGATGTGCGCGGCTATGGGGGCGGCGAGTACATCGTGCGGCACGAGCCGGCGGATCTGAAGCCCGGGCTGCTGCATGCGGGCGTCGAGTTCCGGCCATCGTCCATACGGCTTGGGAGCGGCCGGCTAATCGCGGCGATCGATGGCAAGTCGTCGCAGGAACGCGAATGGCGCGTCGGCTGGAGCGGTCGCGTGGGAATCGAGTTTCGCGTGCCGATGCAGGGAACGACGGTGCGGCGGTTCAGCGTGCAGCTGCACGGTTACACCGGACCGGCGCCGTACGGCCAGTTCTACCAGGAAAACGTGCGCTCGCTGGGCGTGGGCATCCACTTGGCGCTGTGAAGACGTCAGCAACGGGCTTAGAAGATTGACGCCAGCCGACAGGAGAAGCCGGGGAGGACGTCTTCGCCCTCGAGCTGCTCCGCCTCGCTGAGGCTCGTTTCGCTCCCATCAGGCCGGTAGACGCGTGCAAGGCGTCGCTCCGGGTCGATGGCGCTATGCTGTTCGATGCGGGATAAGCCTCATACATATCGGACATCGTGCACTCCCTTCCGAGTCTCGCGCTCGGCACGCCGCTTGATCCCCGCGAACTGGCGCGTCTGCATGATCCACGTCGAGGGCTCGAGGAAGAGGAAGCCCAGGATGCCCTGCAGCCATTTCGGCCGGAACGCCCAGTAGCCACTCGTCACCAGTCTGGTGCGGCCGCCCGGGAGCCGGTCCAGCCGGAAGGCCCACAGCGAATCGCTGTAGAAGCGCCGAGGTGTCTTGTTGGGGTCGAACCGGCGCCCGAGCAGGTCCACCGTCATCCGCAGGCCGAGGAAGCGCTCGGGCTCGAGCGCGGCAACCTCCCACCACGCGCTCCCCTTCGGGTTGGCGAGCATACGGTGGCCGACCGAAATGTTCTGCCACTCGGGGTGGATCCGATCGGCGCTGCGCAGGCCCCACGGCCGCCAGTAGTCCCAGGTGTACCAGATGGCGCGATCGACCCCCATCTGGACCAGCCACGGCCAGACCACCGACGGGGGTGCGTCGATCGTGGCCGCCATCGTCGTGCCCCGCGTACCACCCGGAACGATGTCGGGGCGAGGGAAAGGCTCGTTCACTTCGTTGTCGGTGGCGCCCCAGCGCCGCAGCCTGGGTCGAATGCCGAACGCGTACACGCCCAGGAGACCGAGCGCGGCGATCAGTGCCGAGATCATGTGGCCGCTCCCGTCAGTGCGCGGTGGCGGGTGGCTCCGGCAGCCCTCACCGTCCCCGTTTCTCGCCGGCGCAAGAGGGTGCCGGCCAGCACCACCAGCCAGATCATGTACACGCCGATATTGATGCGCTCCCACAGTCCGATATAGGGCGTGGGCAGATTCGCGGAGACCCGGGGTCCATCCAGTCCTGTCAACACGCCGAACACCAAGGCGATCCCCAAGGTCGCGATGGAATAGAGACGGAACCGCCTGCCGAATGCCGCTGCCCCGAATCCCACCGTCAGCAGGAAGAGCGGAACTGTCACGAAGGCGAGGACGATATGCAGGGTATCGCTCAGGGTGCCGCCGCCCGCGGCCAACACCTCACGCTGGTGCATCGGCGCAAAGGGCCAGACGAATCCGAGGAGGCTCGAGGCGAGGATCAGGCTTCCCACGACGTGCAGAGGGCGGTTGCCGCCGGCCGATTTCCAGACACCCCATCCGAAGGCCATCACCAGCGCGGTGTACACCCAGGCCAGCCAGAACCACAGGGTTCTCGTCGGAGCGCCGATTGCCGACAGCTCACTGACGATTTGCGAGACCGGGTTGTAATCGTCGTACCGGATCGCTTGCATCATGACGAGATAGAGCAGTGAAGCGATTATGCCGCAGACGAGTAGGGCTTTTCGCAACATGGTTCCTCCATGCGATAGCCGGAGGAAGCATCGCGAGATCGGTGTGACAGGAGTGTGAGGCGTTGGTGAAGAAGCCTTGCCGGAAAGAACACGACCGCTTCAGCCCGCGGCGACGATGTTGGCGGAAAGGAAGGAGACAACATGCAAACGCCGCCACAGATCTCCGTGCGAAACGTGGAGGACAGCGACGCGGCCCGGACGCTCGTCCAGCAGTGCGTCGAGAAGCTCGAGGTGTTCTATGGCCGTATCATCAGCTGTCGCGTGATGGTTGAGGTCCCGCAGCGCTTCCCAGCCGGTCCGCCGGTCGCCTACAACGTGCGCGTGGACATCCGCGTTCCCGGTGAAGAGATTGTCATCAGGCGCCAGGCAAACCCGGAGTTGCACACCGCCATTCAGGACGCGTTCGACGCCGCGGGGAGGCGACTGCAAGATTACGCGCGGCGCGTACGCGGCGATGTCAAGCGACGCGCCTGGGCGACTGACTAGACGACGTCACTCTTCCCGCATCTGCTCGATTTCGTACTTCAAGTCGCCGACGATCTTCTCGAGCTCCTGCACCGTCTTTTCGAGCGCTGCCAGTCGCTGCTCGACCTGACGATCCCGTTTTACCTGAGGTTTTTGCCCTCGCTTCACCATGACCGCTCTCCTTCCCCCACTGTTTCGAATGCGGTCGACAGGCAGCTATCGAATGGCCCGGCCCACCGGAGCTCGATCGGACCCTCATTGCGCAGCATGTCCATGACCGACGCGAATCCGGACCGCGGGAAGTACAGCGCGACGATGCCGTGCGTCTCCGACGCGGCTGGAAGCGGTTGATCATCCGCTACGAAGTACACGTGGCCAAGAACGTCGCTGTTAGCGTCGTAGAGATAGATCATCAGGTCGTCTTGCGTCCGCGACGAGAAGAGGTGGTAGGTGTAGCGCGCGACCGTCTTCACGCGAACGTCGGCTGGCGTTGCCGTCATTGGAGCCTCGAGAGGAGTTCAGGCAAGCATATCGGCTCTTGTCTGAGGACTCCGTGAAGGCGCCTTCAGCGGATCTTCAGGAGCCGTGCCCGGAAACTGCGCTACGTTGCTCGTGAGGTGACAAACGATGCAGAACCTGGACATCGCACGGCTGTCGGACGAGGTCGCGGACCGCCTGAGCGCCGTCCCGCTTCCGGCGCTGCAGTTTCTCGGCGGAGCGGGCACCGTGACTGGAGCGATGTACCTCGTCCGGACATCCGGCGGGGACGTTCTGCTCGACTGCGGGCTGTTTCAGGGTCTGAAGGCGCTGCGCTTACGGAACTGGGGCCAACGAATCGCGAACCCTGGGGGAATCGCCGCGGTGCTGCTCAGTCACGCGCACATCGACCACATCGGCTACCTCCCGCTGCTCGTTCGCCAGGGGTGGCGCGGCCCTGTGTACTGCACGCCGGCAACTGCCGATCTCGCCCGTGCGCTGCTGCCCGACTCGGCGCATTTGCAGGAAGAAGAAGCGGAGCGCGCGAATCGCCGCGGGTACTCGAAGCACCACCCGGCCTTGCCGCTCTACACCATGGCGGACGCCGCCGCTGCCCTGGAGCTGCTGCAAGAGCGTCCATTCCACCAGCCGTTTCCCGTTTTGCCGCGCGGCACCGCGCTGTTCCGCGCGGCGGGTCACATTCTTGGTGCGGCGACGATCCAACTCGAGCTCGACGGCATCCGCCTGGTGTACTCGGGTGACCTGGGACGTTGGAGCCAGCCGCTGTTGCCGGCTCCCGAACCGGTTCCAGCCGCGGACGTGCTGCTGCTCGAATCCACTTACGGCGAACGGACCCACCCGGCCGGGGCACCCGAGCAGCTGGCCCGGATCGTGACGGATACCGCGCGACGCGGCGGCACCTTGCTCATTCCGGCGTTCGCCGTCGATCGCACGCAAGAAGTCGTAAGGCTTCTGGATCAGCTCGAGCGCGAAGGCCGGATTCCGGCGCTGCCCGTCTACCTCGACAGCCCGCTCGCCATCGAAGCAACCGAGATCTACGCGCGGCACGGCGCCTACCGCATGCCGGCGCGCTATCGCTTCGCGCGGACGCCGGCTGAGTCGAAGGCGCTGAACGATCTCGCCGGCCCCATCATCATCATCTCTGCGAGCGGCATGGCGACCGGCGGACGGATTCTGCATCACCTCGCGCTGCGGCTGCCGGACGAGCGGACGACGGTATTGCTCGTTGGCTTCCAGAGCCCAGGCACGCGGGGGCGGTTGCTGGAAGAGGGCGCGCGTGAGGTGAAGATGCTTGGCCGGTTGGTCCCGGTGCGCGCGCGCATCGAGAAGCTCGATGCACTCTCAGCCCACGCGGACCGTGACGAAATCATGCGGTGGCTCGGTGGTTTCGAGCGGCCGCCGCTGGTGACGTATCTCGTGCACGGCGAACCATCGGCGGCGAGTGCACTGCGCGACGCGATTCGGGAGCGCTTGGGGTGGAGCGTGCAGCTCGCTGATGATGGAGCGACGGTGGCTCTGAAGAAACCTGCATAGCGTCTTCCTGACCGCTTCACATCGGATGTGTAGCTTGCATCGAAGTTCCTCAGACAAGTCGGGGAGATTCCAGGACCGGCAACGGAAAGCGGAATCGGCGATCCGAATGATCATCTGGTCTGGGGAGCGGTGAGACCGATCGTGTGTCTCACCCACGCCGGACATAGCGCCCCGGTGTGCTGTGCAAGAGGTCGATCCGCGATTTGACCGACTTGCAGCGCCCGTACCGGCGAACCATGAGGCTGGTCAGGCTTCGTGGGAATGGAAGCCGGAGCTCTCAAGGCCACAAATGGCCGCGGGAAGAAGAACGAGCAAGTCAATTGCACGACTCCGGGTAACCGGTACGTAGAGCGGCCCGCCATCAAACAGCGGGCCGCTTTAGTTGTTGGATAACGGGGGGGATCGTGAGTCGGAAGAAATGTGGGTAGCACCTTGCTGAAGCGCGTGCGCTCGATCGCCGTGGCGCTTGTAGTTCTGTCGGGCTGCGTATCCATCCACTATCAGCGTCCCGGCCGCCACATAACGCCACGCCGGGGGGAAACACTGATCTTCGGGCGTGTTCGCTTCTTCCACGACGGGCGCGAGTTCTTCCCCTGGAATGTGAAGCTCTTTCCCCCTGCGGCCGGGACGAATCCCGAGCGGCACTTGTGGCTGCTGCGCCAGGGACGGCGCGCCATCTCCGCCGAGGTACATCCCGACCCGGATGGCTCACTGGCGATCTGGCTCGCCAGCGGAGATTACGCCCTGCTCGCCAGCACGCAGCTTTCGACGGCGGGAGCGCCGCCGTACGAGGTGGTGGCGCTCTTCCGGGTTCCGCCGGGGCCGGCCCCCGCATACACCGGTGAACTGAACATGAAAACTGAGAGCCACGAAGGTGGGCACCTGTCGTACAGCGAGCTTGGCGCGACGTCGGTCACCCTGCTGCCGATCGACATCGCCCGAGTGACGCTCGAGCAGCGGCTTGGGACGCTGCCGGAAGCGCCCGTCCTGTCGCCATGGTGCGTCGGCGACCATTTGCCCGGCTTCAACAATTCCAACCTTGCGACTCGGGCGAAGGAACTCCTGGACCGTGGTTGTGTCAGCGCGCGCTGAAAAAAAGGGACGGTACGTAGAGCGAGTCCTGCCGTGGCGATCCGCTATTTCTCATCTCCGCTTCACCGAGGATTCATGGCAGGCGACGAGAATTAGTCCGTATGCAGACACCGGCACAGCCGGTGCTGTGCAGGGAACGTACTCAAGGCCGACACACAGGAGGCAAGATGCGTAGCGACCATGAAATCCAGAAAGACGTCCAGCATGAACTCGAGTGGGAACCCAGCCTGCAACATGAGGACATCGCAGTTGCGGTCCGCGGCGGCGTCGTCACGCTCGCAGGCTTTGCCAAGAGCTATGCGGACAAACTGACGGCCGAGCGACTCGCCGGTCGAATCAAGGGTGTGAAGGCGATCGCCAACGATATCGAGATCCGGCTACTCTCGAGCTGGCTCCGGCCAGATCCGGAGATCGCGCGAGCGGCGCTGGACGCTCTCAAGTGGCACATTTCGGTGCCCGATGAGCGGATCAAAGTCACGGTCGCGCAAGGCACGGTGACCCTCACAGGGGACGTCGAGTGGTTTTACCAGAAGGAAGCGGCCGAGGACGCCGTACGCATGCTGACCGGCGTCAAGGGCGTGTCCAACCTGATCGCAGTGAAAGCGCGGCCCACATCAGCCGACGTCAAGAAGAAGATCAAGGAAGCCCTGCACCGGGGGGCCGAATTCGAAGCGGACCAGATTACCGTCGATATTGACGGCCAGAAGGCGATTCTGCGCGGGACCGTTCGCACCTACGCGGAACGGCGTGATGCGGAACGCGCGGCTTGGAATGCGCCGAGCGTGACGGATGTGGACAATCGGCTGACCGTGGAGCCCTACGCATTCGCGGCGGTCTGACGCAGCACCGTGCTCCGTGATCATCAGGCGGGACGGCGAAAACGCGGTCCCGCCGATGGGCGCGACCGCTTCGGAAGGATCGTCGCCCGAGTGACGCTCGAGCGGCGGCTCGGGACGCTGCCGGAGACGCTGAGAAAAAGGACGGTACGTAGAGCGGCCCGCCGTTAGACAGCGGGCCGCTCCAGTTTTCGTGACGAGCTTACGCTGGTAAGACTCAGGCTGGTACCTGCGGCCGTTGCAGCTGAAGCACCTTGCCGATCGCCGCAGCAGGAAAGCGGATCGGTGAAGGTTGCTTCAGCATCCCTTCAGGATCGGGCCATCGCTCCACGGCTAGGCTGCGCAACATGAGTGCAGCAGCCCCCGTCCTGTCTCATTCCGAGGCGGTCTTCGTGGCACGCGGCCTGAGCAAGGTCTACCGCCTGGGCGACGTGGACGTGCACGCGCTGCGGGGCGTGGACCTGGAGCTATACCGCGGCGAGCTGGTCGTCATTCTAGGTCCCTCGGGCAGCGGCAAGTCCACCCTGCTGAACATTCTCGGGGGGCTCGACGCCCCGACGAGCGGGCAGGTTCGCTTCCTGGACCACGAGCTGACGGGCGCGAACGACCGCGAGCTGACCCGCTTTCGCCGTGAGCACGTGGGCTTCGTCTTCCAGTTCTACAACCTCATTCCCAGCCTCACCGCGCAGGAAAACGTCGCGCTCGTCACCGAGATCGCCGCGCACCCCATGGACCCCGCGGCCGCGCTCAAGCTCGTGGGTCTCGGCGACCGCCTGGATCATTTCCCGGCGCAGCTCTCGGGGGGCGAGCAGCAGCGGGTCGCTATCGCCCGCGCGATCGCGAAGCAACCCGACGCGCTGCTGTGCGACGAACCGACGGGCGCGCTCGACTACGAGACCGGCAAGCTCGTGCTCGACGTGCTGGAACGGGTCAATGAGGAGCTGGGCACCACCACGGCCGTCATCACGCACAACGCGGCCATCGCGGCCATGGCCGATCGGGTGATTCGGCTGCGCAGCGGACAGATCAGCGAGATCCAGCGCAATCGGCGCCGGGCCCGTCCGGACGAGCTGTCATGGTAGCGCTCGATCGCAAGCTGCTGCGCGATCTCTGGCACCTGCGGGGCCAGCTCGGCGCGATCGGGGTCGTCGTCGCGTGCGGGGTGGCCACCGTCGTTACGACCCGCACGGCGTACACCTCGTTGGTCGCCTCGCGCGCGGCGTACTACCAGCAGTATCGATTTGGTGATGTCTTCGTGCACCTGAAGCGCGGCCCCGCATCCCTCGAGCCGGCGCTGCGCGCGATTACAGGCGTCGCCATCGTCGAGACTCGCATCGTCTCCGGCGTGACGCTCGACGTTCCCGGCCTCGCGGAACCGGCGACGGGACTCCTGGTGTCGGTGCCGGAGCGGGGCCGGCCGGCACTGAACGATCTCCACTTGCGCCACGGGCGCTGGCTCGAGCCGCCGCCCGGAGGGCGCGACGAGGTCATCGCGAGTGAAGCGTTCACCGCGGCGAACGGACTCGCGGTGGGAGATGCGGTCGGGGCGGTGCTCAACGGGCGCTGGCAGCGACTGCGGATAACCGGAATCGCCATCTCACCCGAGTACGTCTACGAGATCGGCGAGGGCGGCCTCTTTCCCGACAACAAGCGCTTCGGCGTCCTCTGGATGCGGCGCGATGCGATGGAAGCCGCCTTCGACATGACGGGCGCATTCAACGATGTGTCCTTGCGGCTCGAGCCCGGCGCCGCGCTGCCCGATGTGCTGGCGCGCGTCGACCGGTTGCTGGAGCCCTACGGCGGTCTGGGGGCGTACGGTCGCGACGATCAGGTCTCGGCCCGGTTTCTCAAGGATGAGATCGCGCAGAATCGCGTGTCGGGAACCGCCATCCCGGCGATCTTTCTCGGAATCGCGGCATTTCTGCTGAACATCGTGCTCGCGCGGCTCGTGACCACGGAGCGTGAGCAGATCGCCGTTCTCAAAGCGTTTGGGTACACCGACTGGACCGTGGGATGGCACTACCTGAAGTTCGCCCTCGTGGCGCTGTCGCTCGGCGCCGCCGCGGGCGTGGCGCTCGGCTTGCGCCTCGCCACCCTGACGATCACGCGCTATGCCGAGTTCTACCGGTTCCCGGAATTCGTCTTCCGGCTCGACTGGACCGCGCTCGCCATCGCCGTGCTCGTCACGGTGGGCGCAGCGGTGCTGGGCGCGATCAGCGCCGTGCGCCGCGCCGTGCGGCTGCCGCCGGCGGTCGCCATGCAGCCCGAA
>DATFEG010000159.1:0-6358 GCA_035251445.1 Gemmatimonadales bacterium | reverse complement strand
GTCGGCGCCGCGCGTGCCAACGCCACTGCTCACTCGCTCGGAGCCGACTCGATTCTGGTGTTGCGCGGCGTAGAAGATGGAAAGGCCTACCGAGCGGGCCTCAACAATACGACGACGGCCCGCGATCTTGGCATGCTGCTCGCCGCCCTGGCGAACGGGACCGCCGCATCGCCGGCCTCTTGCCGCGAAATGCTCGCAATCCTGTCTCGCCAGCAATTCAATGAAGGCATTCCAGCCGGGCTGCCCGCGGGCACGCGGGTCTATCACAAGACAGGTTGGATTGAACAGGTCGTCTATCACGACGCGGCGCTCGTCGAGCCCACGAGTCGCGGCCGCTATGTGCTCGTGGTGCTGACGGCCGGCATTCCGAAGAACGACGATGCCTATGCGCTGGTGCGGGACCTGTCCCGGCTCGTGTTCGAATCTCGATCGGGGAGAGTCGGGAGAGCGCCGTGAATCTGTTAGCGCTCTTCGTTTCGCTGCTTGCTCCTCTGCAGGCTCCTCCGCGCAACATCGTCGTCATTCTGAGCGACGACCATCGCTATGATTTCATGGGCTTCATGCCCGGCGCGCCGTCCTGGCTCGAAACGCCGGCGCTCGATCGGATGGCCGCACAGGGCGCGCATCTCGTCAACGCGTTCGTTACGACGTCGCTCTGCTCGCCGAGCCGCGCGTCACTGCTCACCGGGCGGTACGCGCACCGGCACGGCGTCGTGGACAATACCAGCGCGATTCCGCCCGGCACGACATTCTTCCCCGAGCTCTTTCAGCGGGCCGGCTACCGCACCGCGTACATCGGCAAGTGGCACATGGGGGAGGGTACGGACAGCGACGCACCGCGACCCGGGTTCGACTACTGGGTGAGCTTCCCCGGTCAGGGCGTTTACGTGGATCCGCAGCTCAACGTGAATGGCCGGCGCGTCATGCGGCAGGGCTATACGACCGACATCCTGACCGACTATGCGCTCGAGTGGCTCGGGCGCCAGGGCCGTGCCGCCAGTGACGCACCCTTCCTGTTGATTCTCTCGAGCAAAGCGGTCCATGCGGAATTCATTCCGGCCCCGAGGCATCGCGATCGTTATGCCGCCGCTCCGATCCCATACCCCCCGACGATGGCGAACGACACGTCGAACTATCGTGGGAAGCCCGACTGGGTGCGCGCACAGCGGAACAGTTGGCACGGTGTGGACTACATGTATCACGGCGGGATGCGCTTCGACGAGTTTTACCGGCGCTACGCCGAGACGCTGCTGGCGCTGGACGAGAGCGTAGGTCGCGTGCTCGCTTTGCTCGATACCACCGGTCTCGCGCGACGGACGCTCGTACTGTACATGGGGGACAATGGCTTTCTGCTCGGCGAGCACGGCCTGATAGACAAGCGGAACGCGTACGAGGAGTCGATCCGGATTCCGATGCTCGCCTACGCCCCCGGCTGGATCGCGCCGGGCACGACGGTGAAGTCCATGGTGCGGAACATTGACATCGCTCCGACGCTGCTCGCGCTGGCGAATTTGCGCGCGCCGTGGCCGATAGACGGCCGCTCGGTCCTCGGCGCGTTGCGCGGCGCCGCGGGCGATACACTCACCGGCGAGCTGCTCTACGAGTACTACTGGGAATACGCGTTTCCGCACACGCCGACGACGCTTGCCCTGCGGGGTGATCGCTTCAAATACATTCTCTATCACGGCGTGTGGGACCAGCGTGAGCTGTACGACATCGCCCGCGATCCCGCGGAGCGCCAGAACCTCATCGCCGAGCCGGCCTACCAGGATACCGTGCGGTCGTTTCACGATCGCTTGTGGAAACAGTTGGGCGCGACCGACGGAATGCGGATTCCGTTGCGCCGGGGCGACTGGCAGGCCGGTGACCGCGGCCCTGCGAAGGAGAAATCGCCATGAAGCTGATTACCACGATCGTGCGGCCCGAGCGGCTGCCTGAGGTCAAGGCGGCGCTGTTCCGCGCCGGCATCACCGGCATCACACTGAGTCGCGTGAGCGGCCATGGTGGCGAGCACGAGATCGTGAGTCAGTATCGCGGTACCACGCTGGTCATGGAGTTTCACGAGAAAGTCAAAATCGAAATGGTGTGCTCGGAGCCGTTCGTCCAGCCCTGCATCGACGCGATCCTGTCCTCGGCGCGGACCGGTGAGGTCGGCGACGGGAAGATTTTCGTGCAGGCGATCGAGCGCGTGATCCGCATTCGAACAGGGGAGCAGAACAACGAAGCGTTGACCGCCGTGAACGCTGACGAGGTGCAGCAGGCGGCCTTGCGGGCTGCCGACAACGAATGACGCAGGCGCCGGCGGCCATCTCGGCCGGCGATACTGCCTGGGTGCTCGCTTCGAGCGCCCTCGTTCTGCTGATGACGATTGGACTGGCCTGCTTCTACAGCGGGCTGGTGCGCTCTAAAAATTCCCTGAACACGATGATGATGAGTGTCGTCGCCATGGGCGCGATTGGCGTCCAATGGATCGTGATCGGCTACTCGCTCGCGTTTGCGCCAGGCTCTCCGTGGATCGGCGGTTTGAGTTGGGCCTTCTTCCGTGGCGTCGGCCTCGAGCCGAATGCGTACGCCGCGACGATTCCGGCGCAAGCGCACGCGGTCTATCAGGCGATGTTCGCCGTGATCACACCGGCGCTCGTCTCGGGCGCGATCGTGGAGCGGATGCGATTCCGCGCCTATCTCGCCTTTCTCCTGCTCTGGTCCACGCTGGTGTATGCGCCCCTCGCCCACTGGGTATGGGGAGCGGGCGGGTGGCTGCAGAAGATGGGCGCGCTCGACTTCGCGGGCGGGACTGTGGTGCATGTCAGCGCCGGTGTCTCAGCGCTCGTCGCCGCCTGGTTCCTCGGACCCCGGCGCGACTATCGGCGCGTGCCGATCTCGCCGCACAACGTGCCGCTGGTGCTGATCGGTGCAGGACTCTTGTGGTTCGGGTGGTTCGGCTTCAATGCGGGCTCGGCACTCGCCGCGAACGGTCTGGCGGCGCTCGCGTTCGTGAACACCAACGCTGCCGCGGCATCCGCGGTGTTGACGTGGGCGCTGCTCGACTCGTTCCGCACGGGCAAGATGACGGCGGTCGGCGCGGCGACGGGCGCGGTCGTGGGACTCGTCGCCATTACGCCGGCGGCCGGGTACGTCACGGCTCCTGCCGCGCTGCTGATCGGCGTGATCGGTGCTTGCATCAGCTACTTCGCGATTCAGGTGCGCTCGCGCAGCCGCCTCGATGATTCGCTCGACGTTTTCTCGTGCCATGGTCTCGCCGGGGTTGGCGGCGCGTTGCTCACGGGTGTGTTCGCGTCCAAAGCCGCGAATCCGGCCGGAAACGACGGACTACTGGCTGGGAATGCGGGACAACTGCTCGTGCAGCTCTACGCGGTGCTCGCGGCCGTCGCTCTTGCCGCGATCGGGACGATTGCGGTCCTCGCGCTCCTCCGCGCGACGTTCGGTACGCGCGCGCGGATCGCGGACGAGATGCTCGGCCTGGATTTGAGTGAGCACGGCGAGGAGGCGTATTTCGGAGGCGAGGCCGCGCTGGGTGGGAGCGCGCTGGCGCAGAGTGTGATTGTGTCAACTCACGGCGAAGGGGAAGAGCGCCGAACTAAGAGCTAGCGTTGTCCGGACCGTCATTAATCAGCTTACGCGGCGCGTCTTCCTTCTCATGAAATCCATCAAGATGAACTGCCCCAGCGTCATCGTGTTCGTGAAATAGGCCTTTCCCCGGCAGATCGCGGAAACCTTCTTCACGAATTCCACCAAACTGCGATCGCGCGCAAGCATGAACGTGTTGATGAGAATGCCGCTGCGGCGGCACAGCGCGACCTCGCGGTAGGTCGCCTGAAGGATGTGCGGATCGAGCCCCATCGAGTTCACGTAAATCCGGCCGTCAGGCTGCGTCAGAGCCGACGGCTTTCCGTCGGTGATCATGATGATCTGGCGCATGTCCTTGCGCTGCCCCATGAGGATGCGGCGCGCGAGCTTCAACCCTTCCGTCGTGTTCGTGTGATACGGCCCCACCTGCGCGTGCGCGAGCTGCGCCAGCGGGATTTCTTCGGCGGTGTCGTGGAACAGCACCACGCGCAGCGTATCGCCGGGGAACTGCGTGCGAATCAGATGCGTGAGCGCGAGCGCGACCTTCTTGGCCGGCGTGAAGCGATCCTCGCCATACAGGATCATCGAGTGGGAGCAGTCAAGCATCAGCACCGTCGCCGAGGACGAGCGGTACTCGGCCTGATGTACCATCAGGTCATCGTACTCGAGATTGATCGGCACGCCCAACCCCTCGCGCTTCAGCGCGTGCGACAGCGTCGCGTTGACGTCGAGATTCAGCGTGTCGCCGTATTCGTAGTGCTTGCTCGCCGCCTCGGCTTCGACGCCCGTCGCCAGATGCTCGGTTTCGTGCGCACCGAAGCTCGACTTCCCGATGCTGCTGAGCAGATGTTTCAGCGTGCGGTAGCCGAGGAAGTCGATGCCCTTGTCGGTGAGATTGAACTGCACTTGCTGCGCGGCCTCTTTCGCCATGCCGCCGGGGCCGAGGACTGGCTGCTGGGCGCCGGGCATCTTCGGCGCCTGCTGGAGATTCAGGTAGCCCTCGTCGATCAGCTTCTGCACGATCTGATCGAGCAGATCGGCGAGCTGCTTCTGGAGGTCCGCATCCTTTCGCTCGTCGCCCGTCGAATCGCCGCGCAGCACGTTCAGCATGTCGGGCGTGAGCTGGCCCGAATCCATCAGAGCTTGGAGGATCGCCTGGCGCAGCGCGTCGACTGAGCGGTCGGGATCTTCGTCCCCGAATTCGCCCCAGAACGGGTGCGAGTAGGGCCCGCCCGCAAATCCAGACTGCAACAGAAAATCGGCGAGCTGATCGAGCAGCGCCTGGAGATTGAGCGTCTCGAGCAGGCCAGGGACATAGCGGCTGTACGTCGTGTAGCGCATCGATTCCTAATCTAGCACCGATCGGTCAAGCGATTGTGACAACGAACCCATTCTGATCGCGATGCAGGCGCGCGGCGGTAAAATCGGGAATCACTGCCGTTGCCCCGGCGAAGTCGGCGTCCGGATGCGTGGTGCGAAGCGCGACGACACGTGCGCCGGCGGCGAGCCCGGCGGCGATCCCGGGCGGCGCGTCTTCGAACACGACGCACGAGGCGGGATCGACACCGAGCCGCTGCGCGCCCAGCCGGTACCCGTCGGGGGCCGGCTTGCCGCTGGAGACGTCGTCGCTGGTGATGACGACCTCCGGGATTGGAAGCCCCACGGACGAAAGGCGCAGCCGAGCCAGGTCGGGTGCGCACGAAGTGACGACGGCCCAGCTTCGAGCCGGCAGGCTCGTCAGGAAGCCTTTAACGCCGGGGACGTCGACGAGTCCCTCGGTGTCCTGAAGCTCCACATTGTCGATCCACGCAGCTTCCTGTTCGGGATCCACGTGCGGCGCGACGATTCTGACCGTGTCGCGGGTGCGCCGGCCGTGCGCGACCCGCAGGAGCGCGTCGGGATCGACACCCAGGCGAGCGGCCCAGAGGCGACACACACGCTCGACCACGGCGCGCGAGTCGACGAGTACACCATCCAGATCAAACAGAAACGCGGAACACTGGATTTCCATGAGCCTTAATTTGGTGACATGACCGAAGCTGCGCGGCGCTACGGATTCGGGGCCCTGGCCCACCGCAACTTCCGGCTCTTCCTCTTCGGCCAAACCGTTTCACTCACCGGCACCTGGATGCAGTCGGTGGCCCAGGGCTGGCTGGTGCTGCTGCTGACGAACTCTCCGTTCTACGTCGGCCTCGTCTCGGCGGTTGGCTCGCTCGGCGTGCTGCTATTCACGCTCTACGCCGGCATCATCGCCGACCGCACCGACAAGCGCCGCATCGTGGTCATCACGCAGACGCTGCAGATGCTGCAGGCCTTCGCGCTCGCGGCCCTGGTCTGGAGCGGCGATGTCACGGTCGGTAACATCCTCGTGCTGGCGGGGTTCCTCGGCATCGTCAGCGCGTTCGACATCCCCACACGTCAGTCCTTCATCGTCGAGATGGTAGGGAAGCAGGACCTGATGAGCGCGATCGCGCTGAACACCTCGGTGTTCAATCTCACCCGAGTTATCGGGCCTGTGGTCGCCGGCGTGCTGATCGGCGCGGTGGGCGTTGCCGTGTGCTTTTTCCTGAACGGGATCAGCTATCTCGCGGTGATCGTCGGTCTGCTCGCGATGCGCCTGCCACCCCACGTCCCCCAACCGACGGCGGTGTCGGCCTGGCAGGGATTCCGAGAGGTACTCGCGTTTCTGCGCTCCGACCGGCGGGTGTCCACGCTCATCGTTTTGACGGCGATTGTCAGCATCTTTGGGTTTCCGTACCTCGTCCTGATG
>DATFEG010000139.1:0-17728 GCA_035251445.1 Gemmatimonadales bacterium | reverse complement strand
ATCGCTCGAACGCGGGAACGACAGTGTGACCGGCCCGCCGTTGTATCCGCTCTGCACACGCTCACGCGAGCGAGCCACGATCAGACGTGCGGCCGCGGCGCTCGCCAGCGAGGTGTCGTCATCGCGTTGCGCCGCGGACCGCAGGGAGGGGACTCCCAGGGCCGCTAGCGCATGATCGCGTAAAAAGAGTCGCAGCAGGTGGAGAAGATCAGCGACGCGGTTGTGGATCGGCGTGGCGGTGACGAGCAGGATTTCACTCCCCACGACGACGCGCGCCAATGCGCGGTAGCGATTCGTCTCGGGATTGCGGAAGCGATGGGCCTCGTCGACTACGAAGAGACGGTAGGCGGCGGTAAGAGATGGTAGGGGGCGGTAGGAGCTGGTGCTCAACGATTCATGTGTCATGATCGGTACGTCTTGAACAGCAAAGCGGCCGAGCAGGCCGCGCCACTGCGGCACCAGCACCGCCGGGACGACAAGTGCAAAGGGCTCCCTGCGTGCGAGGGCAACAGCGAGTGCGATGTACGACTTGCCAAGCCCCACTTCATCAGCGAGTAGCGCGCCGCCGTGACGCGCGATAATCGCTCTCAGCCGGTTGGCCGCCGGGATTTGGTGGGGCGCGAGCCACGAGGGCCACGTTATCCCCGCCGGCGGCGTTCCCCCGAGCAGCGCCCGCGCGGCGGCGCTGGCGACCGCGCGCGGCGACGCTTCACCCGTGGCCTCGAGAGCCATGGTGAGAGGCTCCTCGACGGGGACGAGGTGCTCAGACAGAATCCGCGGCCAGAGTGCGCCGGTCGGCACGATCGAGTTGGAAGACATCGGCAATGAGGTCGTCGACGGGCTCGCGATCGGCGCCGTGCTCGGCGAGCTGATTCCACATGGCGGAATCGAATGGAGGAACAGGCAGACTACGGACGACACGGGCATTGAAGCGGCGAAATCCACCGCGCGCGGGATCGGCGATGAGACGGGCAAGCGCGGTTAGCCAGCACGTGTTGAACAACGCGGCGAGCGCGGCGGCGTCGCAGGGCTGGCGCGTCGCGATTCCGTAGACGGTGTTGAGGGGGACGATCTCCCGATCGAGGACGGCGGCCGCCAGTCGTTTCCCGATATCGGACCAAACAACGCGAAACGGGGCAACGCCCAGCCGAATTCGAAAGAGCTGCCACACCGCGCCACCGCGATAATCCGCGCGCCGCCGCAAACGATCCTCGTGTGGTGCGAGCAGGTCGCGGAGCTGCCCCGGAAGCCGGTCAAGAGGCTTTCCGTCGGATCCATGCGTCCACGCGACGAAACGGCGGGGCGTGCAGTGCCAGGGCCGAATGTCGCGGCCGCGAGCAGCGGGTCGAGCGCCTGGGCACTCGCGGTCCAAGAGGAAGATGTCATCGGCTCCGGTCTTCACGCCGAGCTGCGGCGTCCAGCGGTCCCCGACGGTGGGGAACTCGGATCGAAGGCGTCGCGCAATGCGGTCCGCTCGGGGAGTAAGAATCCACGGGCCGGCGCCGAGCTGTTGCTGCGGCAGGACCGAGGCGTCAGGCTTCGGGCCGAGCGTCGTGGCAGCGACCTGGTTCACCGCCGAGTCCGCCGGGCCGCCCCGGGTCGCGACCAGCACCATCGGATAGACCGCAGCGCCGAACGTCTGAGAAGCCGGCTCGGGCAGCGGGGCGACGCGCTCGATGCCCGTGTTCTGAACCAGTCTCAGGCGCAATGACTCCGCATAGCCACAGCTGCCGAGCTTTGCTGGAACGAGCAGCGCTACCGTTCCACGAGGCCGTGCCAGCTCGAAGGCGCGCTCCGTGAACGCAACCGCAAGATCGGGGAGATGCGCGAAGCCTTTGAGACCGTTCGACCGCCAGCAGGAGTACCGCGTGGCCAGCGTTTCGCGCACGCGTGGTGCCAGTCGCTCGGCACGAACCCATGGCGGATTGCCAATCACGAGATCGAACCCACCATCACTGACGACATCCCCCAAGAACGTCTCGAAGCAGAAGAATGGAGCGGCGCCATCACGCCGCAGCTTGCGACGCGCGGCCCGAAGCTCGCGCAGACTGGAGCGCAGACGCTCGAGGCGCACGCGTTGATCGGCGGCCAGCCCCCGGTGGTGACCAAACAAGTCCCGCTCCCGACCGAGATTCAGTAGTTCTCCAATCGCCACCTCGAGCATGGCGATGCCGTCATTCAGCAGCCGGTGCGCCAGCGCCGCCTCGGCGCGGTTTAGCTCAGCCTGCGCGGCGCGTTTCTCGGGACCCGCCAGCTCAAAGAGCCGCTGCCGAGCAGTCGTCAGTCGTCGCGTGTCGGCAGTGCTGGCACGAATCGCCCGGCCTCCCAGAGACGCGGCGAGCGTCAACGGATCGAGCAGCGCGTCCCCCTGACGCACGTGGCCATCGAGATTCGGCAATGGCGCGATTGCGCCGATGTCGACCGTATCATCGTCGGCGACCAGTGCGAGCCAGAGCCGAAGCTCGCTGAGGCGGACAGCCGTAGGAGTGAGGTCGACGCCGAATAGCGAGTGCGCGAGGACGTCGCGCTTGACCACGAGCGCCGGTCCCTCACCCGCGGCTCTCCGCAGAGCGACCAGCTCATCGAACGCACCGAGGAGGAAAGCCCCCGAGCCGGCCGCGGGATCGAGTACCGTGAAGCGATGCAGGAGCGGTGCTCCATTCGGAGCGACGCTGTCATGCACCCAACGCGCGGCAACCGCCGCGCTCAGCCCAAATCGGGCGGTGAGCGCAGCCTCGAGACCGGCTTTGACGATTTCGCGAACGAGCGATGCCGGCGTGTAATAACTCCCGCTGGTGCGTCGTTCACCTGCCTCCATGACTCCCTCAAAGACACGGCCGAGCATGTCGGGGGCGACAAAGTCGCCCGCATCGTGTTCCCGAGCGGAGAAGTGAAAGCGCTCAAAGAGATCGTCGAAGGCCGTGCGCCAATCGGCGTTAGACCACTCAGCGGGGCCATGCTGTCGCTCGAGCCAGGTGGTCTCGAACAGGCCGCCGTTCAGGAACGGGATATTGCCGAGCGCGCGAGCCGCCCGGCTGCGGCGCTCTACTGGCCGGTTGAGAGCACCGAAGCACAGGGCATGGAAAAAGGAGCGATGAAAGTGACGCCGGCTCGACAAGGCGCGATCGAGCAGGCGCGAGACGTACCGTGTATCGCCATCCAGCCAGCCCTTGGACTGGATGAAATAGAGGAAGAGCACGCGGGTCAGCGCGGTCAGCGCCAGTGCGTGCCGGTCGGTCCGTGAGCGCGGCATCGTCAGGCGGTCGGTCAACCGATCGAGTGTCTGGCGGAACGCGCGGAAGAAGCGGGGGGTGACCCCTTCACTCGTGAGCACTTCGCTGATACGCAGCGACAGGGCGAGCGCCGACTCGTTGGGGTTCGGCGCGAGGCGTTCCAAGGTCGCAAGACTCGCCCCGGAGGGACGAGGCAGGGCAATCGTGGCGAGGTGCAGGCCCCCGGGGGGGGGCCCTGCCGCGCAGACGAGCCGGCGCGGCACGCCGCCGAGCGAGCAGACAATCCCTCGTTCCGCACTCGCGGCAAGCCGTCTCGCTGCGGCTCGCGCCGCCGCTTCCGGATCTGTCGCGGCCGTGGCGAATACCCGGAACGCGCCGTGGCGCGCGATCAGAGCCGCCCTGGTTACTCCCGCGTCATGAGCGCGTTCGCTGCCGAGCCAAGCCTCGGGCGGCACCTGTTCGGAAGCGGCCGTGTAGCCGAGCGCCACAAACAGCTCGCGGATGTCTTCGATCTGCGTTGTGCGGGTGAGAATGTCCCGCAACACCGAAACTCCTCGATGAGCGAGGAGCTAAGGTGATCCTGGAACGCTGTGGATTAGGTACCTGATTGCTGCGGGCAGGACCGGAATAATCCGGGAAAGGTGTCTTTACGTGCTTTTCTTCAGCCGAATCTCCCCGTTCACCGTGCTCAAATTCAGCGTCCGCCCACCGTTCCCGATAGTGCCGCGTAGCCGCCGTGGCCCAAACCGGCCGGAGATCGTCAACGGGTAATCGGACTCTATTTCACCGTTCACGGTACTCGCGCGCACCTCGGTATCGAGCTTATCGGGCAGAAGCAACGTGATCCTGCCGTTCACCGTTGTGAAGTCGAGCTCGTCAGTCCAGTTGGCACGACCCATCTCCACATACACGGAGCCATTCACGGTCGACGCCTCGGCCAGGCCGGTCGTGGTTACGCGCACGCTGCCGTTCACCGTGCTCGCTCGGACGTCAGCCTTCAGGTCTTCGACCGACATCTCGCCGTTCACGGTCCTGCCGGTGAACTCCACACCTGCGGGGACCTGCACCTCGAAGTGAACCGTGACGTCGTTGTCTTCGGTGCTCGAGTGCCACCGGTCGCCCGGCTCGCAGTTGTTCTCGCGGCGGGCGCGCGGGGGCGTGGGGTATACGGCGCAGATCGTCACGCCATCCTCATGCTCCACGACCCGGATCTCGACCTCGTCGGGGTCGGAGCGGTGCGCGCGTTTGGCTGCGGTCACGACCGCCTCCCCACCGGTCGCGGCGACGGCGCGCACATCGCCATTCACGCCTTTGACCTCGAGCCGCTTGCCGGACGCGATTCGGCCCTTCCAGTTGAAATCCTGTGCCGTCGCCGCAGGAACGGCCACGACGGCCACAAGAGCCAGAGCTGTCACAACGAACGGAATCCGCATCGATACCCCGTTTTGCTATTGCGATGACTGACGACTGAAAACGCGACTGTAGGTGCGCGCGTACATCCGGGCGTAAATGGGAGCGTACTCACGGGCGTAGCGCGGAGCGTATTCGCTCGCGTAACGCGCTGCGTAACTGGCCGCGGAGTCAACCGTCTCGTTTACCTTCACGTCGAAGTCGAAGTTGAAGTCGAAGTCATTATTCGAGTCATGGTTCTTGCTGTCACGCCCACGGTCTCGTTGCACCTCCCCGGGGCGCCGCAGCCGGATATCGCCTTGGAAGGACTCGGCTTCGAGTCGCGCGCTCCCGGTCCCAAGCTTGAACGTCCAGCGGCGCTTTCCGGGCGTGCTGGTGACCGGCAACGAAAAGCTTGCGTCGATCTCGCCGTTCGCTGTCGCGGTGGTGATTGTGACGTTGGCGCGCTCCGGGATCGTCATGGTGATATCACCATTATGAGAGCTGAAGCTGTAGGATCCCCCGTCCGCGATCGTTCCGTCGTACGTCACGTCACCATTGATGGTGGCTGCCTCCACGCTGGAGGACTGGATGCCCAGCAGAGTCACTTCTCCGTTGTTGGTTTCCACCCTGAGTTCGCCGGAAGTGTTGGAGACGCTGACATCCTCGTTTACCGAGTTCACCTCGATACGGCCGGACGCGTCCGCGAGTGTCACGGGGCCCTGTATCGATCGCAAGGTGATGTTTCCCTTCCCCCCGCGAACATTGACTTCGCCGTCCACGGTTTCGGCGCTGATCGGGCCGGTGACCCCCTCGACCGTGATCTCGGCATATGTGCCCGACAACCTGAGGGGCGTGGCTTGGGGCACGGTGATTTCCATGTCAGTCACCGTGGGTGGCCCTTGGCGGCTGCCCGACTTCACCGTCACGGTGCTGCCGACCAAAGAGACCTCGACCCGCCCGCGGCGGCCATGTTCCGCCTGCACCCTTATGCGATTCTGGTTCCATCCCCGAACAATGATGGCCCCGCCGAAATTGTTGACTGACAGGCTCGCGCCGGCCGGCACGGCGAACGTCGTGTCTGTTTGGGACTGCAAGGCCAGTGAGGCCACTGCCATGGCGGCCAGCGTGATCAGCATTCCTATTCCTCCTAGGACTCTGCCACGAGCGCGTTGATGCGTCGCAGCAGCTCCACCTTGCGTCGCATGGTATCCGCGAGGTGGAGATTCAGGTACGTATTCCCGGGATCGCGCTCCAGCGCGACGCGCGCTTCTGCGATCGCCCGATCGATAACAGCCAGATTCTGGCGCACGACGCGCACTGTGGCCGTGTCCAACCGGCTCTCATTGCGTGCCAGCGCGTCCTGAAGCTCAGCGACGGCCACGTCAGTCGGCGATGTCCACGCCACAGGCGTGATTGTCGTCCCCGGCGTCTCTCGCGATATCACGGTGGCCGGCTTCAGCGCCATCCAGACGCCGCCGCTGGAGATGAGAACGAGCGCGATGCTCGCGGCCAGTAACTGCGGCACGGAGAAGCTGAAACGGCGGCCGGAAGCCACCGGCGCATGGCGCCGGGGCTCGCTGCCCTGGATCATCCGCTCGCGGATTCCGGTCCACAGATCCTTTGCCGGCTCGCGGTCCTCGAGCGACTTGGCGCGTGCGACCACCTGGCGCAGCTGGCCGAGTGTCGCATAGCACTGCCCGCACGTCGCGAGGTGCGCCTCGAGCGCAACGCGCTCATCGTTGCCGAGCTCGCCGTCGAGATATTCTGAAAGTCGATTAGTCCAGATGTCGTTCATCGATCCAAGTGCCTCCGCAGCGCCATCCGCGCGTGATGCAGCTGCGATTTTGATGTGCCCGGCACGACGCCGAGCATACGCGCGATCTCCTCGTGGCGATACCCCTCCACGTCGTGGAGCACGAACACCTGCCGTGCGCCTTCAGGAAGCCGGGCCAGCGCCTCCTCGAAATCCATCGACAACTCGAGCGTCACCGGCTTGCTCGACACATCGTCGAGCCGCTCGTCGTCCGCGATGAACCGGCCGCGCTCGACCCCTACGCTCTTGCGCCGCGCGAGCACAACGTTCACCGCCAACCGGTGCAGCCATGTCCCGAATGCCGACTCACCCCGGAACGTCGACAGCTTCTGCCAGGCCCGAATGAAGACGTCCTGCGTCACATCATCAGCCTCATCAGCGTCGAGCATGCGTCGCACCAGGGTATGGATCCTGGCGACGTGGGTGCGGTACAGGCGCTCGAACGCGGTGGCGTCCCCGCTTGCAGCGAGCGCCGTGTCGGCCGCTATTGAGTCAGCAGTCAGAGTATCCTCGAGCACCTGTCGGGGCATGCACGGAATTGGATAGCCAAGTACCGCAAAGGGTTGTAATAATGATCACCGTCATGACTCCTAATGTCTTTGCCGTCATGGGCATCGGCCTCCTCCTCGGTTTGCGCCACGCCTTCGAGCCCGACCATCTTGCGGCAGTATCGACACTTGCGACCCGTCCCGGAGCCCGGCTCTGGAGTGCGGCTCGCCTTGGCTTGGTCTGGGGCCTGGGGCACACTACGACGGTCGGGGTGGTCGCGTTGCTCATCATCGCGCTCGGCGTGCGCCTACCCGACCGGCTTTGGCCTGCCGCCGAGCTGCTCGTCGCGGCGCTCCTGATCGTGCTCGGCGCCACGGTTATCTGGCGGTATGTCCGGGGGCGCTGGCATATCCACGCACACACCCACCCTGCCGCCCCACGGCATCTCCATCTTCACAGTCACGCGAGCGACGCGAGCCATACGCATGCGCACGCCAGAATCGATGCACGCCGGTCACTCGGCTTCGGTGTTGCGCACGGACTCGCGGGGAGCGGCGCGATCGCGGCGCTGCTCGTTGCGACCGTGCCCGGTCCGACGTTCCAGCTCCTCTATTTCGCGGCGTTCGCTGCGGGAACGATTATCGGCATGCTGAGTGTGTCGTTGACGTTGTCAGTGCTCGTGCGCTTGGCCGCCGAGCGAGGGGCGCGGTGGGCGACGATTCTGCATCTCGGCGCGGCGGCGGGAAGCGTCGTCGCCGGTGTGGCGCTCGCGCAACAGGTGCTGATGGGCTCGTAACAATTGTGACGTTTGGTGCGGATGGTCGTCCGCATCCTAGACAACGTGTCCACACCATGGACACGACACGCCGCCGGCCTTCCCTCGCATCACGAGTCGGAACAATCACTTCAAGAAGCAATGCGCATGGCATGCCTTTTCCTAGGCGCTTGCACGACGCACTCACGTTGTCGACTTCAATTCTCAGTTCGGAGGTGCATCATGCCGTCGTTCAAGCCGCTCGCGCTCGTGCTTTTACTGCTGCCAGTCGGCCTGGCAGCGCAAGAGTCCGCTCCCGCCGACACCTCCGGTTTTCGCGCCGGCCAGTGGGGGGTGCAGTTTGCGGCCGGTTATTGGGTCACGCCAAACTTGAGCATGGGAGG
This sequence comes from Gemmatimonadales bacterium, assembly GCA_035251445.1. Taxonomy (GTDB): domain Bacteria; phylum Gemmatimonadota; class Gemmatimonadetes; order Gemmatimonadales; family GWC2-71-9; genus 20CM-2-65-7. Next base: position 9,643 of record DATFEG010000139.1, on the reverse strand, counting down.
GACGGGCGTCATGATGGCGGGGTACTCCCGCCGTGTCGATGACAACTCGACCACCAGGAACGAGCAAAGCGGCTGGTTCGTGTCGGGGGTGAACGTTCTGCTGGTCGTCGGTCTTTACTTCTAGCACACTCATGCCACGCGGTCACGCGGGGGCGAGGCCACGACCACCGCCGTCGCCAGATGACCGGTGACGTTCGTCATCGTGCGAAACATGTCGGAGACTCGGTCCAATCCCATCAGAATGCTGAGTCCCGCGATCGGCAATCCGGTCGCCTGGAATGCAGGAAACAGGCTGATCACGCTGCCCGAGGGCACAGCGGCGACGGTCAGCGACGCGAGGAACACCGCAACGCCCGCCTGCAGCATGTGCCCGAAGCCGAATTCAATACCGTACAGGCGCGCGATGAATAGGACGGCGACGGCTTGAAACAGCGCGCTCCCGGCGCGGTTGAGGCTCGCCCCCAGTGGCAGCACAAAGCTGGACACCGGGCGTGTGATCTGTAGGTCCTTGTCGGCAGCGTCGAGCATGTTCGGCAGTGCCGCCATCGACGACGTCGCCGAAAAGCCCATGAACATGGACGGGAACGCGGCGCGCAGGAAACGCGACGCCGGGAGCCGCGCGATGAGCGTGACGCTCGGCAGGTACACAATGGCGATGAACACGAGCAGGCCGACGATCACTGCGGCGATGAACCATAACATGGCACGGACGATCTCCCATCCGTACTGTGCTGCGGTCGGCGCTACCAGCGCAAAGATGCCGATGGGCGCAATCACCAGAATCCAGTGGACGATCCGGATCAGTGCGTCGGTCGCGGCCTCGGCCAAGTGAATGAGCGGGGTGCGGCGCTCAGGAGCCAGCGTCGCGGTGGCAACCGCGAAGATCGTGACGAACACGATCACCGGCAGCAAGTTTCCCTCCGCTGCCGCTCTGAACGGATTGGCAGGGACGAGCTGCACGATGAAGTCGAGGCCCGACGGGATCGTCGCGCTCGCGCTCTGAATCGCCGCGAGATCAGTGGCCTTCGATTGTAGCACGGCTTGCTTTTCCGGTGACACGGCTGCCTCAGGCAGCATGATGCTGCCGACGGCAAACCCCAGCGCGATCGCAATGATTGAAGTGGACCAGAAGAAGGCGAGGGTGCGCACGACCAGCCGGCCGAGGAGGCGCAGCTCGCCCAGCTTGGCGATGCCGGCAAAGAGCGCCGTGGCCACGAGCGGAATGGCCACCATCGACAGCAGATTCTTGAAAATGACGCCGACCGGCTGAAGTGCGGTGAGCACGTTGGCGAGCGCGGGATAATTGCGCTCCGCCAACGCGGCCGCGATCAGGCCGATGACGAGTCCTGCAATCAGCCCGATTCCCATCCACAAGTGGCTTCTCATGCCAGGTCGGCTATTATACCGCCATGCCAGACACCACACACGCCCAGGTACGAACTCCGAAATGGGCGCTCATTCTCGGAGCCTCGAGCGGTTTCGGCGAGGGAGCGGCACGGGCTCTCGCACAGGCGGGCTATGATATCGTGGGCGTCCATCTCGACCGCAAGGCGGGACTCGAGCACGTCGCCGAGATTCGGCGCGACATCGAGCGGCTCGGCCGGCAAACGCAATACTTCAACATTAACGCCGCCGACGAAGAGAAACGCAACGAAGTTCTGGCGGAGCTCGCCAAGCAGCAGTTGAACGTCGCCGTGTTGCTGCATTCACTCGCGTTCGGAACCCTGAAGCCGTACATCGGCAATGACGTGTTGACGAAGGCCAACATCGACATGACGCTCGACGTCATGGCCCACTCGCTCGTGTACTGGTCCCAAGGTGTGGTGAAGCACGGCTTGATGGGGAAGGGCGGCCGGATCTTTTCGATGACCTCGTCCGGGTCGACGCGCGTCTTCGCGACCTACGGCGCGGTCTCGGCGGCGAAGGCGGCGCTCGAGTCGCACACGCGGCAGCTGGCCCTGGAGCTCGCGCCGCACGGCGTTACCGTCAACGCCCTGCGCGGCGGCGTCACCGATACGCCCGCGCTGCGCAAAATCCCCGGTAACGAAAAACTCATCGAGATTGCGACGAAGCGAAATCCGCATCATCGACTCACCACGCCGACGGACCTGGGCGGCGCGATTGTGGCGCTGTCGCAGCCCGGCGCGGACTGGATTACGGGCAACGTCATTAACGTCGACGGCGGCGAAGAGATCTCGGCGTAAACGGGGACGGGGGACGCGGGACGGGGGAAGAGGGAAGGGTGCCAGCGTTGGAGGGAGCACGCCTCAAGCTGCGCGATTACCGCGCGACCGAAATTCCGTTCGAACAGGGAATGATCGCTGCTGCTGTTGCCGTGATCTTGCATGACGGAGACGAAGGTCTAGAAACGCTCTTCATCCATCGCGCGGTACGCGTCGGCGACACGTGGTCGGGACAGATCGCCTTTCCCGGTGGGCGCCGGGAGCCGCGCGACGCCGACCTCCTCGCCACCGCCATCCGCGAAACCCACGAAGAGATCGGCGTCGATCTCACATCGGCCGAGCGGCTCGGCGTGCTCGACGATCTGTATCCGCGAACGCCTGTTCTGCCCCCGGTGGTGGTGCGGCCGTTTGTATTCGCGTTGACATCCCGCCCATCGATTGTGTTAAGCATCGAGGTGCAAGACGCCTTCTGGGTCTCTTTCCGGTCGCTTGCCGTTCCGGGCGTCCAGGGGGAGATCACTGTCGATCATCCTGGCATCCCCCGTCGAGTACTCCCTGCATTTACACTCGGTAAACGCACTATCTGGGGGATGAGTGAGCGCATTCTCACACCGTTAATTAGCCTCGTTTCTTAGTTCATCAAAATCCACATCTTCGCTTGACAATATTTGACAATTAGGCTAGCCTAATTGCCTGTCTGGTTGACAGCAATCAAGCGAGGCTCAAAATGAGCGAGCAGCTCACCCGCTCCGTCGAAGACTATCTCAAATCCGTTTTTCACCTCACCAATCAGGGCGGTTTCGCCACCACCAGCGGGATCGCCGGGATGCTCGAAGTCGCGCCTCCGTCGGTCAGCGGGATGATGAAACGTCTGTCGGAAACTGGGTTGATCGAACATGTGCCGTATCGCGGCGTGCAGCTCACGCCGCAGGGGCGGCGCGCCGCCCTCCAGATGATCCGGCGCCATCGCATCCTCGAGGTCTATCTGACGAGCAAACTGGGTTACGACTGGGGCGACGTGCACGTCGAAGCCGAGCGGTTGGAGCACGCGGTGTCCGACAAGCTGATCGAGCGCATGGCCGAAGCGCTCGGCGAGCCCCGCTACGATCCGCATGGCGCCCCGATCCCCACCGCTGCTGGGGAAATCGAGGAGGCCGAGCTTGTCACCCTCGCCGACATGCCCGTGGGGTCGACCGTCGTGCTGCGCCAGGTTGGTGACGAGGACCCCGCTCGCCTGCATTACCTCGCCGAACAAGGACTGACACCGGGAGCCCGGATGGCGGTCGTCGAGCGCCAGCCGTTCAACGGCCCGACGAGTGTCCGCCTCGGCATGGAGATGCGCGTCGTAGGCCGGGAGCTTGCGAGCTTGTTGTGGTGCGAGGAGGTGGACGCATGAAGCGCCTCTCCCGGCGCGAGGCACTCAAGCGCGGCCTGTTGGGACTTGCAGGCGCCGCCTCCGCCAGCTCGGTCGCGCGCGCTACCGCCATCGACAAGAGCGCGCATCCGGATCCGCACGCGCTGATGACGGGGGGCATCCCCGCCGCTGCGGGGATCGATCCGGTGAAGTTTCTCCGCGACTTTGATTACGGCACTATCTCGCGGCGTGCCAACGGGCAGACGGTCCGCGAATACCGCATGATCGCGATGGATCGCGAGCTCGAGGTCATGCCCGGCGTGTTCTACCCGGCCTGGACGTACAACGGTCACGTGCCTGGTCCGACGCTGCGCTGCACCGAAGGCGATCTGCTGCGCGTCCACTTTCACAACGCCGGCCGCCACCCGCATTCGATCCACTTCCACGGCTTCCATCCGGCAAACATGGACGGCGTGTTCGAGCAGGTCGATCCGGGCGGTGTCTTCGTCTACGAATTCGAGGCGAGCCCGTTCGGCCTGCAGCTCTACCACTGCCACACGATGCCGCTGAAGCGACACATCGCGAAGGGGCTGTACGGCGCGCTCATCATCGACCCCAAGCGCGGCCGTCCCGACGCGGACGAAATGGTGATGGTGATGAACGGGTTCGACGTGAACTTCGACGGCGAGAACGAGATCTACGCGGTGAATACGGTTCCGTTCGCCTACCAGGCGAACCCGATCGCCCTCCGCCGCGGCGCGCTGAATCGGATCTATCTCGTGAACGTGCTGGAGTTCGACCTGATCAACTCGATGCACATCCACGCCAATTTCTTCCATGTGTATCGTACCGGGACGTCGCTTGTGCCAAACGACTTCACCGATACGATCAGCATGGGACAGGGGGAGCGTCATATCATCGAGTTCACCTACGATCATCCCGGCAAGTTCATGTTCCACGCCCACCAGTCCGAGTTCGCCGAGCTGGGATGGATGGGATTGTTCGACGTCCAGGAGCGGCTGGCATGAGCCCGGAAACGCGGAATGCGGAACGCGGAACGCGGAACGCGGAGCGCGGAATGCGGAATCGCACGGGATCCGTCGAGGGCTCGGACCCTAGCGCTCGGATTCCGCATTCCGCATTCCGCATTCCGCATTGGCTGTTGTTCGCGCTGCCCCTAGCCCTGCTCGCCATTCTTTCGCTCTTCGTAGTAAAGGGCGGCACTCTCTCGCGCCTGGCGCGTGGCTTGCCGCCGGTGGAAGAGCTGAGCTTCGACAGAGTGCAGCTGACTCCGGGCCACATCATCGTGGACGTCGTCAACGGCGGTCCGGACCCCGTCACGGTGGCGCAGGTAATGGTGGACGAGGCGTACTGGGCGCACACCATCACACCGAAGCGCGAGGTAGGGCGGCTCGGCCGCGCTCGCATCGCCATCCCCTATCCGTGGGTCGAGGGCGAGCCGCACCAGGTCAGGCTCGTGACGTCGACGGGAGTGACATTCAATCACGAGATCCTGGTTGCCGCTGAAACGCCGCCGGTCGACAGCCGCTACTTTCTCGTTTTCTCCTTGATCGGGCTCTATGTCGGCGTCCTGCCCGTCGCGATCGGTATCCTGTGGCTGCCGTTTCTCAAGCGGCTCGAGCGGCGCTGGATGCATTTCGCGCTCGCGCTGACGGCAGGGCTGCTGCTCTTCCTCGCCGCCGAGGCGCTGCACGAGGCGATCGAGACGGCGGGTCGCGTAGCCGGCGCGTTCCAGGGAATCGGGCTGGTCGCGCTCGGTGTGTTGGTGACCTGGCTGCTACTTCAGGCGTTCGCGGGCGCAGGGAGCACGGAGCAGGGAGCAGACCCCAAAGCTCAGCGACTGCGCCTTGCGTTCCTGATCGCGCTCGGCATCGGGCTGCACAACCTCGGCGAAGGCCTCGCGATCGGCGCCGCCTACGCGCAGGGCGCGGTTACGTTCGGTGCCTTCCTGATCGTCGGCTTCATGATTCATAACACGACCGAAGGACTCGGCATCGTCGCGCCGGTTGCGCGGGACGACCCGTCGTTGAAGAAGCTCGCGCTCGCAGGCTTGCTAGCCGGCGGCCCCACGATCCTCGGCACCTGGTTGGGTGGAATCGCCTATTCGCCGATCCTCGCGACGCTGTGCATGGCGATCGGCGCCGGCGCGATCCTTCAGGTGCTCGGCGTGCTCTATCGAGCCGTCGAACAGGAGACGGGAAGCGCCATCTGGACGCCGCTCAACGCGATCGGCGTGGTAGCCGGCCTGGTGCTCATGTACGGGACGGGATTACTGGTCGCGAGCTGATGAGTCGGCGCGGGCGTGCTCGAGCGCCTTGAGAATTGCGTTGAGCCGCCGGTCCCGAGCTTCCCGCAGGAACTCGACCTTTCCTTTGTACGCGCGTTCGATCGCGTGAATGAGGGTGCGCTGCTGTTCGGGATCGAGCTGCGCCCAATGCGACAATTGCCGCCACCAGCTCTCGAAGCTCGCGAGGAGGTGCTGTACGAAGCCGCGGATTCCGCCTTCACCGGCGGCCAAGTGGTAGGTGAGGTGCGGACCCGCCGCCGCCCACCCGATGCCCGGTCCCATCGACACCGCACGATCCAGGTCATCCACCGAGATGACGCCGCGCAACACCAGATCGATGCACTCGCGCCAGACGGCTGCCGCTACCCGTCCAACTACATATCCGGGAATGGCCTTCTTGAGCACGATGGGATGGCGGCCGAGTGCGCGCAGATACTCGACGGCACGCGTGATGGTGGCGGTGGACGTACGCCCCTCCGGCACGACTTCGACCACGGGAAGCAGCTCCGGCGGGTTCAGGGGGTGGGTCACCAGGCAGCGATCCAGGCGCCGCATTCGGCCGAAGATCTCGGTTGGTGCGAGGCCACTGGATGACGAGCTAATCAATAGTTCCACGCCGGCCAACTGCTCAACGGTGGCGAGCAGTTTTTGCTTGGCGAGCACGTCTTCGTGAATGGCTTCGATCACCCAGTCGGCGTCCTGAATTGCCTCGGCGAGAGAATTCGCCCGGACCAGGTCACGCAGGCCCTGCTCCACGATCGCCTCGGGGGCGCGGTCGAGCGCAACGAGCGCACGCGCGCGACGCTCGATCTCAATGGATGCGCGCCCGATGGTTGCCGGATTCGAGTCAAAGATGGCTATGGTCCAGCCGGCTGACGCGCAGAGTGCTGCCCAGCCTACTCCGATGTCGCCGGCCCCAATTACGGCGACCTTGCGGGGAACCGTCAGACTAGCGCCTCCTGGGCTTCGGACGTGCTGGGCGCAGTCCCGCCACCTGAGGGAAGGACGCGCTCGAAGAGCAGCCGGCGCACGGGAGCGGGAAGGACTTCCATCGCGACGCGCACGAATGATCCCCGGGGATCGAGCTTGGTCCGTCCCCGGCTCTGGCCATTCCCCAGGTCCACCGTGACGCGCAGATCGCTGAACGTCAGCACCTCAGGCTGTAGGAGGTAGGCGATCGCCAGGACGTCGTTCACGACGGCCCCGTCGAGCCCTTCCTGCTTGCGGTGGAACTCGACGTAGAACCGCAGCGCATCATGGAGCCACGGCGAGCTGTGAGCGAGTCGATCGACTTCGTTCCCCTTCACGATGAGCCTGCGCGTGACATCGAGACCGATCATCTCGGTCGGAATCTCGGCCGACAGCACGGTCGCGAGCGCTTCGGGATCGCACCAGGCGTTGAATTCCGAGAAGCGCGTCTGATTCCCCGCCGCTTCGATGTTGCCGATCATGGCGACATGCCGGCTGACCTTCTCACGCACGAGATCGGGATCGGCTCGCAGAGCGAGCGCCAAGCTCGTTACGGGGCCAAGGGTTACCAGCGTCACAGGGTCCGGCTGCGCCTCGAGGAGCCGTTCGAGCGGCCGCACGTAGTCGAGAATCACGCCGGCCGGCGGTACGTCGGCATAGCCGAGCCCAGAGGGGCCATGGGTATCGGCCGCGACGTCGAGCTGGCGCTTGAGCGGCCGCCGTGCGCCGATCCCGATCGGGACGCGACGCTGCGGGACCCGTCTGAGGATTTCGACGCAGTTGCGGTAGGCGTTTTCGACGACCGTGTTGCCGTAGGAGATCGAGATCGCACGCACATCCAGCTCGGGCGAGTTGAGCGCGAGCATGAGCGCCAAGCAGTCGTCGATACCGGGGTCGGTATCGATAACTATGGGAAGAGGGGGGCTCGAAGGGGGAAGGGTAGCGTCAATCACCCTCTAGGTTAGGAAATTCACTTCGGAAGTGCAAACGCGACGAGGGCATCACCCGTGCCAAAGGGGCCGCCGCCGCCTGCGGCGATCACGACGTACTGCCGTCCCCCCGCCTCATAGGTCATCGGGGTCGCGCGCGCCCCTGCCGGCAGGTCCGCCTTCCACAGCTCGCGCCCCGTCTCGATATCGAACGCCCGAATCGCGCGGTCGATTGTTGCGCCGATGAAGACCACTCCCTCTGCGGTCGTGATCGGACCGCCAAGATTCGGCGATCCTGGCGCTCCCCCCATCGTTCCCAACGGGACACTCCAGGCTATTCCGCCAGTGTTCAGATTCACGGCCACGAGCGAGCCGAAGGGTGGCGGTGTGCACGGCAAACCCGTGGGGCCAAGAATGAGCCGCCGGCGCATGACGTAGGGCGTGCCTCGCATGCGCGTGTATTCAAAATCAGTGATCCCACGGCTCGCGTCGGACCGTCGCATGCTGTCCGCGTTGAACCCTTCGGCGCGGAAGAGCTGCACCATGGCTGGAATGCGATTGACGGGGACGACCGCGATCGCGCGATCTTCGTCAATCGCCACACCGCCCCAATGCGCGCCGCCGATATTTCCCGGCACGACGAGGCTCCCCTGGAGACTCGGGGGTGTGAACGGCCCGTCATTGCGCAGAGCGCTCAGGATCTCGCGGCACGCTGCCTGCGCTTCGGGCGTCGGCCCCCACGCGTCCGCGGCTGAGTATTGAAGCGGCGAGAGTGGCGGCGTCACCGTCGTGAATGGTTGTGTCGGCGATGCGACCTCGCCGGGGACCATGCTGGGGGGAACTGCCCGTTCCTCGACCGGGAAAATAGGCTTTCCCGTCCTCCGGTCGAGAACGTACAGCATGGCTGACTTCCCCGCTTGAAGGACCGCGGGAATCCTGATGCCCTCCTGAACGACGGTGGCCAGAGCCGGAGGCGCTGCGATGTCGTAGTCCCAGAGATCGTGATGCACCAGCTGGAAGTGCCACACGACGCGTCCGGTGGCGCCGTGCACCGCGACGATCGAATTGGCGTAGCGGTTCTCGCCAGGGCGCATGCCGCCGTAGTAGTCGGGTGCCGGACTCGAGGTCGGCAGAAATACCAGATTGCGGGCGGAATCCACGACGATGACCGACCAAACGTTGGCAGCGCCCGTGTAACGCGAGCTGCGGCCTTGCCAGGTCCGGTACGCCGGATCAGCGAAATCCTGCGGCACGGGATCGAACGTCCACCGCAACGCTCCCGTGCGGGCATCGAACGCGCGGACCTCGCCGCTGGCCGGAGCGAAGGTGGTGTTGTCGGCGACGGCGGAGCCCACGATGACGAGATCGCCCACAACGGCAGGCGGGGACGTCACTTCGTAGAACTCGAACTCGAGCGGCGGGATGCGCAGCTCCGTCCGCAGGTTCACCACACCCACGGAACCGAAGAACGCGCACGGCCGCCCGGACGCGGCGTCGAGGGCGACCAGCCTCGCGTCAATCGTGGCGGCAAAAACGCGGCGTGCGCACAGGCTTCCGGCCGCTGCCTGTCCGTCGCGCCAGAAGGCTACGCCACGGCTCGCGAAGTCGCCGTAGCCGCGATGCGGGTTGACGCCGGCATCATAGCGCCACCGTTCCGCGCCGGTTGCTGGGTCGAGTGCTGCCACGACGCCGGTCGGTGTGATCACGTACATCGTGCCGTCGATCACGATCGGCGTGACCTCCAGCGCGGGCGGCCGGTGCGACATGCTGGACATGTCGGGCATGCCGGTGTGATAGGTCCACGCGACCTGCAGCTGCGCGACATTGGCGCGCGTGATTTGTTTGAGCGGGGAGAACCGGGCGCCACCGGCGTCGCGGCCGTAAACAGGCCAGTCGCCGG
>DATFEG010000132.1:0-2611 GCA_035251445.1 Gemmatimonadales bacterium | reverse complement strand
TGGTGATATATACCACAACATAGTGATATATGCAACAAAGACAATCCCGTAGGCCGAAAAAAAGCCCGCGGGGCCGCCGCGGGCTTGTCCGGGACCAGAGATCAGCCCTTGTTGACGTAGCCGTTCATCACTTCGGAACTCTGACCAGCGTCACCTTGTTCACCAGGCTGTTGGCGAGCACGAAGTCCCCGTTCTTGGTGACGTCGGTGTGGCGCACGATGTTGCCGCCGCCGGGGATCGCCCAGCTCTGGAACTTCTCGGTCTTCGGATCGAAGCGCACGATCGTGTTTGGCATCGTTTCGGATTCGCTGTACCAGATGACGTCGGCGATCGCCGAGATGCCGTAGGGCGCGGACTTCGGCCCGCTCGGCGACGGCCATTCCTTAACCTGCCCGTTCGCGGGATCGAGCCTGCCGAGGAAGCCGCGCGGGTAGTCGGTGTACCAGATCATGTCGTCGCTGGTGATCGCGATGCGCCGCGGGCGCGCTTTCGGGTCGGGCAGGGTGTACTCGCGGATCGCGAGCGTCTTGGGATCGACCGCTTGGACTTTGTTGACGCCGAATGGCACGACCCAGACCGTGCCTTTCGAGTCGACCGCCATGCCGTAGGGGCGCGACTTCGGCGTGGGCGGCGTGAGCAGCTTGATCTCGCCGCTCTTCGGATCGAGCCGGCCGATGCGGTTGGCATTCTGCATCGTGAACCAGAGAAATCCCGCTTTATCGAAGATCAGCGTGTGCGGGTCACCGGGCTCGGGCGGCTTGTACTCGGTGACTTCGCCGGTCTTCGGATCGAGCTTGCCGACGTGCGAGCCGGTGTTCCCGGTGTACCAGATGTTGCCTTCACTGTCCTCGACCAGCCCGTGCGGCCCGGAGTGCGGGGTCTTGAGCTTGTACTCCTTCACCTTGCCGGTCTTCGGATCGACGCGGCCGAGCACGTTCGCCATCTGGCCGGTGTACCAGAGCGATCCGTCCCTGGCGGCCAGCGGATCATGCGGCCGCGATCCCGGCGTCGGCGCGGTCCAGGACTTCATCGAAACCTTGAGCGAGCCCGGGACCAGGACTGCCTTCGGTCGGTCCTTGATCGGGAAGGTCTTGGTCAGATAGTCGGTCATCGGGCCGAGCTCGCCCTTGGCGATCGGCACGCCGTGATTCGTCATCATGCGCATCACGGTTTTCCACCCCGCGGCGTCGTACCCGGAACCGGTGCGCGCGGTGAGCGCGTGGCAGCTGTTGCATTTGGCGTCGACCAGGGCTTTGCCCTTGTCCTGCGGGGCGGCTTGGGCCCAGGCCTGGGTTGCGCAGCACAGCGCGAGCGCGGCGAGCGAAGATGAACGGAACATACCTCCTCCAGAGGTGAAATGAGGCGAGTACGCATCCTATGATGCACTGGCATGTAGGTAAACTCCGCATTGCAACAATAGACGAGGAGGCGCGCCATGCAGAGAGGCTTGCTGCTCGGCTGTTTCGCATTGTTGTCTACGCTTGCCTGCGCGCAGGGGTTTCCTGAACGCGCGGTCAGGATCATCGTCCCCCTGCCGCCCGGCGGCTCGCCGGACACCATCGCTCGCACACTTTCCCAGGGGCTGCAAGGCGTGTGGCCGCACCCGGTGGTGGTCGAGAACCGCACCGGCGGGAGCCAGAACATCGGCGCCGACGCGGTGGCGAAGAGCGCGCCCGACGGCCATACCTGGCTGCTCGCCCCCGACAACGTCTTCTCGGTCAACGCGCACATCGCCAAGCAGCCGTTTGACCCGCTCACCGACCTCGCCCCGGTGACACTGCTCGCCCGAATCCAGTTTCTCCTCGTCGTGCATCCGGACGTACCGGCGAAAACGATGAAAGAGCTCATCGCGCATGCCAAGGCGAAGCCGGGCGAGCTCAACTTCGGCTCCTCCGGCACCGGTAGCCCGCAGTTCCTCGGGGGCACGCTGCTCACGCAGATGTCGGGCACCAAGATGAACCACGTGCCTTACAAGGGCGCGGCACCGGCTGTGGCCGATCTTTTGGCGGGCCGCATCCAGGTGTGGGTGGGTGCTGCCAATTCGCTGCTGCCGCACATCAAGGCCGACAAGCTGCGCGTTCTCGGCACGACCGCAGGACAACGCTTTACCTCGCTGCCCGACACACCCACGGTGGCCGAAGCGGGACTGCCCGGCTACGCGCTCTATCCGTGGCTTGGGATGTTCGTGCCGGCGAAGACGCCACCCGAGATCGTGGCCAAAATCAACGCGGAAGTGTCGAAAATCCTCAATACCGCCGAGGTCAAGGCGCGCCTCGTACCGCAGGGTATGGACATCATGACCGGCTCGCCGACGGAGCTCGCCAAGATCATCCGCGATGACCACGCGCACTGGGGCAAGGTGCTGCGGGAGGCCGGGGTTCGTGCAGAGTGAATCGCCGGTAAGCGTCTCTCCGCAGAAGGAGCTTTGGGGGAGCGACGCGATCGCGGCGATGCTGCGTGCGCTCGACATTCCGTACCTCGCGCTCAATCCCGGCGCGAGCTACCGCGGCCTGCACGACAGCATCGTGAACTATCTCGGCAACGAGCGGCCGCAGATGCTGCTTTGCCTGCACGAGGAAGCCGCGGTCGCCATCGCGCACGGTTACGCCAA
>DATFEG010000122.1:0-2042 GCA_035251445.1 Gemmatimonadales bacterium | reverse complement strand
GGGAACGCGGCTTACATCCCGCTCACTCAGCGCGGCGCTGCCAACGGTGTCGCCACGCTCGACGCATCGAGCCTCATTCCCGATGCGCAGATTCCCGCGACGATTGCGCGCGACACCGAAATCACTTCGGCCATCTCGACGCACGCGGCTGCGGCGGACCCGCACACCGTGTACCAGAAGGAAAGCGAGAAAGCGGTCGCCAACGGCTACGCCTCGCTCGACGCAACAGGCAAGGTGCCTTCGGCGCAGCTGCCCGCGACAGCCAGCACCGACGACTCGATCATCTACGCAGTCGCGCTTGGCTAGGAGGACACGATGTTCCAGTTCCCGCTAAACCCAACGATCGGCCAGGCCTTCACGCCGATCCCAGGGGTCGTCTATCGCTGGAATGGCACAGCGTGGTTCCTCGTGGGGCCGATCGGCAACTACGAAGACCTCGCGATCTTGTACGCAATCGCATTGGGATAAGGAGAGAAAAATGGCTTCGACATTCAAGCGCGCTGTCGCCGCAAACGTAGGTGCCACGCCGGTCACCGTGCTCACCGCGCCCGCGAGCAAGGTGCTCACGCTGATCGACGTTTCCTGCGCGAACGTCGAGGCGGCAGCTGCAGAAGTGCTGGGCACCGTCCACACAGTGGCCGGTGGAGTCACCGCGCGGCTCATCAAGGACGGGCCGATTCCCGCAGGCGGCGCGATGGTCGTGGTGGGCGCGCCGCGCAAGGTCGTGATGATCGCGACCGACACGCTGGTGGCAACGTGCGACACGGCGAACGGCATGGACGTCACCGTCAGCTACCTGGAACAGGACGCCTAGCCATGAGCAAAAACTACGTTGGGCGCTCGCCGGGTCAGCCCGCTCCAGATACTGGGCCGGTCCCCACTGCCGGACGACTCGTGCAAAGCCGCTCGCACGTTCGCATCGACTACGTCGCGCAGACCGGGCCAGCAATTTCTATCTCTGACGCCGTCCCTCAGAACACCATTGGCACGGAGTACCTGTCGGTCGCGGACTACACCCCGACCGTCTTGGATGCGCGAATCAGGGTGAGGGTGCATTTCAATTACACGGTGACCGGCGTACTTGGCGTCATGGCCGCGCTCTTTCGCAGCGACAACTCCGGCGCGCGGGCTTGCGGAGTGTTTATCACGGGCGGGACGGACTACGAAGGCCAGATTCTGTTCGAGCACGAGTGGATCGTTGACACCCTTACGCCGCTCACATGGTCGGTTCGCGCTGGCGGCAGTACGTCTACCGCCGTGCGCATGAACGGGCGCGCGTCCGGGCGAATCTATGGCGGGGCGTGGCAATCGTTCCTGCGCATTGACGAGTTCGCCCCCTGATGGGCGCGCCATGAACTACGTCGGCGTAGAACCCGCACTGCCTGTCGTGCCCGTGGCGGGGGATGTGCTCCAGGCGCTGCGCACGCACGTTTCGGGGCTTCGCACCTCCGTCAACGCGACGGACCCAAGTAACGACATCGACATCGCGCCAGGGCACATCGTTGACACCTCGCACACGACCTGGCTGACGCTGCACGCCGCGCTCACCAAGCGGCTGGACGCGCCGTGGGCGGTCGGCACCGATCAGGGTGGCCTCGATCAGGGCGTGAAGACCATCGACACGCTCTACGCGGTGTGGCTCATCCGGCGCGGCGACACGGGCGTGGTCGATGCGATCTTCAGCACGAGTTACTTCTCGCCCGCGATGCCAGCTGGCTACACCAGGCGCGCTCTGATCGGCTCGGTGCGAACCGACGCGAGCGGCGACATCATCCAGTTTTTCCAGCATGGGGATTGGTTCTATTACCGGTCGTACTTCATTCTCATCAGCGTCACTTCTAGCTCGCCTGTTCCGGTGCCCTATCAGGGCTACGTCCCGCCGGTCGCCGGGGCAATGAAAATGCCGTCGCGCCTCGACTACACGTACCCGAACAGCATCAACAGCGGAGGCCACGGCTACCTTCAGCTGGAGTCCGGCATTCACTTCGCGTTCTACAACCACCTCTCGACCGGCAACACGCAAGCGGCCTATCACTCGTCGG
>DATFEG010000114.1:0-30675 GCA_035251445.1 Gemmatimonadales bacterium | reverse complement strand
GCGGCGCGGCTCGCCCGATTGTCGTGCTCGAGCAAATCGAGAGCCGGCGTCAGGCGACGATCACCGCCGCTGGGCTGTGGCGATGGGCGTTTCGAGGCGGCGCGAGTGAACAGGCGTATCGCAGTCTGGTTGCGGCCCTCGTGGATTGGCTCCTCGGGAGCGAGCGAGGAGCCGGGAGCCGGGAGCGAGTAATTCCGGAGTTGATCGAGGTACCCAACGGCTTGCCGCTCGTTTGGCGCTGGACCGGAACCGGTGCGTCCCAATCGCTCGCGATTACGCTGCGCGCGGCCGACACGACGCGCACCGATACACTGCGCTTCGACGCGGCCGGCCGCGCCGAGCTGCTGCTGCCGCCGGGCGTCTATCGCTATACCGTGAGCGGCGGCCCCGAGCAGGGCGTCGTTGCGGTGGAAACGTACTCCGACGAATGGCGGCCCCGCGCTCCGGTGCTGACGGCGCAGCCAGGGGAGGCAACCGCGCGTGTCGCATCGGTGGGGCTGCGGGACCGCTGGTGGCTGTTCGTCCTGGTGATCGCCGCGCTTGCCGCGGAATGGACGCTGCGCCGCCGCCAGGGTCTGCCCTGATGGGTTTGTGGAAGCAGATCGCGCGGTTCTTCGGCGGCGGGGCGATGGACTACGCGAAGCTCGAGGCCGTCCAGCGCTTACTAATCGAGGCAGATTTCGGCGTCGCGGCGACCAACGACACCGTAGAGCGTTTGAGTCGCGCCAAGGTGATCGATCAGGCGGCACTCGAGCAGATCATCGCGGAGCAGCTCGGTCCTCCCGCGGCCCCCCTCGCTCGGGTGGGGAAGCCGCCGACGGTGGTGCTGGTGTTCGGCGTGAACGGAACGGGAAAGACTACCACCGTCGCGAAGTTGGCACATCGGCTCCGTCGGGAGGGCCGTACAGTGCTGCTGGCGGCCGCGGACACCTTTCGGGCGGGGGCGACCGAGCAGCTGGAGACGTGGGCCGCCCGGCTGCAGGTACCGTTCGTCGGCGCATCCCTGGGCAAAGGCGGGACTGCCGATCCAGCCGCCGTGGCATTCGATGCCGTTGATGCCGCCATGGCGCGCGGCATCGATACGGTGCTCGTCGACACCGCCGGCCGGCTGCACACCGACGAGCGCCTGCGTGCGGAGCTGAAGAAGGTCGTGCGAGTCGTCGGCAAGCGACACAGCGGCGCGCCGCATGAGTCGCTGCTCGTGCTCGATGCGACGATTGGACAGAATGCGGTACACCAGGCGAAGGAGTTCGCAGGCGCCGTTCCGCTCACTGGTCTCGTGATTACGAAGCTCGACGGGACCGCGAAGGGCGGCAGCGTTATCGCGCTGCGCCGCGCCGTTCCTGCGCCGATCCGCTTTCTTGGTACTGGCGAAGCCATCGAGGACCTCGAGATATTCGATCCAGCGAGGTTTGCGCATCGTTTGGTAAGTGAATGAGCTATCGGCTATCAGCTATCGGCTTTCGGGATGTTCAAACTCGATCGCTGCTACCCGATAGCCGAGAGCCGATAGCCGATAGCCCATGTTGACCCTCACGACTCCCGTCAAATTCCTCAAAGGCGTCGGCCCCAAACGCGCCGAAGCACTGCAGCGACTCGGCATCCGCACCGCCGGCGATCTGCTGAACCACGTTCCCCATCGCTACCTCGACGCAACAACCATCACACCGCTCGCGCGCGTCGTCATTGGCCAGGACACGACGTGCGTGGGGCGGGTGGTGAGCACCGGGGTTCTGCCGACACGTCGTGGTTTGCGCGTATTTCGCGCCGTGCTGCGAGACCAGAGCGGCCTGCTCGAGTGCGCCTGGCCGGGTCGGCCCTTCCTCGAGCGGCAGATCAAGAAAGGGCAGTTCCTGCTCGTCACGGGCCCCGTGCGCTATTACCATGGCAAGCAGTTGATCCCGCGCGAATTCATCGTCCTTGCGGAACCCGATGATGACCAAGGGCCGGGCGACGGGGGCCTCGTGTTGCCCGTCTATCCGGCCACCGAAGGGCTGACACACCGGCAGATTCGTGCGCTCATCCAGCAACATCTCGATGTACTGCTTCCACTCGTCACCGATCCACATCCCGCGCCTTTCCGCGCGAGTCACGACCTGATAGAGCTTCGCCCGGCGCTCGAGCTGATGCATCGTCCCAAGCGGGTGGAGGACGCCGAGCTGGGGCGCCGGCGGCTCGCGTTTGACGAGTTGTTCGACCTGCAGCTCGTGCAGGCGCGCGCCCGGCATTTGGCCAAGCGTTCGCGGGCGGGGATCAGATTCGCGCTGAAACGCGAGCTGACGACGCGGCTCAAGGAGCATCTGCCCTTCGATCTGACGGCGGATCAACGCCACGCCGTCCGCGAGATCACCGACGACATGACGGCGCCTGTGCGCATGCATCGGCTCCTGATGGGAGATGTCGGCACCGGCAAGACCGTCGTCGCGCTGTTCGCGATGCTGCTTGCGGCCGAAAACGATTATCAGGCCGCGATCATGGCGCCAACCGAGCTGCTCGCCGAACAGCACGGCGCGACGCTCACGCGGCTCCTCGAGCCCCTGGCGATGCGGCCCGAGCTGCTGCTGGGCAGGATGAGCAATGCCGAAAAGGCGGCGGCGCGTGAGCGAATCGCCGGCGGCGGACCGCGCGTCGTCGTCGGAACCCACGCGTTGATTCAGGAATCGGTGACGTTCCACCGCCTCGGGCTCGCGGTCATCGATGAACAGCACCGCTTTGGTGTGGAGCAGCGGGCGGCGTTAGTGGAAAAAGGCGACGCGCCCGACGTGCTGCTGCTGACGGCGACGCCCATCCCGCGCTCCCTGGCGTTGACGCTCTATGGCGATCTCGACGTCACAGCGATTCGCGAAAAACCGCCCGGTCGCGGGACGGTGAAGACAGCGCTGCGCACCGAGGCAGCGCGCGGCCGGATCTACGAGTTCGTGCGCGGCGAATGCGCCGCCGGCCGCCAAGTCTACGTCATCTATCCGGTGATCGACGAGTCCGAGCGCGCGGACCTCAAGGCCGCGACCACCATGGCTCAGAAGTTGAGCAAGACATTTGCCGAGTTTCGTGTTGGACTGGTGCATGGGCGGATGAAAGCGGACGAGCGGGACGCGACCATGCGCGCGTTTCGCGACAACGAGGTCAACATCCTCGTCGCAACCAGTGTGATTGAAGTCGGCATCGACGTCGCGAATGCAACAGTCATGTTGATTGAACACGCGGAACGCTTTGGCCTGGCCCAGCTGCACCAGCTGCGCGGGCGGGTGGGGCGCGGGGCGGCGGCAAGTCACTGCATTCTGCTGTCCGATTCTCCAGAGGCGGCGCCGCGGCTGCAAGCGTTCTGCGAAACGACCGATGGCTTCAAGATCGCGGAGCTCGATCTGCAGGAGCGCGGCATGGGTGAGCTGGCCGGTGCGCGCCAATCTGGCGGCCTGGCCCTGCGTTATGCCAATCTCGAAACCGACCTGCCGCTGCTCGAAGCCGCGCGGAAAGCCGCCGCGGGCATGATTGCCACCGATCCCGCGCTCGAGCGACGCGAGCATGTGGCCTATCGAGAACGGCTTGTTACGCGATACGAGCGGGGGTTTGAGTTATTTAGGCTTGGGTAGAAGGTATCCGCTATCCGCTATCCGGTATCCGGAAACGGCGTCCGGATACCGGGTACCGGATACCGGATACCGCCGTCAGAAGGCGACCCGCACTTCCACTCCCGTACCACCGCTCACCGAGCCCACCCGCATCTCCGACGGATACGGAATGTTGTCCGGACCTCCACTGCCCGGATTCAGATCGATGATGAAGAGCGCCGTGGTCGCGAACAGCGTTGCTTGCGCCGCGAACAGCCATTGATTCGCCTTGCTGGCGTGGTGGCGCGAGACCTGGTACAGCGCTTCCGCGTCGCTGCGGATATAGGTGCCGTCGGGAGCGAGCAGACACGCGTCCTGTGAGGTTCGGCAGACGGCGAGCAGAGCGTTCCACTGGCGCTGCGCCTGCTGATTTTCCTTCGCCGCGAACACGGTCAACGCCACCGCGCCGGCGGCGGTGAGCCACTTTCCGTAATGGACGAGTGTCGCGCGAAACGAGTCATGCGATGGCGCCAGCGCGGCGGCCGAGCCGACCGGGGCGGGGGGGCTGGATGGTGATGCCGCGGCATACTGCGGCGCAAGGTGCTGCGCCGCGAGTGGCATGGCAGCCGGCTGAACTGCGACCATGGCCAGGAAGATCGAGCGTCGGTTCATCGGTACGTGTGAATATTGCCTCGGCCGGCGATGACTACCAACTGCCGGTCACGAACCAGGGGTGGCTCCTCGATGGGTCCCGCCACCTGGGTGCGCCATTTGATCGCCCCCGTCGCGCGATCGACGAGCAGAACCTCGCCACTCACACTCCCGACGAGCACGCCCGAAACCAGCGGCGTGGGCCCCGCCGTCGACACGATCCCCAGCGCGTGCGTCGTGACGCCGTCGGGCGCGTTGGTCGGAATGATCCAGAGCCGGCCGTCGCGCGACAGCACGAACAGCGTGTCGCCGACGAGCGCCGGCGCGCCATACACCGGTTCGCCGGTGGATCGATCCCAGCGAACCGCCAGCGGCTCGAGATCCACGGCCATCACGGCGCCATTCGTCGTGGCCAGATACACGCGGCGGCCGTCGCTCGCCGGCGTGGCGAGCACGGCGCCCGGCAGAGGCAGGCGTGAGCGGATGGCTCCTGTCTGACGATCGAGCAGATACAGCATGTCGGTCGTTGTCGTCACGACGAGTCCATAGGGCGTGGCCACCGGCCCGCCGCGGACCGCACCCTCCAGCTCGCGGCGCCAGAGTACCCTGCCGCGCTCGGGCTCGAGACGGAGCACGAGACCGCGCTCGGTGCCGGCGTAGAGCGCCTCCCCATCGAACGCGAGCGGTGCCGCGACGCTGCCGACGGTCGTTTTCCAGAGCGTTTTCCCATCGCGCAGGCGCATGGCGTACACCCGCCCTTCCGGCTGCGCTTCGGTTGCGAGGTAGAGCCGGTCTACGTCGAGTAGGGGGCCGGCGCGCATCGTGCCGTCGACTCGCGAGCGCCAGAGCACGTCACCGCTCGCGCGGTCGATGAGAACGACGTAGCGGTCGGCGGTGCTAACTGCCACGATACTCTCGCCCAGCGCCGGGCTGCCGCGCACGCCGCGACCGACCCCGACGCGCCACAACGGACGCGGATCGGGATTGAGTGTCTCTTGCGCGCCCGCGTCATGACGTGGGTTGCCGAGGTAGGAGGGCCAGGCCGATTCCTGCCGATCCGGGCCGGCCCGGACGACCGGTGTGCACGCGGTGGTGATCGCGTTGACACTCAAAAGGCTCGCCACTAGTATGCCGCGCCTATGCCGGATCGATACTGGATCGACGAGCTGCCCCATCATGTCGGCGAGACCGTGGCCGTGCGTGGGTGGGTTTCCACCACGCGCTCGAGCGGCAAAATCGCGTTCGTCGTGTTGCGGGACGGCACGGGCTACCTGCAAGCGGTGCTCTCCAAAAAAGAAGTCGCCTCTGAAGCGTGGGACGCGTTCGGGAAACTTACTCAGGAGACGTCGCTCGAGGTGATCGGCCGCGTGCGCGCCGATGCGCGTGCTCCGGGGCAGGTGGAGCTGCAGACGACGGATCTTCGGATTCTGGGGCCGAGTGCCGAGTTTCCGATAAGTCCGAAAGAACACGGCATCGCGTTTCTCTTCGAACACCGGCACCTGTGGCTCCGCTCGAAACAGCAGGTGGCGATCGCGCGAGTGCGGCACGAAGTGGTGCAGGCGATTCGCGACTTTTTTCACGAGCGACACTTTACGCTCGTGGATACTCCGATTCTCACCGGTTCGATCGGCGAGCATGCGGGCACGCTGTTCTCGGTTGATTATTTCGACCTCGGCAAGGCCTATCTCGCGCAGACCGGGCAGCTGTACGTCGAGGCAGCGGCTGCGGCTCTGGGGAAGGTGTACTGTTTTGGGCCGACGTTCCGCGCTGAGAAATCAAAAACCCGCCGCCACCTCACCGAGTTCTGGATGGTGGAACCGGAAGTCGCCTGGAACGACTCCGACGCCAATATGCGGCTGCAGGAAGACTTCGTCTCGTACATCGTGCGGCGCTGCCTCGAGCGTCGCGCGACCGATCTCCAGGAGCTCGGTCGCGACCTCGCGCCGCTCGAGCGAGTCGCGCCGCCGTTTCATCGCATCTCCTACACCGATGCGGTTGCCAAGCTGAACCAGCTCGGCAGCGCCATGGAGTGGGGCCGGGACCTGGGCGGCGAGGACGAGACGCTGCTCGCCAAGCAGTACGACCGCCCGGTGTTGGTTTACAACTATCCAAAGGCGGTAAAGGCCTTCTACATGAAGGAGAATCCGGACGATCCCCGCACGGTGTTGAACAACGACTGCCTCGCGCCCGAAGGGTACGGTGAGATCATTGGCGGCAGCCAGCGGGAGGATGATTACGACAAGCTGCTCGCGCGCATCCGCGCCGAGAAATTGCCGGAAGAGGCGTATTCGTGGTATCTCGATCTGCGGAAGTACGGCACGTTTGTGCATGCGGGGTTCGGGCTCGGGGTGGAACGGACCGTCGCGTGGATCTGCGGCATCCCGCACATCCGGGAGGCCATCGCGTTTCCAAGAACGTTGTACCGACTTTGGCCTTGACCTCGAACAGCTGAAGAGGTCGACCCGAGGGCGAGACGATGGAAAAGGTCCAAATCTTTGGGTCGCACGAGCCGAACACACTCGAGCAGCTGCGCGACGTGGCCAGCCGCGCCCAGCGTGCGGCGCTCATGGCCGACGGGCACATTGGGTATGTCATGCCGATCGGGGGCGTCGCCGCGTACCGCGACAAGGTCTCTGTCGTGGGCGTCGGATTCGATATCGCCTGCGGCAACGCCGCGATCCGCACCGACCTCAAGCTTCCGGCGATTCAGGGCCGCCAGCGCGAGCTGGCGGACGAGATCCAGGCCTCGCTGTCGTTCGGCGTGGGTCTGAAGAATCGCGCGCAGGACGCGCCGCGCGAGGATCCGTTGTTCGAGGACCCCGCGTGGGAAGCGGTCCCTGACCGTCACGAGCGCGATCGTCTTCGCGCCAAGGCGCGCGAGCAGCTCGGCACCGTGGGCTCGGGCAATCATTATGTCGACGTCTTCGCCGACGAAGAGGACCGCATCTGGGTCGGCGTGCATTTCGGCTCGCGCGGCTTTGGCTACGGCGTCGCGCACGGTTTCCTTGCGCTCTCGCAGAACAAGCAGTGGGGCGAACGCGCGCCGGAGCGCGAGGCGCTGCTCGACGTCAATGCGCCGATCGGCGACGCGTACTGGCAGCTGATGAACCTTGCCGGCCGCTATGCCTACGCCGGTCGCGAGTGGGTCGCGCGCAAGGTCGTGTCGATTCTGGGCGGGCGTGAGTTGGAGCTGGTGCACAACCATCACAACTTCGCGTGGATCGAGGAGCACGGTGGCGAGCGGCTGTATGTCGTTCGTAAGGGCGCGACGCCGGCGTTTCCGGGGCAGAAGGGCTTTGTTGGGGGCTCGATGGGCGACAACGCCGTGATTCTCCAGGGCGCCACGCCGCCGGATGCCCAGACGCGCGAGCTTCAGGCGCGCGCGCTATACTCGACAGTGCACGGGGCGGGGCGCGTAATGAGTCGCACCGCGGCTGCAGGGAAGCGCACCCGCAAAGGCAAGGTGCTGAAGCCCGGCGCGATCTCGCGGGAAATGATGAACGCGTGGATCAAGGAAAAGGGTGTCGTGCTGCGTGGCGGTGGCACGGACGAGAGTCCGCACGTGTATCGCCGGCTGCCGGATGTGCTCAAGGCACAGGGGCCGACCGTGGAAGTGCTGCACACGTTGCGGCCGCTGGTTGTGGTGATGGCTGGGGCGGACGAATTCGATCCTTACAAGGACTGAGTATGAAGGCTGCCAGGCTACAAGTCGCCACGGTGTTCACCGCGTTCGCCTGCGCATCGTCCGTTCCTCCGCGGAGCCTGTTCAACGGCAGAGACCTCGCGGGATGGCATGTCGACATCCCCGCGGCTGATACCAACGCGCGGCTCAGGAATGCGTTCATCGTTCGCAACGGCCTGCTCGTTAGTCTGGGTGAGCCGCGCGGGCATCTGATCACCGACTCGATCTATCGCAACTACCGGCTCGAGATCGAGTACCGCTTTCCTGCCGCCCCGGGGAACGCGGGTGTATTGGTGCACGCGTCAACTCCGCGCGCGCTGTATGCGATGTTCCCGCGGTCGATCGAGGTTCAGATGGAGCACGGAAACGCCGGTGATTTCTGGTGCATCGTTGAAGACATCCGGGTTCCCGACATGGAGACCCGGCGCGGACCGGCGGCGGAATGGGGGACGACGGAAGGCAAAGCGCGTCGTATTCGCAATCTCACCGACAGCTCCGAGAAGCCGCTCGGTGAGTGGAACAGTATGGTGATCGAGACGGTCGACCGCTCGATTCGTGTCTGGGTAAACGGCGACCTCGTCAACGACGGCTCGCAGGCTACCGCCGATCGCGGTCGAATCGCGCTGCAGGCGGAAGGATCCGAGGTCGAGTTCCGCAAGCTGGTGTTGACGCCGATTCGTTCGTTGACGCGTATCAATGATCATTGACCAGTGATCATTGATCAATGATCAAGTCGCCCTTCACCTGGCTTGGCGCCCTGTGGATCGGGGCACTCATTCACGTCGATTGGCACCTGGGTCGGCCCGGCCACGATCATCTGAGCTTCGGCATGCCATACCACTGGTTGCCTGCCATCCTCACCTTCGCACCGCTGCCGTGGCTGCTGGTGCGCCGCTGGCCTCGGTCAGCTCATGCGGCGTCCGTGGTCGTCATCGCGCTCGGGATACTGCTTGGGCAGGGAATCGAGCCACTCAGCGAGGTAATCATGTTTCAGGCAGGTGCGGAACCCTTCACCAATCCGGTTCGCTGGCGGGTGTTCGGCGAGTTCATGGCTGCTGGTATCGTCACCTATCTCGCGAGCACAGCGCTTGCCTCCAAGCGGACGGGAGCCGCCCGAACGGGCGGCCAAGAACATGCAAACACATAAGACTCAGCCACGAGTGACGTCGTTCGCACCGCAGTTCCTGGTCGACGACCTGAGGCGCTCAATGAGCTACTACCAGAGGCTTGGCTTCACATTTGCCGAGCCGTGGGACGGCTTCTACGCGATCGGAACGCTCGATGGGTTGGAGCTGCATCTGAAAGAGGCGCCCAAGAATCGCGCCGAGCGCGAGCACCGGCGCCAGCACGAGCATCTCGATGCGGCGGCCGGCGTCGAGGGCATCGAAGGCTTCTATGAGCGTTGCCTGGCGAACAGCGTAACTATTCTTCGGCCGCTTGCCCCGACGGCGTGGGGGACGAAGGACTTCTACGTCGAGGATCCGGACGGTTATGTCATTGCTTTCGGAGGCATCCCGTCGTGAAAGTGCCCTTGGCCGAAGCGACCTTCTGAGTAGCTTTGGGATATGGACTCAACGACGACCGCTTCACCGCGCGCGCATCCCGAAGGGGCGAAGAGAAACCTCGAGCTGATCAATCCCTTCTTTATCGTGAAGAACCTGCAGGCATCGATCGCATATTACATCGAGCGCCTCGGTTTCCAGGTTGACTTCCAGGGTCCAGCTGACGATCCGTTCTACGGGCGCGTGAGTCGAGACGGGATCGGCATCATGCTGAAGGAGATTCTTCCTGACGTCCTTCCATGTCCAAACCACACGCGCCACGAATGGGCTCGTTGGGATGCGTTCATTTATACATCGGATCCGGACGCGCTGTTCGACGAATTCAGGCAGCGGGATACTTCCTTCGTAAAAGAGTTGTCGTTCATTGACGATGGCCTGTGGGGATTCGAAATCACCGACGCCGATGGGTATGTCCTTGCGTTCGCTCGGGTCCGCAACGAGTAAGGGCCACCGGGCCACTGGGGAGAACTAGTGCCTATGCGCCACGAATCTAACCAACCTCACCTGACAGCCGCGCAGCGGGGCAGACTCCGGCCCACGGTCGACGTCCGCGCTCTGGAGCGTTTTCTCGCGGTCGTACCGACGGAGTCACGCCAGTTCTACTTCCTCGCGTGCACACAGGCAGTCACGAACGCGGAGCTCGAGGCGGTCGGGATCATTCCGCCGCCGCCGGCGCCGGCGGAACCAGGCGTGCCCGCGGCACCTCGCCGTGGTCAGCAGAAGCGGGCGCATGTCGCGTCCTCCAGGCACATGCATTTTGTCCTGCATCATGTCCCCGATCCGAAGCTCGATCGTTTGTGGCAGCAAGTGGAGCGGGGGTCTAATGATCAATGATCATTGAACAATGATCATTGAACATTGACACCCGCCCCCTACCGCCCCTTTACCTCGTCCCACAATCGATCGAGCTCTTCCAACGAAGCACGACCCATCTCGAGGCCACGCTCCTCAGCCAGCTTTTCAACCTTTTCGAAGCGCTGCGTGAACTTCGCATTGGCGCGCTCGAGCGCCTGACCCGGCTCGATGCCGAGCTTGCGCGCGAGATTCACCGCGGCAAACAACAGATCACCGATTTCTTCCTCGATCGTTTCCCGTTTCCCGTTTCCCCCTTCGGCGCTTCGCGCCTCAGGGCGGGCTGTTTCCCGCTCGACTTCTCCGATCTCTTCCTTCAACTTGGCTAGCGGGCCGGCCGCATCCGGCCAATCGAACCCGATCCCCGCGGCGCGCTCTTGTAGACGATAGGCCATCAGTAAGGGCGGCAGTGTCGGTGGTAAGCCGGCAAGTGTACCGCGCTTGCCGCCGGCGCGCGGTTCGCGCCGTTTGACCAGCTCCCACCCTGCGTGATCATCGCTGCTGCCTCGACCGCCGTCGGCGAAGAGATGCGGGTGTCGCCGCCACATCTTTTCTTCCAGTGTACGGGTGACGACCTCGGCGTTGAATTGCGAGCGCTCTTCGGCGATGACGATCTGAAATGCGAGATGCAGGAGCAGATCGCCCAGCTCGTCGCGCAACGCGGCGGGATCGTCGGTCTTGATCGCATGGTCGAGCTCGAGGACTTCCTCGACCAGGTAGGGACGGAGCGTTTGTGGGGTCTGCGCGCGGTCCCAGGAACAACGCTGCCGGAGTTCACGCACGAGTCCGAGAGCGCGTCCAAGCGCTGAATCGCCTTGCATTTAGCCTCCGGGCCGGGTATCATTTCGGCGCCAGTGAGCGTGTCAACGAGTGGCAGGGCTTGGGTGGAAGTGGACGTGGGTGCCCTCGTCGACAACGCCCGAGCGGTAGCAAAGATAGCAGGCGCACGGCTCCTCCCTGTCGTCAAGGCGAACGCGTACGGGGTCGGAGCCGTCAGTATATCCACGGCCCTCGAGCAGCTCGATCCATGGGGCTACGGCGTCGCTACGCTGGAAGAAGGCGCCGAGCTGCGCGCCGCCGGGATCACGCGTCCGATTCTCGTCTTCATGCCGGCGCGCGCTCAACTGTTCGACGATTACGACCGCTATCAACTGACGCCGGCGCTCGGCAGCGCCGGCAGCCTCCTCGAATGGACGACGCGCGGCGATCGCCCCTTCCATATCGAGATCGACACCGGGATGGGGCGTGCCGGTGTGCGCTGGGATGAGGTGGACGAGTTGGGTGCGGCCCTGGATACGCCGTCCTTCGAAGGGTGCTACACGCATTTCCACTCGGCCGAGCGCACAGACGGCAGCGCGGAGCGACAGGTGGAGCGCTTCGTGGAGGCCGTCGGACGGTTGCCGCGACGGCCCGCATTGCTCCACGCCGCAAACAGCGCGGCGGCGCTGCGGGGCAAGCAGTTCGCGTTCGACATGGTGCGGCCCGGCATCTTCCTCTACGGTGGCGTCGGGGCAGCAGGACTGGAAGAACCGAGACCCGTTGTCAGCATCCGGGCGCGGGTGTTGAGCGTCCGCCGGCTGCGCAAAGGGGAGAGCGTGAGCTACAACGCCAGCTGGGTGGCGCCGCGCGACACTGTCGTGGCCACGCTCGGAATCGGCTACGCGGACGGCGTGCGTCGCGATATTGGACTCAGCGGCAAGGCCCACGTGCTGCTGCGTGGCCGGCGCTGTCCCATTGTCGGAGTCGTGCAAATGGACATGGCGCTCGTGGAGAGTGGCACCGTCGAAGTACAGGTCGGCGACGTTGCGACGCTCATCGGCGAGGACGCGAAGCAACGCGTCACGCTCGCCGAGTTTGCGTCTTGGAGCGGCGAGCTGGCGCACGAAGTGCTCACCGGCCTCGGACCCCGGCTGCCGCGATCGTACCTGTGACGAAGCGGGCCGCGATTATCGTGCTCGACGGGCTGGGCATCGGTCCGGCGCCCGACACGGCGCAGTACGGAGACGCGGGGTCGGACACGCTCGGCAATGTCGCTCGAGCTGTTGGCGGACTGAAACTGCCGAATCTGGACCGACTCGGGTTGGGAAAGTGTCGGGAGGGATCCGTTATCCCCGGGCTTGCGCCCGGGGTCAGACCGACAGCCGCGTATGGGATAGCGCAACCAGCGTCGGCCGGCAAAGACAGTACAACCGGACACTGGGAGATTTGTGGCGTAATCCTGTCGAAAGCCTTTCGGACGTATCCAGAAGGGTTCCCCGGTGCACTGCTCGACGAGTTCTCCCGACGCACCGGACGTGGCTGGCTCGGCAACAAGACGGCGTCGGGAACAGCGATCATCGACGAGCTCGGTGCCGAGCATCAGCGGAGCGGAAAGTGGATTGTGTACACGTCCGCCGACTCCGTCTTTCAGGTCGCGGCACACGAAGGGACGGTCGCACTCGATGAGCTATACCGCGCGTGCATGGTTGGGCGTGAACTATTGATAGGAGAGCACGCCGTCAGCCGCGTAATTGCGCGACCGTTTGAGGGGACGCCGGGGGACTACCGCCGCACGGCGCACCGCAAGGATTTTTCGATCGCGCCGGTCGGCACCACGCTGCTGGATGAGTTGGCCGGTGGGGGGATCGAGCGCGTCGGCATCGGCAAGGTGGACGATCTGTTTGCCGCTCGCAACATCAGCAGCGAGCACACGCCCACGAACGATCACGCGTATCGCCTCATCGAGCGGACGCTGGAGACGCTCGAAACGGGGTTCGTGTTCGTGAATGTGATCGAGTTCGATCAGACCTGGGGGCACCGCAATGACGTGGCGGGGTTTCACGAGGGTCTCAAAGCGTTGGACGCCTGGGTGCCGAGCCTGCTCAGCAGGCTGCGTCCTGATGATCTCGTGATGCTGACGGCGGATCACGGGAACGATCCGACGACGCCGTCGACCGATCACTCGCGCGAAGTCGTCCCGTTGCTGGTGCTCGGCCCCAGGGTGCAGGCCCGGTCGCTCGGCGTCAGGCGAACGTTCGCCGACATGGGGCAGACCGTCGCCGAATACTTCGGGGTGCCCCGGCTCGCGGCCGGGACGTCGTTCTTGCGAGACGTGTTCGCGTGAGCGACCTCGTCACCCGAGCGCGCACCGCGATGCGCAATGCGTGGGCGCCGTACAGTAACTTCCACGTCGGCGCCGCCATCGAGGCCGCCGACGGAACGGTGTACGTGGGATGCAACGTCGAGAGCGCATCCTACGGTCTCACGATTTGTGCCGAGCGCATGGCGCTCGGCGCTGCAGTCGCGGGCGGCGCGCGCAAACTCAAGCGCGTCGTCGTGGCGACGGAGGTCGATCCGCCCGCGGCACCCTGTGGCGCGTGCCGGCAGTTGCTCGCGGAATTCGGTCTCGATGTGGAAGTCATGGCCGTCGGGCCCAGCTCGGAGCGGCGTTGGAAACTGGCCGCCCTGCTGCCCGACGCATTTACCAAGGAGACGCTCGACCGGTGATGCGGTATTTCGGTTTTGCCCTACTCTGCGCGGTTCCAATCGCGTGCACGGAGGTTTCAACCGCTCCGGGCGTCTGTCCCACATTCTGTCCCAACGGCGCGATCGAGAGTCGCGACACGATCTTCACCGACATCATCGTTCGAGATTCGTCGTTCCGTGGGTACGTGCAGCCCTATCAGGCGGAGGCGATGACTGCCTCGGATGTCCCCGGTGTCATCGACAGTCGCGCCTTCTTCGTCTTGAACAACATGTCGAGCCGGACGACGTACCGCGCCGCCGATACCACGACAGTCCCGATTGTCCCGGACTCCGCCCGTTTGCGCACGATCATCGTGCGGCGCGACACGCTGGCGACAAACCTGCGGCTCAATCTCTACCGGCTTCCCGTGACAGCGGACTCGAGCGACACGTTCGCGTCGCTGGATCCGTACTTCACCAGTCCGCCGGTCGACAGCGTCAACATCTCTGCGGTGCTCGCACGCCCTCCCATTACCGATACCACCACCCGGCGGATCTGGGGCGACTCGATTTGGACCGATTCCGCCGGCCACGTGATCACGCTCGGTGAGAACGGGCGCATCCTTTCGGTGTACTGGCATCTTGATACCTTGCAGGCGCCGCTCGTCGAGGCGGACTCGGGGAGCCTTGCGTACGGTGTTCGCGTCGCGGCGGATTCACTGGCGACCATCGCAATCGGAACACTCGAGTCCGCCCTCCGCAATCCGCTGTTGACGTGGTTCTACCATTACACTGTACCGGATACCGTCACGACCGAGCCCGACTCGGTGAAAAGCGAAGCCGCGGTGAGGGCACCGCGATTTGACAGCTTCGTCTTCGATCGCCCTGTGGAGCCGTTCGGTGACGACTTGGTCGTGGGCGGCGCGCCGTCGGCGCGAAGCCTGCTCCGGGTTGAGTGGCCGGAATTTCTGCACGACAGCGTCGACGTGGTTCGCGCGACGCTCATCCTCGTACCGGTCGGTCCCGTACTCGCCTCGCCAGCCGATTCATTTGAGATTCGTGGACTTCCGGTGACGACCGATGTCGGCGCGAAGTCACCGCTCTCACTCGCCTTCACGGGTCTGGCAACGATTCACCCGCAAACGTCCGACACGGTGCGGATGGAGTTGACGGACCTGGTTCGCAGCTGGGCCATCGATACCACACTGGCGACTGCGTTCATGCTGGGCCAGGTTCCTGAGGCGGCATCCTACACTGAGATCCGCTTCTATTCGTCCCGCTCGGCCACGTTCCGACCCGCGCTGCACGTGACGTACGTGAAGCGCTTCCCGTTTGGGATGCCATGACGGTGGGACGGACGAACGGCCCCGCGGCCGCGGCAATCGTGATCCTGGCGGTGCTGCCGGCCGTCGGCCCGTCCTCCCGTCTGGCCGCCCAGGATTCCCAATTCGGCATCCGCGGCCTCGGCACACCGGGCAAGGCAGAAAGCGTGCGGGCGCGCTCGACCGGCGGCGCGTTTGCGCCATTCGACGCATTCTCGCCGCTGATGGACGCCTCGCTCGTCGATATGAGGCGTATGGGCGGCTCGGTGACCGGCGCGGTGTCGCGACGCACCGTGGACATCGGTGGGACCGAGACGCCGTTGCGGGGGACGCGCTTCCCGGCGTTTGTAGTCGGAGGCCCGATCGGCCGTCGCCTTGTCGTCGGGGGCGGGTTCTCGACATACCTCGACCGTACGTTCGGCATCAGCACGTCTGATACCATTGTCGTTCGGGACGACACCGTGCCGATCACTGACGCCGTGACGAGCGATGGCGCGGTTGCCGATCTGCGCATCGCGGCCGCGGGGCGGATCAATCGGTGGTTTGCGATCGGCGGTGGATTGCACCTCATGACCGGGTCCACTCGCGTCGAGGCGACGCGCACGTTCGGCGACACCGCCTACCGCAACACGACCGCCCGCGACCAGGTCTCCTATGAAGGCGCAGGGGGTTCGGTGAGTGCGCTGCTGGATCTCGGCGCCTCGCTGCGCGTGGCGGGATGGTTCCGTGCGGATACGAAATTGCGCGCCGACATCCGTGGCCGGACGGTCGCCGAGAACGACCTGCCGAACTCGTTCGGCGCGGGAGTGCTCTGGCACCCCGGTAGTCAGATCGCCCTCGCCGCCACTGCCACATGGCGTGACTGGACCGCGTCCGCCCCCAACGGGCACAACACCGTGAACTGGTCTCTCGGTACGGAGATTGGGAACCCAGGCTCAGGTTTCCGCCTCGGCGCACGCGGGGGTCAGATGCCTTTTGGGGCCGGCTCCGAAGCCCCGACGGAGGTCGGCCTGTCCGCTGGTCTCGGCAAACAGTTCGCGGCCGGCCGGGGACGGATCGATTTCGGTGTCGAACGGTTGCAGCGCAAAGGCCTGGGGCTCAGTGAACAGGTGTGGACGTTCCTCCTGGGGCTCACCGTGCGGCCGTGAGAGTTTACTTCCACACCTTCGGTTGCCGGGCGAACCAGTACGACACCGATGTGGTTCGCCAGCGTTTCAGCGACGAGGGCGCCGTCGTCGTCGATGAGCCCGCACTCGCCGATCTCGCCATCATCAATTCCTGCACCGTTACCCACGAGAGCGAAGTCAAGCTGCGCCGCTTCGTGCGCCATGTCGCGAAGAGCGGCGTAGCCCAGACGATCGTCATGGGATGCGCCGCCGCGCTGGACGACGGCTCGATCGCGACGCTTCCGTCGGTGCGGGCGGTGGTGGCGAATGCGGATCCGGCGATGGTGTTGCAGGCGGCGGGTTTTACCTCTCCCCGTGACTCCTTCTCGCCGGTGCGGCGAGGGGGGACGATGGGCAAGAGTCGCGCGCTGCTGAAGATTCAGGACGGTTGTGACGAGCACTGCACCTTCTGCGCGACGACACTTGCACGCGGAGCAAATCGTTCGCGTGGCATCGAAGAGCTCGTGGAGGAGGCACGCGGCCTGGCTGAGCACCATGCGGAGATTGTGCTGACTGGCGTGCACATCGGAACGTATGGACAGGACAGGTTTTCTGACCCCGGGCGCCAGCCCGGGGAAAACCAACAGTCGGGACCGGACAGTCTTGCCTTGGGTAGTCCCCGGGCTGGCGCCCGGGGTCAAAACACCTTGGGCCGGCTGCTTGAGTCTCTCATCAACGCCGTTCCCGATGTCCGCTTCCGCCTCTCGAGCGTGGAAGCGACCGAGGTCGACGACACACTCGCGCGCTTGCTCATCGACGCGCCGCGGAATCTGGCCGCACACCTGCATGCACCCTTGCAGTCGGGATCGAACCGCGTGCTGAAGCGAATGGGCCGACACTGGTATACGGCGGAATCGTACCGGGCGCGAATCGAGTGGCTCGCCGAGCGTCTGCCGGTGTTCGGTCTCGGGGCAGATATCATCGCCGGCTTCCCCGGCGAAGCGGAAGCAGATCACAACGCCTCGCTCACGCTCGTAAACGCGTTACCGTTTACTTATCTCCATGTCTTCCCCTTCAGTGTCCGTCCCGACGCGCCTGCGGCACGGATGGCCGGTCCAATGCCCACCGATGTCATTCGCGCGCGCGCGCGCGAGTTGCGCGACCTGGGCGATGCCAAGGCTGTCGCGTATCGAGAGCGGCGCCGAGGCCAATGGGCCGACGGCGTGGTCTCGGGCAGGCAGGGTGGCAGGGTCGAAACGCTCACCGAAGACTATCTGACGGTCCAGATCCGTTCGGAAGATTGGTCCGGCGATAGTAGATTTGCGGTCGAGATCGACTGATGCCACGCATCTATATCGAGACGTACGGCTGCCAGATGAACGTTTCGGACTCCGAGTTGATGTACGGAGTCCTGGGTCGTGAGGGATACGTGCGCACCGACGATCCGGCCGACGCCGACGTTATCCTCGTGAATACATGTGCCGTCCGCGATCACGCGGAACAGCGCGTGCTGGGGCGGATGGGCGAGCTGAAACGGTACAAGCGCCCCGGCGGCGTGCTCGGCGTCGTCGGCTGCATGGCGCAGCGGCTCGGCCCCAAGCTCCTCGAGCGAGTGCCGCAGGTCGATCTCGTCATTGGACCCGACGGCTACCGCGGGCTCCCCGAGCTGATCGCGCGGGCGCGCGACGGCGAGCGCGCCGCCGACGTCGCATTCAAGAGCTGGGAGCACTACGAAGACGTCCCGCCTGTGCGCGACAATCAAATCTCGGCTTTCGTGACCGTGCAACGTGGCTGCGATTATCGGTGTACGTTCTGCGTCGTTCCGATGACGCGCGGACCGGAGCGCAGCCGCAAGTTGGCCGATGTGGTCGGCGAGGTCACGCGCCTCGCCGCGCAGGGAACTACCGAGGTCACGCTCCTTGGGCAGACGGTCAACAGCTATCACGATGGCGAACACGACTTCGCCGCACTCCTTCGGGCCGTCGGAGCGGTGGAGGGGATTCGGAGGCTCCGGTTCACGTCGCCCTATCCCACCGACTTCACCGACGCGGTGTTGGCGGCCATGGGTGAGACCCCCGCGGTGTGTGAGCACGTACACCTGCCGGTGCAGAGCGGCAGCTCACGCACGCTCAAGCGAATGTTGCGACGCTACGATCGCGCGCGCTTTCTCGAGGTCGTTGCCGCACTGCGCGCGGCGCTTCCTGGAACGGGGCTGTCGACCGACATCATCGTGGGGTTCCCGGGCGAGACCGAGGACGATTTTCAGGAGACGCTCTCGCTGGTCGAGGAAGTCGGCTTCGACGACGCCTACACGTTCAAGTACTCCGTCCGCGAGGGCACGCCGGCGGTACGAATCAGAGATCACGTCTCCGAAGAAACCAAGACGGAGCGCATCGGACGCCTCATCGACGTCGTCCGTCGTGTGGCGAAGCAAAAGAACATCCGGCTTGTCGGTTCGACACACGAGGTGCTGGTCGAAGGTCCCGCGAAGCGCGGCGATCTGCTGCAGACCAGAACGCGTACAAACAAGATCGCGCTCGTCGAAGCGCCGGCGGAGTGGATCGGCACGTACCGGCGCGTGCGATTCACGGGGACGACGGGCTCGACGTTCACCGCGATGGCCGTCGAATCCCCACCGTGCGTTCCTCCTCTCCGTTATGCGGAGCGGGGGTCGGGGAGTGAGCTCTGGCGGTCACCAACCTGACGGCCGAGGTCGTGCAGCGCGAGTATCAAAGCCTGCGCGGCAACTTTCCCAAATTCTGTGGGTGCGACACCTGTCGTGGCGACGTGCAGGTGTACGCCCTCAACCGATTGTCGCCGCACTACGTCTCGACGCGGCAGGGCGAGATCCTGACGGAGCTGTCACTCGGCAGCGACCAGGAGAAAGCCAGGCTCGACGTGGTGCTGCTCGAAGCCTTCCGCAAGGTTGCACTCGCGCCGCGCTGCGGCGCAAAACCCAGCCAACTCTAGACTGAGGCGGGCGTCTGCGCCCGCCAATCCTTTATCTCACCATAGCCTTTGGCGCCGGCTTGGGCGTCGCGTTCAACGCGTACGCCGTGCGCGGTGCGCCGTTCGCCGGACTGCTGGTGCTGCTTGGCGCTGCGCTGGTATCGCGCCGCGCGCCGCTCGGCGCTGCGCTGGGCGTCATGTTTGTCGCCGGCCTGGTGTGGGGCGGAAGCGCGTTGCGGGAACGGGACGCGTCTTGCGCGGGCCTCTGGGCGAGGCCGGTCGCGCGCGCGTTAGCCCCGGGCTGGCAGCCCGGGGTCTACACGCGCGCGGCAACTGTCCGTCTCACCGACCCCGTCTCTCCCAAGGGTGGCGTCAGCGAAGGTGTGGTGCGCTTCGGTGCCTGCGGCGGCGCGCTCACCATTCGCTGGCCTCCGGGCTATCCGGCGCGCGGGGGGACGACGTGGGTCGTGGCCGGACGGTTTCTCGGGGACGCGGGTCGCGGAGTCCTCGTCGCCCGGCGCCTGCGGCAGCTCAATCCAGAGCCCCGCGGCCGCGGCGGCTTGCGCGATCGCATCACCGAGCGCAGCCGGCGGCTCTTCGGCGAGCGAGCACCACTCGTTGACGCGCTGGTGATCGCCCGACGCGCGGAACTTGCCGCCGAGCTGCGTGAGCGGTATACGCGCTCGGGACTGGCTCATCTGCTGTCGATCTCCGGCTTGCATGTCGCCTTTTTCGCGGCGTGGCTCAATGTCCTTTTGGTGCGACTGCGATTTTCCG
Source organism: Gemmatimonadales bacterium (assembly GCA_035251445.1). Classification (GTDB taxonomy): domain Bacteria; phylum Gemmatimonadota; class Gemmatimonadetes; order Gemmatimonadales; family GWC2-71-9; genus 20CM-2-65-7. The sequence continues at coordinate 10,782 of DATFEG010000114.1, read as the reverse complement.
CACGCGGACGATTCATCGCCGGGACCGCCGTCATGTGCGCCTACGTCTGGCTGCTCGGTTTCCCCGCGCCCGCGACGCGATCCGCAGCCATGCTGGTCCTGCTCGACATTGCGAGGCTGTGCCAGCGTGTGGTCGCCCCGCGTGGTTACATCGCGCTAGCGGCGCTCTGCGTGATGGTCGCCGATCCGTGGTCGGTGCTTTCGATCGGAGCATGGCTTTCGGTCACCGCTGTCGCGGCGGTGATCTGGGCGGGGCGGGCGACAGAGCGGCATCCAAAGTTCGTCTGCCTACTCGCGCCGGCCGCGGCGGCAACCCTGGTGACGGCGCCTATCACCGCGTACGTCTTCGGTACCGTCGCTCCGATCGGCATCCTCGCGAACGTGCTCGCCATCCCGCTCGCCGGCGTGGCCGTGCCCGGGCTCATGGTGGCAATGCTGCTCTCGTCCAGCTGGCTGGCCGCCGGCGCCGGACTCTGCCTCGCGCTGCTCGACCTCGTTGCGCAAGCGGCTGCCGCGCTGCCGGGCGGGCACATCATCATGATTGCCGGCGCGCGGGCGGGCCTCGTGTGGCTCGCGATCCTTGGTCTGGCATGGTGGCTGTGGAATGCGCCCCGCCGTCCCTGGGTCATCGCCGGGCGCGTCGCATTCATCGGCGTGCTGCTCTCATGGACCACGCTTTTCCATGCCGTTACACGCCTTTCTGACTGTCAATGCCTCACCGTAAGTTTCCTGGACGTTGGGCAGGGCGATGCGGTGGCGCTGCGCAGTCCCGCGGGTCGCTGGGTGCTGGTCGACGGCGGTCCGCGCGGTCCCCAGGGAGATGCGGGGCGGCGAGTTGTGGTGCCGTTCTTGCGCCGGCACGGCGCAACCAGCGTAGCCGCTGTCGTAGCCACGCATGCTCATCTGGATCATTATGGCGGGCTGCATGCCGTGCTCGACGCGTTCGACCCCGCGTTCGTTCTCGAGCCCGGGGAGCCTGTGCCGGACGCCGGCTACCTCGGCTTTCTCAGCGCGGTGGAGCGGGACGGTGCCGAGTGGCGGGCAGCGCGGCGCGGGGACCGGGTGGAGCTGGACGGCGTCACCATCGAGGTGTTGAGTCCGGACTCCGCGTGGGCGGTGCGGCAGACGGATATCAACGAGCAGTCGCTCGTCTTGCTTGTGACGTACGGAGCGACCCGACTACTGCTCGCCGGCGACGCCGGCCTGCCGACCGAGGCGCATTTGGCTGGGCGCATCGGACGCGTGAGCGTGCTGAAGGTAGGACATCACGGCTCCCGCTGGGCTACGTCGGATCGCTGGCTCGACGAGCTGCGACCTGAATGGGCGGTCATCAGCGTCGGCGCGCGCAACCGCTACGGGCACCCCGCGCCCGAGGCGCTGGCGCGGCTGCGGGCGCATGGTGTTACCGTGTATCGTACCGACGAACTGGGCACCCTCACACTTACCGCCACGAGTCATGGCACGCGCGCACTCAGCGACATCCGTCATCACAATTGAGCGGTTCATCATGGAGCAGGAGCGGCTCCACCCGGAGGCAACGGGCGAGCTGTCCAACCTGCTTTACGATCTCTGTCTCGCCGCCAAAATCATCTCGCGTCAGGTCCGCCGCGCCGGATTGACGGACATCCTCGGCGAGTTCGGTGCGATCAACGTGCAGGGCGAGCTGCAGCAGAAGCTGGACGTGTTCGCGCACGATACGGTGCGCCACAGCGTCGAGCACACCGGCCGCGTCTGCGTCGTCGCCTCGGAGGAGGAAGAGCAGCCCATCCCGGTGAAGGGTCGGGAAGATCGCCGCGGCGGTAAATACGTGCTGCTGTATGATCCGCTGGACGGCTCGAGCAACATCGACGTCAACGTTTCAATCGGGACGATCTTCTCGATCCATCGTCGCATAACGACCAAGCGCGGGCCCGGCTCGCTGAAGGATTGCCTTCAGAAAGGGCGGGCGCAGGTGGCGGCCGGGTACATCCTGTATGGCTCGAGCACGATGCTGGTGTACACGACGGGGCAGGGGGTGCACGGCTTCACGCTCGACCCCACGATCGGCGAGTTCCTGCTCTCACATCCCGACATTCGCTCGCCCGCTGTCGGCAAATACTACAGCGTCAATGAAAGCCACTGGAACAAGTGGGCGCCCGGCATCCAGCGCGTCGTGGGGGCGTTCAAGAACGGCGACAGCGGACGCGTCGAGGCGAAGAACGCGCGCTACATTGGTTCCCTCGTCGCCGACATCCACCGAAACCTCATGTCCGGTGGTGTCTTCCTGTATCCGGCGGACACGGCGGCGCCGAAGGGGAAGCTGCGGTTGCTTTATGAAGCCGCGCCGCTTTCGTACGTCGTCGAGCAGGCAGGCGGCGCAGCGATCGACGGCACGCGCGATATCCTCGACATCGAGCCCACCGAGCTGCACCAGCGCACGCCGCTGATCATCGGCTCGAAGAAGGACGTGGCGTTCGCGCAGTCGATGCTCACGACCGGATGACCAGAGAGCAGGCGTTCTTCGGGCCGGACGACTGGCAGGCCAATCCCGACAAGGACCTCGGGACGCCCGGAGAAACGCCATTCACGCGCGGCGTCTACCCCACGATGTATCGCGGGAAGCTGTGGACGATGCGCCAGTATGCGGGCTTCGGCACGGCGGAAGAAACCAACGCCCGGTTTCGACATCTGCTCGACGCCGGTCAGACCGGGCTGTCCGTGGCCTTCGATTTGCCGACACAGATGGGATACGACTCCGATCATCAGATGGCGGAAGGCGAGGTCGGCAGGGCCGGCGTAGCGATCGACAGCGTCATCGATCTGGAGCGGCTGTTTCACGGCATTCCGCTCGACCGGGTGTCGACGTCGATGACGATCAATGCCACGGCCGCGATTCTGCTCGCCATGTACATCGTCGTGGGAGAAGAGCAGAACGTCCCGCTCGCCAAGCTGCAAGGCACGCTGCAGAACGACATCCTCAAGGAGTACATCGCCCGCGGGACCTACATCTATCCTCCGGCGCCGTCGCTTCGGCTCGTCACCGACATTGTCCGCTTCACCTCCGCTGCCAAGATGAGCTTCAATCCCATCTCGATCTCCGGCTATCACATGCGGGAGGCGGGCGCGACGGCGGTGCAAGAGTTGGGGTTCACATTTGCCAACGGACTGGAATACGTGCGCCGCGCACAGGCCGCCGGCCTGCGGGTCGACGATTTCGCTCCGCGCATCTCGTTCTTTTTCGCGGCGTATACCGGCCTGTTCGAGGAAATCGCGAAGTTCCGCGCGGCGCGCCGGCTCTGGGCGCGACTCATGAAGGAGAAGTTCTCCGCCGGCGACAGCGCCGCGCGGCTCCGCTTTCACACCCAGACCGGCGGCGCGACACTCACCGCCCAGCAGCCTCTCAATAACGTCGTGCGCGTGGCCATCCAGGCGATGGCAGCGGTGCTGGGCGGCACGCAATCACTTCACACGAACTCCTATGATGAAGCGCTGGCACTCCCTACCGAGCTCAGCGCAACGCTGGCACTACGCACGCAACAGCTTCTGGCGCATGAGACCGGCGTCCCCGATGTCGTTGACCCCCTCGGGGGCAGTTGGTATGTGGAGACGCTGACGGATCAGATCGAAAAAGATGCAAGACGGCTGGTGGAGGAGGTGGAGGCGGGTGGAGGTTCTGTGAAAGCGATTGACCGAGGGTTCTTCCAGGAGGCGATCGCGCGCAGCGCCTACCAGCAGCAACGGGAAGTCGAGGCAGGCAACCAGGTCGTCGTGGGAGTCAACGAGTACGTGACGGGCGAGCCGGTTCCCCCCATTCCGGCCCCGGACTATTCCAAGCTCGCGGAGCAGCAAAAGAAGCGGCTGGTCGAACTGCGCGGGAAACGGGAAACGGGAAACGTGAAACGGGTGCTCGCCGCGCTCGAGGCTGCCGCCCGCGAACCCGAGGCGCCGCTCATGGAGCCGATTCTCGATGCCGTGCGCGCGCGCGCGACCCTCGGCGAGATCAGCGACGTGCTGCGCGGGGTATGGGGAGTCTATGACGCGCGGTAAGTCCCCATACTGAGGTTTCTATGTCGCGCATGCTCCTCGCCCGCTTTCTCGTCACCCTGGTCATTGGTCTGCTGATCGGCGTCGCCGTCGCGAAGTCATTGGAGGCCGACGCCGCCAAGGGCAGGAGTCTGACGATGAAGGAGTACATCGAGGAGTTTGACAGCCACAAGGAAGAACTGACACAGGGTGAGATGCCGCTAGGGGCCTCGATCTTCGTTGTCACCCTCATGGTGATGGTGATCCTTGGCGTGTATGAGATGCTGGTGTTCGGCGTCGAGCGGCTCCTGGGGGTATTAGGCCGTCGCCCATATCAGCACGGCAACGGTAATTACCAGCCCTGAGGCCAGATCCATCCAGACGCCCACTCTCGCCATCTCTCCGCTCGTCACGGCCCCGGTGCCGTAGGCGAGCGCATTAGGCGGCGTTCCCACCGGCAGCATGAACCCCAAGGCGGAGGCCAGCGCCGCTGTAGCCATCAACGCGAGCGGTGAAACACCCACGGCCGGGGCGAGCGAAGCCATTATTGGCATCGCCATCGCGGCCGTGGCGGTGTTCGACGTCAGCTCGGTCAGCACCACGAACAGCAAGGCGATGGCGCCTATGACGACGACGGTCGGCGCGCCGCGCAGTCCTTCGAGCTGTCGACCGATCCACTCTGCCAATCCACTGCTGGTGAAGGCCTCCGCGAGCGCCAAGCCGCCACCGAACAGGATCAGCACACCCCAGGGAATCCGTGCCGCCGAGTCCCAATCGAGTGCAAAGCGTCGTTCACGGATGGCGATAGGACAGACGAACAGGATCAGTGCAGCGCCGATGGCAATTCCGGCGTCCGAGAGTCCGGGGAACACCTGCACAAGCCCTGGTACTTGCAGCGTTCCGATGGTCTTGGGCTCCCGGAGCAGCCAGCTTACCGCAGCGATTCCCAGCACCGCTGCGGTGACTCGCTGTCCCAATGTCCAGCCGCCCAGCTCGACCCGTTCGCGCTGAACGAGATCCCGCACGCCGGGGAGTTTGCCCCGCAGTCGAAACAGGACGCGAACCAGCAGCAGCCAGCAGAACAGCAGCAGGACGACGGCGATGGGAAAACCGATCGCCATCCACGCCGCAAACCCTACGGGCCGCTCGAGTGTCCTGGCCGCTGCAGCTGCAAAAATCGCGGTGGGCGGTGTGCCGATCAGCGTAGCAATTCCGCCGATGGACGCCGCGTAGGCGACTCCCAGAATCAAGGCTCGACCGAGCGCTGGAGCGTCGGTTGGCGATTCCCGGCGCGCCAGCTCCAGTACCGCACTCGCGAGCGGCAGCATCATCACCGCGGTCGCCGTGTTCGAGATCCACATGCTGACGAATGCCGTCGCGACCATGAGTCCCAGCACCAGCCGGGGAGGATCGGTGCCGATCACCCCGATAATGGCGAGCGCGACGCGGCGGTGGAGTTGCCAGCGCTCGGTGGCCGCCGCGAGGAAAAAACAGCCGAGAAAGAGAAAGATTATGGGATCGGCATAGGGACGGGCCGCATGGTCCACCGCCATCGGCGTGATCAGGGGAAGTAGGACCAGCGGCAACAGCGCAGTCACCGCGAGTGGCAGCACGGCGGTGAGCCACCACACGGCCATCCACCCGGCCAGTCCCGCGACTGCGTGAGCAGCGGGCGGCATGCCCGCGGGCGCCGGCAGGATCCAGATCAGCACGCCGATCGCCGGGCCCGCGACGACCGGTCCCCACGTCCGCAGGTAATCGAGCCGCATGGGGGCGGGAAGATAATATTCCGCTGATGATTCGCATCGTTCGCCTGGGGAGCGCGCGCGCGCCCGGCGAGGGTCTGCGCCTCGGCACGGTCCGGCGGCCGCCGCGCGGCGTTCCGAAGGCCGACTACGCCCGTCGCGACTTTTACGACGTGTGGGTGCCTGACCTCGCGCCCAGTCCGGCGCTCTTTTCCTGGATCAAGTCGCGACCGCTGACCGACGCGAACTGGCGGACCTACGCGCGGCGCTATCGCGCGGAGATGCGGCGGCCAGAGGCACAGCGTCTCATTGCATTACTCGCGGCGCTTTCGGAGCGCACGAACTTCTCGGTTGGGTGTTACTGTGAAGACGAATCGCGTTGCCACCGATCGCTGTTGAGCGAGTTACTCGTCGACGCCGGCGCGAACGTTTCCTGACCCCGGAGGCTTGAGGCATGCTCATTCTGCTGCTCGGTATCGCCGCTTCACTGCAACAGGTGCAAACAGGGTTCCTCGATCGCAGTGTCACCGTGAGCGGCAAGGCATATCGCTATCAGATCTACGTGCCCGCCGATTACGCGTCGAAACCGAGCTGGCCCGCAATTCTCTTCCTGCATGGAGCGGGGGAGCGCGGCGATGACGGGTTGATCCAAACCAACGTCGGACTCGGCCCCGCGATTCGTCAGAAGTCGACCCGCTATCCCGCGATCGTCGTCTTCCCGCAAGTGCCCCGCGACTCCCAATGGGTCGGCACGCCCGGCGACATGGCGATCGCGGCGTTGCAGCAAACGATGCGGGAATTCAAAGTCGATCCGAGCCGGGTCTATCTCACGGGTCTGTCGATGGGCGGACACGGGACGTGGTACGTCGCGTACCGCCGGCCGGAGCTGTTCGCGGCCATCGTCCCGATTTGCGGTTGGGTGCGCGAGTTCCCGCAATTCCGCGGATCGGTCCCCGTGGTCCCCGACGCGGACAGCGCATCAGTGATGCCGAAGTTGGCCCAGCGCCTGGGCAAGGTTCCGATTTGGATTTCGCACGGCGAAATCGATCGAGTGGTGACCGTCAACGGCTCGCGTGAACCTGCGGCTGCTCTGAAAGCGGCGGGCGCGGATGTGCGCTATACCGAACTCCTCGGGCTGGACCATAACTCGTGGGACGCGACCTACGGATCCGACGAGTTCGTGCGCTGGCTGTTTGCCCAGCAAAGGCGCTGAGCGCGTTATGACGTTTGGTGCGGCTAGGTGGCACTGATGCCACCCTCTTGGGTAGGATCTGACGTTCCGGAAACCTTCCCGGGGGGGCCTCATGCGACTCTCTATCGCTGCCGCTGTGTTCTTCTCTTGCACAACCATTGCTGCCGCCCAGTCACGCTGGACGCTTTCGGCCGGTCCCGAATGGACGCCTTTCGTAAGCGGTCCTTTTTACGGGGGACGCGTCCGCGCCGAATATGATCTGACCAAGCCTACCGGCCCGCTGCGGCTGCGGCTCGAGGGGGGAGGGTTTTGGTCTCCGACGCAGGATTTTTCCGGCAGCTACGTCATTGCCGGCGGCACGTTCGCCGGTGCTCGGCAGACTTTCGATCTCTCATTCGGCCTGTCCGCTGCGCTCACGCCGTTACCCAACGCCCGGTTCTCCCCTTATGTCGTGGTGGCTGGGGTGGCGAGGCAATCTTGGAAACGGGAATCCATTTGGCGTCAGTACACGGGTTCGGCGCCGCAATTCAACCAGGGGACCTTTTCGACCGGGGATCTGCTTCTGCAGCCCGGAGTCGGCATTAGGGCGCGGATCGCCAGTCGCATGTTCCAGCTTGAATGGCGTCACTACGATTATCGCTCGTTGACGCTCGGTACTCGACTGCCGTTCTGAACGCGACTACGGAGTTCGGCCCGCTGGCTGCATAGCCAGCGGGCTTTTTGCGTGCCAAGTTAGGACTCTCTCTCACCGGGACGGATGATGAACCGGCGCGACGCACTGCTCCTGCTCGCCGGAACGGCCGCGCTCCCTGACTCGCTGATGGCCATGGGGCGTGCTGTTCACCAGCGGATCCGCGCAGGTACCCTGCGCGCGCTCACACCCCACCAGAACGAAACTGTCGCCACCATTGCCGAGCTGATCATTCCCAAGACCGATACGCCGGGCGCGCGCGATGCAGGCGTCCCGGCGTTTATCGACGTCATGCTCGCTGATTGGGGCGATACCGATCAGCGCCAGATGTTCACCACCGGTCTCGCGAATGTGGATGAGCGCAGTCGCACAGCGTACGGAAAAGACTTCGTCGCATGCGCGCCCGACCAGCAGACCGAGATACTGCAGGATCTCGACTACGACCTGGCTCGGCTGCGCGATGCGAAGAGTGACACCTCGAAGAATTTCTTCGGTGCCATGAAGTGGCTGACACTTACCGGCTACTACACGTCCGAAGTCGGCGCAACGAGTGAGCAGCAGTTCCGCGTGGTCCCGGGCCGCTATGAACCCTGTTACCCTCTCGAGCAGCAATGAAAACCTACGACGCCATTGTGATCGGCTCCGGCATGGCCGGGGGGTGGGCGGCGAAGGAATTGACCGAGCGCGGCTTGCAGACGCTGGTGGTCGAAGCTGGGCGGCCGATCAACCCCGAGACGGATTACGCCGAGCACGTGCCGATGTGGGAGCTGAAGTTCCGCGGCTACGGCGACCGGCGGCGCCTGGCCAAGGAGCAGCCGATTCAGCAGCAATGCTACGCCTGCGATGAGGTGGCCTCGAAGTTCTTCGTCAACGACGTCGAGAATCCCTACACCACGCCCGAAGGCAAGCCGTTCTCCTGGATCCGCGGCCGCCAGGTCGGCGGGCGCTCGATCATGTGGGGCCGGCAAGTCTATCGCTGGAGCGACCTCGACTTCGAGGCCAACGCCCGCGAGGGGATCGCGATCGATTGGCCAATCCGTTACGCGGATATCGCGCCGTGGTACGACCATGTAGAGCGGTTCGTGGGCATCAGCGGGCAAGCCGAGGGACTGTCTCAGTGTCCAGACGGGCAATTCCTCAAGCCGATGCCGCTGAATTGCGCCGAGCAGCTGGTGAAGGACGCGGTTGCACGCGCATGGGGCCGGGAGCGCGTCGTGACGATCGGACGCTGTGCCGTGCTCACCGAAGCGCACAACGGCCGCGCCGCGTGCCACTACTGCGGGCCATGTCACCGCGGCTGCATTACACGATCGTATTTCTCGAGCGTCAACGCGACGCTACCGGCGGCACAGGCAACGCGCCGGCTGACACTGCGACCCTATAGCGTGGTGCACAGCATCCTGTGGGATCGTAAGCGTAGCCGCGCGACGGGCGTGCGTGTGATCGATGCCCAGACTAAGCGTGCTATCGAGTTCCAGGGCAAGATCATCTTTCTGTGTGCGTCGACCATCGAGTCCGCGCGCATCCTGCTCAACTCCGATGGGAACCTGGCCAACTCGAGCGGCCAGGTCGGCAAGAATCTGATGGATCACATTATGGGCGGCGGAGCGAGCGGCCGCGTTGATGCCCCCATGGATCGTACTTCCATCGGCAACCGGCCCAACGGCGTCTATGTCCCGCGCTTTCGCAACGTCGGAGCGAGCAAGTCCGATTTTGTGCGTGGCTACGGCTTCCAAGGGGGGGCCGGCCGGTCCGACTGGAACCGCGGCAATGAGCAAACCGGTTTCGGCGCCGAGTTCAAGAAGTCGCTGCGCAAGCCGGGACCGTGGGGATTCAGTTTCTACGGCTTCGGCGAGATGCTGCCGAGTGAGTCGAACTTCGTCGAGATCGACAAGACGAAAGTCGATGCCTGGGGCATCCCTGTCACGAAGATCCACTGTGTGTACGATGACAACGCCAAGAAGCTGGTCCACGACATGTCGATCACCGGTGCCGAAATGCTCGCCGAGGCTGGGGCGCACGACATCCAGCCGTTCACGAGCAACAACCCACCCGGCCTTGTGATTCACGAGATGGGCACGGCGCGCATGGGGACAGATCCCAAGACGTCGGTCCTGAACGCACACAATCAGAGCTGGGATGTGCCGAACCTGTTCATTACCGACGGCGCCTGCATGACGTCGTCGGCCTGTCAGAATCCGTCGATCACGTATATGGCGTTGACGGCGCGCGCTGCCGCGTATGCTGTCGACGCGATGAAAAGGAGAGAACTATGAGAAGCGTGCGCGGTGTGCCGTACGCCGTGCGCCGGACGACCCGGCGTGAATTCCTCGAGATCATGGCTGGTGTTGGAGTGTCGTTTGCGTGTTCCGGCGCATCGCCCGCGGCGCACGGCGCACGGCTCGATAAAATCGGAATCCAGCTGTACACCGTGCGCGATCAGATGAAAGCCGATTTCGAAGGCACGCTCGCTCGAATCGCCCAGATCGGTTACAAGGAAGTCGAATTCGCGGGGTACTTCGATCGTGCTCCCGCCGACGTCCGTGCCATCCTCGATCGAAATGGACTTGCTGCCCCCGCCACGCACATCATGCTGATGGACATTGAGGGGTGGAAGAAATCGATCGATACCGCCAAAGCGGTCGGTCATCAGTACGTCGTCGTGCCGTGGATCATGGAAGACAAGCGCAAGACGCTCGACGACTGGAAGAAGATGGCCGCGGCCTTCAACCAGGCGGCGCAGCTGACCAAAGATGCGGGCATGCAGTTCGCTTACCACAACCACGACTTCGAATTCCAGAAGGTAGAAAACCAGATTCCCTTCGATACACTCCTGCAAAACACCGATCCCAAACTCGTCCAGCTCGAGATCGATCTCTACTGGATCACCAAGGGCGGTCAGGATCCACTCAGCTACTTCTCGCGTTGGCCGGGCCGCGTGCCGCTGGTGCACGTAAAGGATTCCGCTGGTGCGCCGGACCACAAGATGACCGATGTCGGGCAGGGGAGCATCGATTGGAAGCGCATCTTCGCGAAGAAAGACCAGGCCGGGATCAAGCACTTCTTCGTCGAGCACGATCAGCCGCCGCAGCCCTTCGAGGACATTACGGTCAGCTACAAATATCTGAGTCAGTTGCAGTTTTAAGCAGGGCC
>DATFEG010000089.1:0-36110 GCA_035251445.1 Gemmatimonadales bacterium | reverse complement strand
GCAGCGCGAGGGCCGATGGGCCAAGGAAGAGTTCGCCGACCATGCCGACGCCGTGCGGGAGCTTCGGGATGTCCGCGTCGGCATTCTGGGGCTCGGCGGGATCGGGACCGCGGTCGCGCGGCGCGCGCTGGCGCTGGGCATGGCGGTGAGCGGCGTGCGGCGCCAGCCGGAGCGTGGCGGCCCGCCGGGAGTGCGTGGGGTCGGGGGCCTGGTTGATTTGCCGCGTCTGGCGGCGGAGAGCGACTGCCTGGTCATCGCCGCTCCCCATACGAGCGCGACGGCCGGCGCGGTCGATCGCGCTGTGCTGGAGCGACTGCCGCGCGGGGCGCTCGTCATCAACGTGTCGCGCGGCTCGCTGCTCGATGAAACGGCGCTCGCCGCGCTGCTCGATTCCCGCCACCTGGCCGGTGCGGCGCTCGATGTCTTCGCCACGGAGCCGCTGCCCGCCGGGCATCAGTTCTGGACGCACCCGCGCGTTCTCATCAGTCCCCATGTGAGCGCGGTCACCAGCCGATTCTGGGACCGGGAGACGGCTTTGATCGTGGACAACATCAAACGCTATCTTGCAGGGTCGCCCCTCACGAACCTTGTCGACCTGGAAGCCGGGTACTGAATGGAAAAAATCATCAAGGCTGCCGTGGACCGCGGGGCGTCCGACCTGCACATCAAGGCGGGCGACGTATTCCGGGCGCGCATTGATGGCCGGCTTGTTCCGCTCACCAAGCAGCGCCTCACCCCCGATCAAACCAGGGCGATCGCCCAGCGGCTCATTGCCAACGAGGACGATCGCAACCGGCTCGACAAGCTGCGAGACTACGACTGCTCGTGGGGAATGCCCGGGATCGGGCGCTTCCGCGTGAACATTCTGCGGCAGCGCTCCTCGTTCATGATCGTGATGCGCGTCATCCCGTTCGACGTGCCGACATTCGAGTCGCTCAAGCTGCCGGCGGTACTGGCCGATGTTGCCACCGCCGAGCGCGGCATGATCCTCGTCACGGGTGTTGCGGGGTCGGGGAAGAGCTCGACCATGGCGGCCATCATCAATCACATCAATCAGACGCAGCACCGCCACATCCTCACGCTCGAGAATCCGATCGAGTTTCTGCATCGCGACATCAACTGCTCGGTGACGCAGCGCGAAGTGGGTGTCGATACCGATGATTTTCGCACTGGCCTGCGCGCGGCTTTGCGCCAGGACCCTGATGTGATTCTGATCGGCGAGCTGCGGGATCACGAAACGCTGAGTACCGCCATGAAGGCTGCCGAGACGGGACACTTGCTCGTCTCGACGATGCACACGCCGGATACGCTCACGACGGTGAACCGCATGGTGGCGATGTTCCCGCCCGAGGAGCAGGAAATCGCCCGCCTGCGCCTGTCGGAGGCGCTGCACGCCATCGTGTCCCAGCGGCTGTTGCCGCGCGCGGACGGGCACGGGCGCATCGCGGCGATCGAGGCCCTTCTTGCAACCGAGGCAGTGCGCGACATGATCCGCGAGCGTGACCAGACGGCCGCTTTGCCCGATTACATCAAGGCCTCGCGCGAGCAGTACGGCATGCAAACATTCGACCAGCATCTGTTAGATCTGGTCGCCGACGACGTGGTGTCCTACGAGACGGCTGTCGCGGCCTCGACCAACATGGTGAACTTCCAGCTCCAGGTCCGCACGCTGCGACGTCGCGCCAGGCCGGGGCCTGGGCCGGGGGCGCAGCCGGCGGCGGCGGAGGTCAAGCCGGTCGACGATCTGTCCAGCATGCTGCCGCCGTGAGCAAGAAGGGCAACACACCGGCCGGAATCTTTCCGCCGATCCCGACTCCCTTTGATCCGGCCACGGGCGCGTTCGCGCCGCTGCGGTTTCGTCAGAACATCGCCCGGCTGCTGGCCGACGGTGTACAGGGGATCGTCGTATCCGGCACCACGGGGGAGGCGCCACTGCTCGATGATGACGAGCTGCGCGAGGTCGTCACGGTGGCGCGGGAGGCGATGAACGACGGCGCCTGGCTGATAGCCGGGACGGGCGGGGAGTCGACGCGGCAGACCGTTCGGATGTCGCAGCAGGCGGCCGAGGCCGGTGCCGACGCGGTGCTCGTCCGACCGCCGGCGTACTTCTCGGCGGGCGCGACTTCCGCCACTCTCCTCGCGCACTTCCGCGCGGTCGCGGATGCGAGCCCGGTGCCGGTCCTGATCTACAACATCCCGAAGTACACGCGCCTGCCATTGGCCCCGGCGCTCCTGCAAGAGCTGGCCGGTCATGAGCGGATCGTGGGCGTGAAAGACTCGTCCGGAGACCTGAAGAACCTGGCGGCGTATCGCGAGGCGGTACCCGCGTGGACCGTGCTGGCGGGATCGGCCTCGTTGTTGTTTGCCGGCCTCGAGTTCGGGTGTCAGGGTGGGGTGGTGGGTGTGGCGTGTTATGCGCCGCGACTGTGCGTGACGCTCGTGCAGGAGTTCCAACAGGGCAATCGCACGGCCGCCGGCCGGATTCAGGAGCGCGTGACGCCGCTGGACAAGGAGATCGTCGGCAAGCACGGTCCCGCCGGTGTGAAGGCGGCAATGGATGCCGTGGGGTTGTACGGCGGGCCTGTCCGGCCCCCGCTCGCGCCGCTTTCGGCAGCCGATCGCGAGCGCGTCAGCGCGCTCGTGCGCGGTGACTGACTACGGTCTGCTGTTCCGCGAGCTGGCAATTCCGCGGCTCGTGGGCTCCGCCAACCATACGAAGGTTCGAGAAATCCTCACGCGCGAGCTCGCGGCGCGGAGGTTTTCCGTCGAGCGGCATGCCTTCTCTGGTCGGCCCGCGCGTGCCCTCCTGGCCACACCGCGGACAGTGCAGGGCATCAATCTGATCGCTTCACGGCCGTCCGTCCCTCCGGCCCCGTTGCCTGGCTCAGAGCAGGTAGTCCGCCCGTCCGTTTGGTTGGTTGCGCATTACGACTCCAAGGGTCAGCCGGTCTCGATGGCGCTGCGGCTCCTGGGATTGGGCTCTTTGTTGATCGGCCTCATCGGATTACTGCTCGCTCCGATTCCGGCGCTCGTCGCCTTCGTGGTGGGAGCCGCGATCGCCGGGCTCAATCGCGTGAATGACAACTCGCCTGGCGCCGTCGACAATGCCACCGCTCTGGTCGCGATCTTCATGACTCTCGATCAACTGCCGCAAGACGCGAACGTGGGAGTGGTGTTCCCCGACGCGGAGGAGTTCGGGTTGGTCGGGGCGCGAGCGCTTGCGGCTGAACGCGCCGATCTGTTTGCTGGTGCGGCGCTGATCAATCTGGATGGACTGGATGACGTGGGGCGACCGATCGCGTTCCTGCATCGCCCCGGGAAGATTGGCGCCGCCGTCGCGTCCGCACTCGGCGCGCGACGCTGGCGGTGGTTGCCGGTGGTAGTCGATGGCCTGGCACTGGCGCGCGTCGGGGGCGAATGCATCACGATCCTGAAGGGGAACGCGCAAACCATGCGGGTTGTGCATCGGCCTGGGGATACAGCGGAGCGCGTCCGGCTGGACGGAGCAGCGACCATTGCGGCAGGGCTGGCGCGTGTGTTGCGAGTGAAATAGTTTCTTACAGAGGATGCCGGGGCGTGGCCCAGGCACTTGGGCCCCCATTTTCGGGGCCCTTTTTTGTTTCCAGCGAGGACAACTCAGTGTTCGGTCCGAAGACCCAGTGCGTCGTGGTCGTCGGCGCTCAATGGGGGGATGAGGGGAAAGGCAAGATCGTCGACGTCCTCGCCGAGCGCGCGGACCTCGTAGTGCGCTACCAGGGCGGCGCCAATGCCGGCCATACGGTCGACACCGGCGAGGGCAAGTCGTTCGTCCTGCATCAGATCCCTTCGGGCATCCTCCAGGGCGCGGTCTGCGTTGTCGGCAACGGCGTGGTGCTCGATCCGGAGCAGTTGTTCGCCGAGCTGGATGCGCTCGAAGGGCGGGGCGTTCGCACCGAGCACAAGCTCCATATCTCCGACCGGGCTCATCTGACGCTTCCCTATCACAAGCTGCTGGATCGCGCCCGCGAAAAAAAGGATCAGATCGGGACGACGGGGCGGGGGATCGGGCCAACGTATGAGGATAAGTACGGGCGCCGCGGCATTCGCGTCGGCGACCTGCGCAATCTGGCGCGCGCGCAAGAAATCGTGCGGGCACGAGTGGAAGCGGCTAATCAGATGCTCAGACTGCTCCACGGAGCAGGGAGCACGGAGCAGGCGGATGCGCAGGACCACGCGCAGCTCCTCGAGCGGCTGGCGCCGCGGCTTCTCCCCCTCGCCGTCGATGCCGGACGTGTCGTGTGGGAGGCGCTGGAGCGCGGTGAGGCGGTCTTGCTCGAGGGCGCGCAGGGCGCGCTGCTCGACGTCGATCACGGCACCTATCCTTATGTCACCTCGTCCAACACAACGGCCGGCGGCGCGGCGGTCGGCGTCGGGATCGGTCCCACGGCAATCGACGCCGTGCTCGGCGTCGTGAAGGCGTACACCACGCGCGTGGGAAATGGGCCACTCCCGACCGAAGCGGCGCCCAATGTGGCCGAGCGCATTCGCGAGCTGGGAGGCGAGTTCGGCGCCACCACGGGCCGGCCGAGACGCTGCGGATGGTTCGACGCGGTCGTCGTTCGCTACGCGGTGCGGGTGAATGGATTGACCGGACTGGCCGTCACGAAGCTGGATGTGCTCGATTCGTTCGCGGAGATACCGGTCGGCGTCGGCTATCGTCTCGACGGCGACATCATCGATAGCATGCCGCCCGATGTCGAGACGATCGCGCGGGTGGAGCCGATTTATGAGTCGGTGCCCGGGTGGCAAAAAAAGATCAGCGAAGTGAGGAGGCTGGCCGACTTGCCGGCGGCGGCGAGAGCGTACATTGACCGCCTACAGGACCTGGCCGGAGCACCGGTCCGTTATGTGAGTGTCGGGACACGGAGGGATCAGATCATAGAAGTGTAAAGAAAGAAACGAGAAACCCCCTGGGTTTCCCCAGGGGGTGATCGCCTGCCACACACCGTGCGCCCTAGAACCCGATGTGAGCGAAGCGAACTCCTTCTCGCTCTCGGGCAGGCGCGCCAATTCCCTCTGGCAACCGGGCTATCTCTTTACCTCCGAGACCCCTAGGCTTTGCGCCCCGCCGTCACCGACGGTTTGCCCTGAGCAGAGACTCCGCGCGCGAGAAGGGCAAGAACGGTGCCCAGCAGCTAACTTCTGATGTCCCAAGCGCTCCCGAGATAAGCGCTTACGCGAAATGTCTGGCTTTCTGCGGCGTTATATGCTTTTTGCATGAGTGGCCGGTCCAGCCCCAGAATCTAAGTTGCCCCGATGCCTCCGGTCGTGCTGATCGCCCCCGCCGCCTTCAAAGGCACACTCGGTCCCCGTCAGGTCGCAGCGGCGATCTCATTGGGCGTGCGCCGGGCATTTCCCGAAGCCTCGGTGATCGAATGTCCCATCGCCGACGGCGGCAATGGCCTGCTCGACGTCGTGCTCCCGCCGACCGGCGCGCTGCGCGAGCGCGTCGAAGTCACCGGCCCGATCGGTGAGAAGGTGTCGGCCGAGATCGGATGGATCGATGCTGAGACGGCGATCATTGAAAGCGCGTCAGCCTGCGGCCTCGCACTTGTGGAACCGGAAGATCGTGATCCGCTCAGCACCACCACGCGCGGCGTGGGTGAGTTGATCTGGATTGCTGCCGATCGTGGCGCGCGCACTATTGTCGTCGGCCTGGGCGGCTCAGCGACGGTTGACGGCGGAACAGGCGCGGCGCGAGGCTTCGGGTGGACGTTCGAGAACGCGGCCGGCGAACAACTTCCGGACGGCGGCGGCGCGCTCGCCGATGTCGCGACGTTTGGACCGGGGTGGGGACTCTCGGCGTCGCGCGTGATCGCGCTCGCCGATGTCGCGACGCCACTCATCGGTCCCCAAGGAGCCGCTCCGGTGTTCGGCCCGCAGAAGGGCGCTCGAGCGGAAGAGATCCCGCAACTTGTCGCCGGCCTCGAACGCTTGGCGCAACTTTGGGCGCAAGCTGGTCGCCCCGAGCTCGGCACGATGCCGATGGGAGGGGCGGCCGGGGGGCTGGCCGCGGGACTCGTCTTTTTCGCGAAGGCCGAGCTCGCGGCCGGTGCGGACTGGGTTCTCGAGCGCGCCGGGTTCGATGCGGCCCTGGCGAAAGCCGACCTCGTCATCACGGCCGAGGGTTCATTCGACCGCACGTCGCTCGTCGGGAAAGCTCCGGGTGAGGTCGTGCGACGGGCGCTGGCCGCAAAGAAGAAAGTGGCGGTGGTAGCGGGCAAGGTTGAGAGCATTCCCGGCATCCATGCTATTGGGGCTGACGGAGGCAGGCGCATGCTCGATGGCCCAGCGCTTGCACGGATGGCCGAGCGGGTCGCGCGGCAGGCGCTGCACATTTAACTTCCGGCTCCTTATGTCGCCCGCGATAACTGTGGATAAGACGATGGAAAAGCTCGTGTCGCTCGCCAAGCGACGCGGCTTTGTCTTCCAGTCCTCCGAGATCTACGGCGGCCTCGGGTCGGTCTGGGATTACGGACCCCTCGGCGTCGAGCTCAAGCAAAACGTCAAGGAGCGCTGGTGGCGGTCCATGGTCCACGAGCGCCACGACATCGAAGGTCTCGACGCCGCGATCCTCATGCATCCCAAGGTGTGGGAAGCGTCGGGGCACGTCTCGGGGTTCACCGATCCGCTGGTGGACTGCAAGCAGTGTAAGAACCGTTTCCGGGCGGACGATCCCAAGATCAAGGGGACGCCCGGCCAGCCGGACGCGCAGTGCCCCATATGCGGCAGCAAAGGCACGCTCACCTCCCCCCGGCAATTCAATCTGATGTTCAAGACGTTCATGGGACCGGTTGAGGACCAGGCGGCGATCATCTACATGCGGCCCGAAACTGCGCAGGGGATCTACGTCAATTATCTGAACGTGCTGCAGTCCTCCCGCCAGAAAATCCCATTTGGGATCGCGCAGATCGGCAAGGCGTTCCGCAACGAGATCACGCCCGGGAATTTCATTTTCCGCACCCGCGAATTCGAGCAGATGGAAATGCAGTTCTTCGTGAAGCCGGGTACCGAGAATGAATGGTTCGAGCGTTGGCGCGCCGAGCGAATGAAATGGGTGGAAGATCTGGGGATTCGCCCCGATAAACTCCGCTGGCATCAGCACGGCCCGGACGAGCTGGCCCACTACGCGAAGGACGCCTACGACATCCAGTACGAATTCCCCTTCGGGTGGAACGAGTTCGAGGGCATTCATAACCGGACCGATTTCGATCTGTCCAACCATCAGAAGCACACGGGCAAGAAGCTCGACTATCTCGATCCCAAGACGAACGAGCGGTTCATCCCGTATGTCGTGGAGACATCGGCCGGCGCCGACCGAACCACCCTCGTGGTGCTGTGCGACGCGTATCGAGAGGAAGAAGTGAGCGGTGCGGACGCGGCTGAGGGCGGCGAGCAGCGTGTCGTTCTAAAGCTCAAGCCTTCGCTGGCGCCCCTCAAGGCGGCCGTGTTCCCCCTGGTGAACAAGGACGGCATGCCGGAGCTGGCGCACCGGATTCACGACGACCTCCGGCGCAGCTTCAACGTGTTCTACGACGACGGTGGATCGATCGGACGGCGCTACCGGCGCCAGGACGAAGCCGGCACGCCTTTCGGCATTACCATCGACGGGCAATCGACGCAGGACCAGACCGTCACGGTTCGGGATCGCGACACCCTGAAGCAGGATCGCGTCGCGGCAAGCAAGCTCGTCGAATATCTGACGCAGAAGCTGGCGGGGTGACGCTCGAAGATTTCCGAACGCTCGTCGGCAGGTTGCAACGGGAGATTCCCGCCCAGTTCGAAAGTGGCATCGCAGACATCGAAGTCAGTGCCAAGACCGTTCCCCATCCGGTTCGCCAGGACGTGTACACATTGGGCGAGTGCGTTCCCCTGTCGTGGTCCGGAGACGGGGCCGACCTGCACTCGAAAATCGTGCTGTATTACGGATCGTTCGATGCGCTGGCTCGTCAGGAGCCGGGGGGGGCATTCGACTGGCGCGGGGAAGCCTGGGATACGCTGACGCACGAGCTGCGGCATCACCTGGAATTCCGCGCGCACGTGGCGCGGCTCGAAGCGTACGATTGGGCCGGCGAACAGAACTTCGCGCGCCAGGAAGGCCAGGTCTTCGACCCGGAGTTCTACCGCTCGGGCGAGCGCGTGGCCGATGGTATCTACAAGGTGGATGACGACGTGTTTCTAGAGATTTCGGGACGAGGGACGGGGGACGCGGTCTCCTTCCGATGGCATGGCACGGGGTATCGGGCAACCATTAAAGGAGTCGAACCGCCCGCATTTCTGACGCTCGATGGCCTTGCCGACGAACCCCACGGCGATGCGGTCCTGGTGCTTCGCAAGGAGTTCTCATTTCGCGATCTCTGGCGGCGCGCGGCGATTACACAGCGGAGGGTGGTGGTGGAAACGATCGATGGCTAAGCGTGTGCTGCTCGAATGTCGGGATCTTTTTTTCCGCGGGAAAGTTCAGGCGATTCTCGCAGCCGAAGGCGCCGAGATCGTGCGCGACGATCCGATTGACCTTGCCGTGCTCGAGCTGGGCAAACCGGGCGTGGGCGAACGCATTCAGAATCTGGTCCGGCGTGGCGTGCCGGTGCTGGCGTTCGGATCGCACGTGGAGGCTGCCGCCCTGCGAGCCGCCCGGGAACAAGGAGCGCGCGCAGTCCCCAACTCGCAAATCGAGTCAGAGCTGCGCGCGCTCTTGCATTAGCGCTTCACCTCAAAATCCTTCGATCCCGCTTCGGTACCGTTCACAAAGACGGTCACCTTATACTTGCCTTGCGGCCAACCGTCGGTCTTGGAAATATGGAACTCGGTCCGCGCCGGCTCATCGCTGGCGGAGATCGTCCGTGAGGTTTCGTCGATCAGCTGATTATTCCCGTCGGTCCATCGCGCCCCGAGCGTCGCCGAGCCGGACCCTTTCGTTTCGACGGAAGCGTAGATCACATCCGACGGTCGGAACGTATCGGTGTTGTCCTTGATGGTGAGATCGGTGTTCAACGAGCGACCGAGGTCGATCTGCGTCACGGCCACAGCTCTTGAACCAGTCCGGGTCGTGGGATCGCCACCCCGGGCCTTCTCGCCACACGCGGTAACCGCGAGGAGTGTGGCCAAGCCGAGGGAAAACGTAGAAGCAAGTCGAGTGCGCATAATGAGCTCCTTGGTGGCGCTACGGCAGGCGTAGCGTCTGTCCAGGGTAGATGAGATCGGGATCTCTGATGATGTCGCGATTCGCGTCGTAAATGCGACGCCACTCCTTTGTATCGCCGTACACGCGCTGCGCGATCGCGGATAGACTATCGCCTTTCACGACGACATACGTCCGCGAGCCATTGTTGGAAGTACTGGATGACGGTTCGCTTGGAGCGGTGGATGAGCTGCCGCTCTGCACATTGCTGTAGTCAGGTGTGCGCATAGTATCCTCCCAGCCTTCAGTATCCGGCGGGCTGGCGGGTTAGGACAATGCGTCTTTGGATGGGGTTCAGGACTAATTCTCGTGGACGTGAGCAGATCGGTACCGTCGCGGGGGCCCTGGCAAGTGGGCGGCGCGCCGCCCGGGACGTGGTGCGCAGTCGCTAAAGCGCGAGTCTCAGATACATTCGACGGCGATGGACCGCGACTGCGAGCTGTTGCGCCATTTTCTTGCCGCCATCGCGTACCGCACGCAGAAGGCGCTGCGCGATGCGCCGGCGCATTATCCCACGTTCAGCGCGGGCAACCGCGTCCGGACCCCTCTGGAATTGATTCATCACATGACGAGTCTGATGGGCTATGTCCGCACGTTGTTCGTGGGCGGCTCGTATCCCATCAAGCCCGATCCCCTTCCAACGTTCAAGGAAGAAATCGCGCGTTTTCACGAAATGCTTGAAGCGGTCGGCGCGCTACTATCCCGCGGCGCGTCGTGCTCGATCTCTACCGAACAGTTGTTGCAGGGCCCCTTCGCCGACACGATGACCCACGTGGGCCAGCTCGCGATCCTGCGACGCCTCGCCGATTCTCCGGTGCCGCCCGAGAACTTCATCTACGCAAACATTCGTGGCGACAGGCTGGATGCAAATCAGCCGCCACCCGCCCGGCCTGACAAACACTGGCCGGATGCGCAAACGAAGGATTAACGGTGCGGATCTTGCTTGGTGGAGGGGAGGTGGAAACCTGATCTCATTCTAAAGAACGAGTTCGAGTACTCACGGTGATCCTCGCGAGCATCGACTGGCACAATCTCTTCGTCCCTTCGGAAAGCCTACCAGAGCTGTTTCTCCGCGGGACCATCATGTACCTGTTCATTCTGGGACTCATGCGGATCTTTCGCCGCGAGGCCGGGAGTCTCAGCATCCCCGATTTGCTCGTCGTTGTTCTGGTCGCGGATGCGGCGCAAAACGGGATGTCGGCGGGCTACCGCTCCATCACCGAAGCCGCCTTCCTGGTCGGGACAATCTTCCTGTGGAATTACGCGCTCGATTTCTTGGCGTTCCGCTCGCGCGCGATCTACCGCTTACTGCATCCGAACCCGCTACCACTCGTCATCAATGGCCAGATCCAGCGGCGCAATCTCAAGTCTGAGCTGCTCACGGTCGACGACCTGCTCGGGCAGCTACGCGAGCAGGGAGTCGCCGACGTCCGTGAAGTGAAGCGCAGCTACATCGAGTCCGACGGCCATTTGAGCGTCATCACGTACAAGTCGAATGGGGAATCTTCAAAGCAGTCCGATCGGAAGGCTGGGCTGACGAGCTAGTGTTGCGCCGTGCAACAGCGGGGCTCGTAAGCCCCGGGGACAACAGTATGACTTCGCAAACTCTTGGAGGAGCTATGCGTCCCGCAGGTATCATCGGTCTCTTATTGATCGTGTTTGGCGCGATCGTGTTGGTCGTCGGTGGCGTGTCGTACGTCAAGAACCGCGACAGAGTGGACCTCGGCGTTGCCAGAATCACGACCGAAGAGCGCGGCTTCATTCCGCCTTGGATTGGAGCAGTCGCTTTGGTAGGAGGAATTGCGCTGCTGGCGACCGGTCGTCGGCGCGGGTCGACGATCTAGCGTCAGTCGCGGGTCGTCGGTGGCTCCGTCGCCGAGGCTGGGCGGCGCGCCCGGCGTCCCGCGACGGGGGGTTGGCAGGGAGTCTGTCAAGTATGAACCTGAAAAAGATCCGTCTGCCAACGCTTCCCCGCCTCATGCTCGACGCGGTGAAAAGCTGGTCCAAGGACGAAGTCCCGCGCCTTGGCGCATCGCTCGCCTATTACACGTTGTTCGCGCTGTCACCAATTCTCGTGATCGCGGTTGCCATTGCCGGTGCCGTGTATGGCGCTGAGGCGGTCCGTGGGCAGATCGTGGGCGAAATCGATGGGCTGATCGGGAGGCGGGGTGCCGAGGCTGTGCAATCGATTCTCCAAGGCGCGCATCAGGATCGATCCGGACCCTTCGCTGTCATTGTCGGAGCGATCACACTCGTCATCGCGGCGAGCGGCGCGTTCCTCGAGCTGCAACACGCGTTGAACAAGATCTTCCGGGTCAAGACCGATCCTCAAAAATCGGGGATCACGCGACTGCTGTTGAGCCGCCTGCGGTCGTTCGGTATGGTGGTGTCGGTTGGGTTTCTGCTACTTGTCTCGCTGCTCGTCAGTGCGGCCTTGACCGCCGTGGCGACACGCCTTCAAGGCACCGAAGTCCTGGGCCCTTTCCTGCTCGAAGCTTTCAATATGATCGTGGCGTTGGCCGTGATGACGGTCCTCTTTGGTCTGATCTACCGCGTGCTTCCCGATGTGCACTTGGCGTGGCGCGACGTGTGGACCGGCGCATTCGTCACCTCCGTCTTCTTCTCGATTGGCAAGTTCCTGATTGGTCTGTACCTCGGCCAGTCGAGCGTCGCCTCGAGCTACGGGGCTGCCGGCTCGGTCGTGATCATCCTGGTGTGGGTCTACTATTCGGCGCAGCTCATTTTGTTGGGCGCGGAGTTTACGCGTGTATATGCGGAGCACCGGCGCGGCGGCGGCGAGCCCCCACCCAATCATCTCGCGCGCCGCGATCCGCGCGCGCACCCGTCAGCAACCAGGGAAACTGCTTAGCCCATACGGGTTAGCTCGGATGGTCCAGGAACTCCCTGCGGATGCCGGGGTCTCCCATGCATGGCGAGATGCGAAGTGTGTGGCAACGACTACTACCTGTCGTTCGAAGTCATTCGGGACGGAACTTCGTACACGTTCGATAGCTTCGAATGCGCCATCCAAAAACTCGCGCCTGTCTGCGAGCATTGCAGCTGCAAGATCATCGGGCATGGGATCGAGGCCGACGGGACGTTCTACTGTTGCGCGCACTGCGCCCGCCAGAGTGGTGTCACAACTGTCGCGGATCACGGCTAACACGGAGAGGATCTGATGGCTCGATATGGAAGAGCCGCGAGCAAGCGCGTTGAGAGCGCGATGCGGCGTCGCAAGCGTGGCACGTTACGCAGTGGTAAGGGCGGTCGTGGCGGCCGGGTAAAAAGCCGCAAGCAGGCGATCGCTATTGGTTTGTCGGAGGCGCGCCAGAAAGGCGCGAAGGTTCCGCGGACGCGTTCCAGCCGCTAATTGCTGGACCCACGAGGACCGGGGTACCTTGATTGGTGCCCCGGTGTTGCTTTTGCGGTGAGCCCATCGATGCGAGTGCTCTCGGTCCTGTTGTCCTCCATGCGGTCGAGCACGGTCCATTGCTGCACGCGCACGATGCCTGCATGACGCCGAAGCACGTCCCCTCGACTCACCAGCTACCGCCTTCACAAGGCCTGCTCGCGGCCATCGTCGAGTCGTCGGACGACGCGATCATCAGCAAGACGCTCGACAGCATCATCACGTCCTGGAACGCGGCCGCTGAGCGCCTCTTCGGATATTCCGCCGAGGAAGCGGTGGGGCAGTCAGTGCTTGCGTTGCTGATTCCCGACGATCGGAAGGACGAGGAGAAAATCATTCTCGAGCGCCTCCGTCGCGGCGAGCGCATCGAGCACTACGAGACCGTCCGCAAGACGAAGGCCGGCCGGATGCTCGATCTCTCGCTCACCATTTCGCCTGTTCGCGACGCCATTGGCGAGATTGTGGGAGCGTCGAAGATCGCGCGCGACATCACCGAGCAGAAGCGCGTGGCCAGCGAGCTGCGGGAGACGGACCGGCGCAAGACCGAATTTCTGGCGCTGCTGGCCCACGAGCTGCGCAATCCGCTTGGCCCGATCCGGCATGCCGTCAAGATCCTGCGAGCCCGGACCCCGAAGCCGGAGGAATTGGATTGGGCGACAAACATCATCGACCGCCAGACCGAGCACCTGACGCGGCTGGTCGACGACCTACTCGATGTTTCCCGGATCACTCGCGGCACGATCGAGCTCCGTAAGGAGCGGGTCGACGTCACGAACATCCTCAAGAGCGCGGTCGAAGTGAGCGTCACGCAGATCGAGAAACATCGGCACCAGCTGAGCGTCACTCCACCCTCCGAGCCGCTCCACGTCGAGGGAGACGCGACACGTCTGATGCAAGTCATCACGAACCTGCTGGACAACGCGGCGAAGTATACAGATCCCGGCGGCAGGATTTGGCTCTCGGCGGAGCGGGAAGGGGATGACGCGGTCATCAGAGTCCGGGACACGGGCATTGGGATCGCGCGCGAGGTGCTCCCGCACATCTTCGAGATGTTCACGCAGGCCGGGGCGTCCTTGGAGCGCGCGCACGGCGGCCTCGGGGTGGGACTCGCGCTCGTGGATCGCCTGGTCAGGTTGCATGGCGGTAGCATCACGGCGGCCAGCGCCGGCGAGGGAGCCGGCAGCGAGTTCACGATCTGCTTGCCCGTTGCGGAAAAGAGCCGCACGTCGCCCGGGGCAGGCACGCCGGCACCTGCGAGTGCGCGTGCCGCCCGTTGCCGGATCCTGGTGGTCGACGACAACGTCGATTCGGTCGATAGTCTCGCGGTGCTGCTGGGAATCATGGGTCATAAGGTCGAGTCGGCCAATGACGGTCAGGAAGGGTTGCGGATCGCTGCGACATTCCATCCTCAAGTTGCGATTCTGGACATCGGCTTGCCCAAGATGAACGGCTACGACCTCGCTCAACGCCTGCGCCGGGAGCCGTGGGCGAAGGACCTGGTGCTGGTAGCGCTCACCGGATGGGGATTGGAGGAGCATCGCGAGCGCTCGGCGCAATCGGAATTCGATCATCACCTCACCAAGCCTGTGAATGTGGAAGCGCTGCAAATGATTCTGGCTGCAGTGGCAACCAGCGAGCCTGAGCACAAAGTCTTCGCTCGCTGAATCCCGGCGCACGTTATCTTGTTTGGCTCATGATCCATACCACCACGGTCACCCTACCGCCTGGAGAAGTGCTTTCCCGCGCCCAGCGGTTCTTTGCCGAGCGCGTGCCGCACGCAGCGGCCTTTGTCGAGAAGAGCGGGCCTGGGTTCGTCACGCTGCGCGGCCAGGGTGGCGAGGAAATCGTGATCGGCGCCTGGGAGGACAAGGAAACCAGCGTCACGCGCGTCCGAGCGTCCACACTGTTCTTTGATCAGGCCCTCGACCGCTTTTTCTCCACTCTACCCCTCGCCTCAGCGGTGGAGGTCGCGTGAGTACCACCGCCACGGAGCGCTACCCGGTACGTGTCATGGTGATGGACGCGTGGGATACCGTAGAGCTTCAGGTCGACGACCCTACCACAGTGGCTCAGCTCAAACGTGAAGCGCTGCGAGCCGCATTGAAGCAGGCGCCGCTCGGCGAGCAGGAATATGTCGTGAAATTCCGCGGCGCGTCGCTGCTCGACGAGTCGCTGACCCTGCGGGACATCGGCGCGCGCGCCAACGCGCCCTTCATCGTGCTCCCCGCCCGGCGCCAGCCCGTCCGGTGACGACACGCAGCTTCACCCGCGCCGTCACGATCCTCGCGGTCGCCTTTCTGTTACTGAACGCCGCGTTGCTGGCGATCGCCGGCTACATGGTCTGGGCGGTTGTCTGCGCCATTGTTGCTGGCCTCGCGGTGCTCGGATGGTTCTGGTACCGCCGCGCGCTGGCGGAGCTGGCCGATGAGCGGAAAGCGATGAAGCGCGAAGTGGAGTCGCTGCGCGACCTCCTGCATCCTCACCGCCGCCCCTAGGTGTCCACCGCGGTCGTTTGGAATCCGGCCTGCCGGCATCATTACGGCGGAGCGGGACACCCGGAGCGTCCCCAGCGACTCGAAGCAGTGCTGGAGGCGCTGCGCCATCCCGACGTGGCCAAGCTCGTCAACTGGGTCGAAGCGAAGCCTGCCGATCGCGCCGCGATCGAACGCGTCCATCCGGCCGACTACGTCGACATGCTGGAGGCGCTGGCCGGACGGGGGGGCGGCGCGCTCGACGCCGACACGTTCCTGGGATCCCGCAGCTGGGAGAGTGTGCTCGCTTCGGCTGGGGTGGCGCTCGCCGCCGTCGCGCAGGGAATCAGCGGCGGAACCGCGTTCGGCGTGACACGGCCACCGGGCCATCACGCGCTCGAGTCACGCGCGATGGGTTTTTGCTTCCTCAATAACGTCGTGCTCGCCGCCCGTGAGGCGCAGCAGCTCGGCAATGCGCGCGTGCTCATCGTGGACTGGGACGTGCACCATGGCAATGGCACACAGGCTCTCGTCGAGCGCGATCCATCCATTCGGTTCGTGTCGATGCATCAATCCCCGTGGTATCCGGGCACCGGGGCCGAAACCGAGCGGGGCGTCGGAAACGTCTTCAACATTCCGCGTCCCGGCGGATTGCCACGGGAGGCTTACGCGCATGACCTGCTCGCCGGCGTGGATGCCGCGCTCAAGGGTTGGCAGCCGGACATCCTCCTGATTTCGGCCGGATTCGATTCGCTCGCCGGCGATCCGCTGGGCGAATTCACGCTGGAGCCCGACGACATCGCCACCTGGACGGAGGCGCTGCGCGAGCGCATGGGGATGCGCCCCGTCGTCGCCGTGCTGGAGGGCGGCTACCGGCTCGATCTCCTGGCCGCCGGTGTTCTGGCACTCGCGCGCGCGCTATCTTGAACCCGTGACCGTTACGACCGCGGCTCCTCCAGGCCAGCCACAGGCGTCCAAGAACTGGCCGGTCAGCATCTACCGGCGCCCCGATGGGACGCTGGAGCAGGACGTCTCGCCCGCCCGCATCCGTGAGATCCTCCAGGCCGGCGAGGGCGAGCTGTGGGTCGACATCGACAGCACGAACATGCATCAACACGCGCTGCTCGAAAAAGTTTTCGAGTTCCACCCGCTGTCCATCGAAGACACGCTCTCTCCCGGCACACGCGTCAAGTTCGAAGAATATGACCGGTATGTGTTCGTCGTGATGGCGGTCATTCGCTTTGACGAAGGCACGCCCGAGCCGTTCGATCTCGCGACTTCCAACACCTACTTCTTCCTCGGCAAGAACTTTCTCGTGACGGTTCACGCCGTACCGTCCAAGAGCTGCGGCACAGTGCGCGATCGGTTGATGCGCAACCCTGAGCTGATGGTGCGCGGCGTCGAAATGACGATGCACAACATCATCGACCAGTCGGTCGACGCGTATTTTCCGCTGGTCGAGGAGTTGAATGGTTTGGTGGACGGCCTGGAGGAGCGGCTGTTCGAGCGGTTCGACGAGAAGCTGATCCACGAGATTTTCAAAGCCAAGCGCGCATCGTTTTCCATGCGCCGCCACGTGGGCCCGCTGCGCGAAGTCCTGAACGTGCTCACCAATCGCCCGTGCGGCTATATCCGCGCCGAGACCCAGCTGTACTACCGCGATATCTACGACCACACTATCCGGATCGTGGAGTCGATGGATACGCTGCGCGACCTCCTGGCCGGCGTGCTGGAGACGTATCTGTCGCAAACATCCAATCGAATGAACAAGGTAATGAAGCAGCTGTCGATCGTCGCGACCATCGCGCTTCCGCTCATCGTGGTCGGCGGCATTTACGGCATGAACTTTCAGCACCTGCCTTTGACGGACCACCCTTGGGGCTTCTGGATCGCGCTCGCGTCCATGGTGGGGGTGTCTGTCATTGTGATGGGGTGGCTCCAACGCAATCGATGGCTCTGAAGCTGCACGTCGAGCAATGCTCCATCACAACTCGCCATCCTTTCGCCATCGCGCGCGGCTCGACCAATGGGTACAAGCGCGCCTGGGTTCGCCTGGTGGACAGCGACGGCCAGGAAGGGTGGGGCGAAGCGGACCCGTCATCGTTCTATGGCGAGAATCTCGATACGGTCGTGGCGGCGTTCACCAAGCTCGCCGCGCACTTGCCGCGTGACCCGTTCGATCTCGAGGTGGCGGAAGCGCGTTGGGAGGAGGTCCTCCCGAAGAACGGCGCGGCCCGAGCCGCGCTGTCCGCCGCGCTGCATGATCTGGTCGGGAAACGGCTGGGCCAACCCTTATGGCGTCTCTGGGGACTCGATCCAAACAAGGCGCCGCTCTCATCGTTTACCATCGGGCTCGACACGAATGAAAAAATCGTGGCGAAGGTCCAAGAGGCTCGGCAATACCCAATTCTCAAGATCAAGCTCGGTACGGATCGGGATGAGGAAATCCTGCGGACGATTCGCGACGCGACGGATAGGCCGATCCGTGTCGATGCGAACGCGGGATGGAGCGTCGCGCGCGCGAAACAAATGATCCCGGTGCTCAAGGACTTCGGCGTCGAATTTCTCGAACAGCCCATCGTGCCGGAGGACCTCGAAGGCCTCGCCGAGCTGCGTCGCGTCGCTGCCGCGCATCACTTGCCGATCGTGGTCGACGAGAGCTGTCTCGTCGCAACCGACATCCCGCGCCTCGCCGGTCGTGCGGATGGGATCAACATCAAGCTCGCCAAGTGCGGCTCATTGCGCGAAGCGCTCAGGATGATCGCGACGGCGCGCGCGCATGGCATGCTCGTCATGGTCGGATGCATGATCGAGACCTCGCTCGGCATTACCGCCGCCGCGCATTTCACGCCGCTCGTAGACGCCGCGGATCTCGACGGCGCCGCGCTCACCGTGGACGATCCCTTCACGGGTGCGACGATCGACAACGGCCAGATTCGCCTTCCGACGGAGCCCGGACTCGGCGTTCGGCGCCGATGAACGACCCGCGCCTCGTCGCGGTGGTGTTGCCGGTTCCGCTCAACCGTTCGTACATCTACGAAGTCCCTGAGGCGCTCGCCGCGCGCGCGGTGCCTGGAGCCCGCGTGCTCGTGCCGCTGCGGCGCCGGCGCGTCGTCGGGATCGTGGAGTCAGTTGTCAGTCATCAGTCGCCAGACATCGCCCTGAAGGCCGTCCTCGCGGCTCCCGATGAACAGCCCGCATTATCGGCGGCCTTACTCAGTTTGGGCCGTTGGATTTCCGATTACTACGGCGCGCCCCTCGGACTCGCGCTACGGGCCATCCTGCCCGGCCCGCTGTGGAGTGTGGCGCGGCCGGCAGGGCCTGCACCCGCCGCGGAGCGATTGTTCGTGCTCAGCGGCAACGGAATTGACTCGCTGCTCGAGCGCGACCGCCGGTTCAAGCGCGCGCCGAAACGCCGCGCCGCCTACGAAACGGTGGAGGCCCTGGGCGGATCGGCGCCGATGTCCCACCTCCTGCGCCAGCTCAAGCTGTCGAGTGCGGTGCTCGATGGGCTCGTGGAGCAAGGCTTGGCCAGAATCGAGCGCATCCCGGAAACCCGGGATCCATTCGCGGGTCTTTCATCACCTCCACCACCCTCGCTTACAGAGGATCAACGGCGCGTCGTGCAGGGAATTCTGGCGACAGACCAGCTCGTTCTGATTCATGGTGTGACGGGGTCGGGCAAGACGCTCGTCTATCTCGAAGTCCTGCGGAGCGTGGTGGAATCGGGGAAGGGCGCGATCCTGCTGGTTCCGGAGATCGCCCTGACGCCCCAGACCGTCGCCCGGGTGCGTGGCGTGTTCGGCGATCAAGTCGCCGTGCTGCATTCGGGGCTCTCGGACGGTGAGCGCGTCGATGCCTGGCAGGCGCTGCGGCGCGGCGAGCGCCGCGTCGCGGTCGGCCCCCGCTCGGCCGTCTTCGCGCCGGTTCAGGGACTGGGCGCGATCGTGGTCGATGAGGAGCACGAGCCGAGCTACAAGCAAGGCTCGGCGCCGCGCTATCAGACGCGCGACGTCGCGGTGCAACGCGCGCAGCTCGAAGGAGCTCGGCTCATCCTCGGCAGCGCAACCCCGTCGCTCGAGACGCTGGATCTCGCCGTCCAGGGGCGCGTGACAACCTTTGTGCTCCCCTATCGTGTCGGCGCAAGGCCGCTGCCCCCGGTCGAAGTCGTCGACTTGCGGAGTGCGCCCCGTGTCGCGCCTGCTGAAACGGGGATCATTCCCTGGAGCGAAGCATTGGATGGAGCCGTCAGCGCGGCCCTCGAGCGGCACGAGCAAGTCATCCTGTTGCTCAACCGGCGCGGCTTTTCGACCTTTGTGCAGTGTCCGAGCTGCGGCAATGTGCCGGGATGCCCCAACTGCGCGATCGCGCTGACGGTGCATCAAACCCCGCCTGCGCTCCGCTGCCACTACTGCGGCCACCAGGACCCAATTCCCGATACCTGCGTCGTGTGCGGCCACGAAACGCAAAAACTACGAGGACTTGGTACCCAGCAACTCGAGCATTTCGTCGCGACCCGGTTTCCTCGCGCCCGGATTGCGCGGATGGACCTGGATACGACCACCAGCAAGTGGGCCCATCACCACATCCTGGAACGCGTCGCCAAAGGCGAGGTCGATATTCTCCTTGGCACCCAGATGATCGCGAAAGGACTGGACTTCCCCAACGTGACGGTCGTGGGCGTCGTGGATGCCGATACAGGGCTGCATCTCCCCGATTTTCGGGCCGGCGAGCGGACGTTCCAGCTCGTGGCTCAAGTCGCCGGCCGGGCAGGCCGCGGGCCGAGCGGTGGTCGCGTGTTCGTCCAGACGCGCGCTCCCGATCACCACGCGATTCGCGCGGCGGCCGCGCATTCGGTCGCGCAGTTTGCCGAGGCGGAGTTGCCCCTGCGCACGCCGCCGCAGCCGCCCTATCCGCCGCGGACCGGCCTCGTGCGCTTCGTGGTCGCGACCGCTGACCATGGCCGCACGGCGGATCTTGCGGAGCAGGTCGCGGGCTGGCTGCGGCGGGCGTCGCGCGAGCGGCTCGAGGGCCTGCTCACCGTACTCGGCCCCGCGCCGTGCCCGCTGATGCGTCTCAAAGGGAAGTGGCGCTGGCATGTGCTCACCAAATCGAGCGAGCCGCGCGTGCTCGGTCGCGTCGTGCGCGCGTGGCGAGCAAAGGCGCATCGCGCGGTGACGGTCGATCGCGATCCCGTTTCACTCTTGTGAAAGGACTTTCTCATCGGGTATTTTCACCGGCCTGTGAGCAGTCGCCCCCGGTTTCAGTATCGACCACCGAACTTTTCCGCGCCGCCGCTCTCGGGCGCGCCCGACGCGCGATTCACACCCGCACCGGCCGATGGGGTACTTCCGGACGGTTTTTTTTCGACGACCAATCTGCCGACCTACGTAAAACTGCCCAGCGGGTGGCGCCGGCCCCGGCTCCCGCGCATGGACTGCGTCATCGTACAAACCGGACCAAATGATCTCGTCGTGACGGAGCCGCGCCGCGTCCGGCGCGGCGACAAGGTTGCGGTCGGAGCGGCCGAAGACGGGAGCGAAGGGTTATTCGTGCACGGAGAAGGATTCCTCGGCGGCACGCACAGTCCGAATGAATTCCGGTTCATGGCGGCCGAAGTCTCCCGCGAGCGCCCCGTCGACTACAGCGTCCTGGCGCAATTGCTCGGCGACGAGAAGGAACGCGGCGGCAAGATCCTGTGGGTGATCGGTCCCGCGCTCGTGCACGCGCGCGCACGGGAGGACATGATCTGGTTCATCGAGAACGGCTACGTGAACACGCTGTTCGGCGGGAACGCGATCGCCGTGCACGATCTCGAGGCCGCGATCTTCGGCACCACCTTGGGAATGTCCTCGTCCGGCGAAAGTGTCGAAGGCGGGCACGGGCTGCACATGCGGGCCATCAACGTCATTCGTCAAGCGGGATCGATCGAACACGCGGTCAAGAACGGAACCGTCAAGACCGGCATCATGCATGCACTGGTGACCAATCAGATTCCCTATGTGCTTGCCGGATCGATTCGCGATGACGGTCCGCTGCCTGACGTCATCCCCGATACACTCGCCGCGCAGGATGCGATGCGCGGGCATACGGCCAATGCCACGTTCGCGATTTTCGTCGCGACCGCGCTCCACGCGATCGCGGTCGGCAACATGCTGCCGGCTTTCATCGACACCGGCGTCACGGAAGAGATCCGCCCGCTCACCACGATCTGCGTCGATCAGACCGAGTTCGTCGTGATGAAGCTGCGCGATCGCGGCACGCATCAGGCCTACGGCGTCGTGACGAACGCGCAGGACTTCATGCATGTCCTGCGCTTCTATGTGGAGAGGTGGCAGCAATCACCGACTCCGGCGCTTTCCAGCCGTTAGCGCCCCCCCCGCCGCCGCCCGGTCAGGGTGTGGGATGGGCGAAGCTGGCGGCGGCTGTCGAGGCGCAGGTGCCGCCCGCGGAGATGGAGACCATCTACGTGTTCCGCCCCATTAAGCGAGAAGGCAAGGAGTGGGGTACGGCGGTGGTGACTCGGAAAGCGCCGGACGGCCGGTTGCGCGTCTACACCGCGAAATACATGCTGATCGTTCGCGGCAAGGAGCGGGGGCAGGGGAAGTTCGAGGTCATGGAAGTCGCGCTGAGTCCAGCCGCAGTGCTGGCGCAGGTGATGCAGGCAACGGTGGACCGCGGTGGTGATACTGAGCCGCCGGTCGAGTTGGGACCCTCGGCATGGTACGAAGGGAGGTAGGGCCGGTTGATCGACTCGCGAATGTTCATCCCGACCAAGGCCTTTTTGACCAAGGGAGTTGGCCGGCACAGGGAAAAACTCACCAGCTTCGAGATGGCGCTGCGCGACGCGCATCTCGCGAATTTCAATCTCGTGCGCGTCAGCTCGATCTTCCCGCCCCATTGCGAGCTCGTGGACCGCGAGGAAGGGATGAGCATGCTGAAGCCGGGGCAGATCGTGTTCGCGGTCATCGCGGAGTCGGCGACCAACGAGCCAAGTCGGCTCGTCGCCGCGTCGATCGGCGTGGCGATGCCGGCCGATCCGTCCCATCATG
This sequence comes from Gemmatimonadales bacterium, assembly GCA_035251445.1. GTDB lineage: Bacteria > Gemmatimonadota > Gemmatimonadetes > Gemmatimonadales > GWC2-71-9 > 20CM-2-65-7. The sequence continues at coordinate 13,958 of DATFEG010000089.1, read as the reverse complement.
GCTACATCTCCGAGCACCACAGTTACGGGCAGAACGAGACCGTCTCCGGCGAATACGCCGAAGATCTGGCGGCCTCGATGCTGGCGACCGTGCTCGGCGTGCCGTTCGAAGCAGACAAGGCGTGGGACGAGCGCCGCGAGCAGTGGCTCTTGTCCGGTGAAATCGTGCGCACGATGAACGTCACGTCGACAGCCGAATGTGGTCCCGACGCGCGCTGGACCACCGTTGTGTCCGCCGTCGCGTTTTGCGGTTAGATACGGACGTTTCCTTCACGGTCGCGTTCGCGGCTGGGATCCTGAGCTTTCTCTCGCCGTGCGTTCTCCCGCTCATTCCCAGTTACGTCGGGTTTCTCACCGGCATGACCGTCGAAGAGATTCAGGGTCGCCGCGGAACGGCGGTCCTGCATGGTCTCTGGTTTGTCGCCGGATTCACGCTCGTCTTCGTGCTGCTCGGTGCCGCGGCTTCGGCGGTCGGCAATCTGCTGCGCGACTACCAGCACTGGCTCGGTCGCGCGGGCGGCGTGCTGCTCATTCTGTTTGGACTATATCTCGTCGGCGTACTGCAGCCGAAGTTTCTGGCGCGCGAACGCCGCATCCACCTGGCGCACAAGCCGCTCGGCTACTTCGGCTCCGGCGTCGTCGGCTTTACGTTCGGTGCCGCCTGGACTCCCTGCATCGGCCCGATTTTGGGCGGCATTCTCACGCTCGCGGCGACGCAGGCCGGTCTGGCCCGCGGAATGGCGCTCTTGGGAGTCTACGCGGCCGGGCTGGCGGTGCCCTTTTTGATCACGGCGCTCGCGTTGGACCGGTTTCTGGTCTGGTTTCAGCGGTTCCGACCATACATAGTGTGGGTGGACCGTATCGCAGGTGGGATGCTAATCGTGCTCGGGCTCCTGCTCGTGACGGACAGCTTCACGCTGCTGGCGGGCTACCTGCAGAGCCTCACGCCCGAGGCGCTGCGGCGGAGGTTGTAGAACCTGACGCCAGTAGCCGGGTAACCCACAGCAAACGCTGCTACAGAGAGGACACCATGAACCGAATATTCGCGCTGGCGGCCATCGCTCTTTTGGGGCTGAGTGCGTGCCAAAGAGGAGATCAAGCCGGCCAGTCCAGTGATACCACCGCGCGCAATCTGACGCTCGCCCCAGCCGAATCGTCCGGGCAGATGCACGACGCACCGGCGCGCGAACCGCAGCCGCCGCCGCCGCAGACGCGGCCCCCGGCGCAGCGCAATCAAACGCAAACGCGTACGCCGCCTCCCGCCCCGCCGGCAGCGCCAGCCGCGTTGCGTTTGGGTGCGGGATCGAAGATCGATGTCGCGGCAACTGACACGATCACGTCGCGCACTGCGAAGATCGGTGACGCATTCACCGCGCGTGTGGTCGAAGACGTCAAAAACGCCCAGGGGCAGGTCGTGATTCCCGCGGGCGCGACGGTCAACGGCAAGATTACCGAAGTCAAACCCGCGCCAAATCCGCGCACTCCGGGCACCTTGACGCTTTCCGTTGCGAGCGTCACTGTACGTGGCAACACGTACCCCATCGAGGGCTCGGTCGACTCGATCGGGACGACGCACCAAGGCCGGGGCGTCACGGGGGGCGATGCGGCGAAAGTCGGAGCCGGTGCCGCGGCAGGCGCGATCCTCGGTCGCGTGATCGGCGGCAACAGCAAGGGCACCGTCATTGGCGGCGTGGTAGGCGGCATCGCGGGCGCCGGCGTCGCGACGCACACAAAGGATTCGGATATCGTGCTGCCCAAAGGGGCGCACATCATCATCAGGCTGACGAAGGAGCTTACAGTATCGGCAGACTAGCGCGGTGATCCGGACCAAGTTGTCCGTGATGATGTTCCTCCAGTTTTTCATCTGGGGGGCATGGTACACGACGATAGCCGTGTACATGACCAATCACGGGATGGAGCGACTGACCTTCTGGCCCTATACGGTGAACCCGATAGCGGCCATCGTCGCTCCATTCTTTTTGGGGTTGATCGCGGACCGCTATTTCTCGACCGAGAAGGTGCTGGGCGTGCTCCATATTCTGGGCGGCCTGGTGCTCTTTGCCGTGCCGCAGTTCACCGGCGCGCCGACCACGTTCATCCTGCTGCTGTTGCTGTATAACCTCTGCTACATGCCGACGCTCGGCCTCGCGAACAGCCTCGCGTTCCATCACATCGAGTCGCAGGAACAGCAGTTCCCGTTGATCAGGGTGTTCGGTACGGTGGGCTGGATCGTGGCGGGACTCGTCATCAGCTTCGTGCTTAGCGCGCTGGTGACTGGAGGGGCGGCGGAACGGACGGCATTGCCGCTGTACACGGCTGCCACCGCCAGCGTGCTGTTGGGTGCGTACAGCTTCATCCTGCCCCACACGCCGCCGCCCGGCGCGGGACAGCCGGTGTCGTTCCGCAGCATCGCGGGCGTGGACGCGTTCCGGCAGCTCGGGGACCGTCCGTTCTATGTCTTCATTTTCTCTTCACTCCTGCTCTGCATTCCGCTCGCCGCCTACTACAACTTCACCCAGATCTTCCTGGGGGCCGCCGGCGTCCAGAGGATCGCCGCGACGCAGACGTGGGGGCAGATCTCCGAAACGGGCTTCATGCTGCTCATGCCGCTCATGTTCGCCCGTCTCGGCGTGAAGAAAATGCTGATGATTGGGATGGGCGCGTGGGTGCTGCGCTATGCCCTGTTTGCGCTAGCGGCGCCCAGCGCGGTGTTCTGGATGATCTTCACCGGCATCGTGCTACACGGCATTTGCTACGACTTCTTCTTCGTGACGGGCCAGATCTACGTCGACAAGAAGTCCACGCCGGCGATTCGCGGACAGGCACAAGGCTTTCTGGTGCTCGTCACGTACGGCGTCGGCATGCTCATCGGCGCGCAGGTCGCGGGGCGCGTGTTCAATCGCTTCCTGGGGACGGCGACGAGTCTGACGCTGGAGCAGTGGGGAAGTTTCTGGTGGCTGCCGGCGGGCTTTGCGGCGGCGGTACTGGTCTTCTTCTCAGTCTTCTTTAAACCATCGGAGCAAGAGGCTCATCGCCCGGTCGGACAGCAAATTCATTGATCAATGATCATTGATCAATGATCAATGGTTTATTCGTTCAGCTCTCGAACCCAGATATTCCGAAACCGGGTCGGGTTGCCATGATCCTGTAGTTTGATCGGCAGCCTATCGGCATGCGCCCGATAGGGCGGCTGCTGCCGATTGGCGGTCGGTCCCACCAGCTCGAAATGGTCCTGAATCAGCACGCCATTCAGTAACACCGTCATCCGGGCGGGTCGCTCGAGCGAGCCGTCTGCCTTGAACCGCGGGCGATGAAAAATGATGTCGTAGGCTTGCCACTGACCGGGACCGCGCACCGCGTTGACGAGCGGCGGATTCTGGCCGTAGATCGCTCCTGCCTGGCCGTCGGGATAGGTGTCATTCTGGTAAGAGTCGAGCACCTGCAGCTCGTAGATCCCCATGAGGAAAACGCCGCTGTTGCCACGGTCCTGACCGTCGCCCTTCACGACTGCCGGCGTGGCCCATTCGATGTGCAGCTGCACGTCGCCGAATGAGCGGGCGGAGACCATCGTGCCCGTTCCCGGTTTCACTTCAACGTAGCCGTCTCGCACCGTCCACTTCGCCGGCGCGCCGTCATCGGTGCGCCACTCGGACAGATTCGCGCCGTCGAACAACACGATCGCATCTTTCGGCGCGGGCACCGGTGGACGCTCGGGACCGGGATCGACGACCGGCGGGCGGGGACGATCCATCGAGTGCTGGGGCCATTGCTGCTGGGCGGACATTTGTGATGGAACGATAATGCTGATGGCCAATAATGCGGAACGCGAAATGCGGAATGCGCTATTGACGACTGCTCGGCCATTTCGCATTCCGAATTCCGCATTTCGCATTGTGTTCATGGCTTCCAGGTTCCCTTTGCGACCGCAGGGATGAAGGTGTCGACGCCGGGTCCGGGGAAATCGAGCGTCCTGCCTTGCTCGGCGCTCATGTACGCCGTCATCAGGACTTTCACGACCTGCAAGCCGTCGTCGAACGTCAGGGACGGCTTCTCGCGACCCAGGAACACATTGACGAAGTGACGGTCCTCCGCCTCGTAGCCGTAGGCCGCCGCTTCATTCGCGACGACGGGCATCTGGCCCATCTCGGCGTTCTGCTTTTCGACCAGATCTTCGCCGGCCTTCCCCTGAACTTCGCGGCTGAAGAACAGCTTCAGCCCCGAGTCGAGCGAATTCCACTGCAGCGAGTACTCGGGGCCGAGCAGCTCCGCGGACAGCCGGAGTCCCGCGCCGACGAAGCTCCACGACGTGCTGGCCTCGCCCAGCACGCGGTGTCCGTCGTCGGTTTCGAATTCGATCACGACGCTCGCGAAGTCTTCCGAGGGCGTCTTCGAGTAATCGATGTCCTTTCCCATCGTCTCTGCCAGCTTCTTGCTGTAATGGGGTCGGGTCCACTTCAGGCTGGCGATGTGCGCGGTTATCCGCGAAGGCTTCACGGACGTCCGTGGCTTGCTCGGGTCGGTGAGCAGGTGCTGCACGAGTAATGACGAATGGCACATCATGTCGTTGAGCACGCCGCCGCCTTGCAGCTTTCCCTGCCAGAACCAGGGCGCATGGGGGCCGCTGTGCTCTTCTGCGGCGCGAGCGAGGTAGGGGCGGCCCGTGAGCTTCGCGCCGCGGGCCCACAACAGATGGCGTCCGGCTTCGACCTGCGGGGAAAACAGCTGGTTCTCGAGATAGCCGTGCGCCAGGCCGACCTTGTTCACGAGCTCGACGACCCGCTTGGCCTCCTGGACATTGCGTGCGAGCGGCTTCTCACACGCGACTCCCTTGAGCTCACCCTTCCCGCGCTCGAGTGCGCTCACCATCTCTTCGACGTTCTCGACGCGCGCGTGGTTGGGGCCGGATAGCCAGATCGCGTCGATGGCCGGGTCCTCGACCATCGCCGAAATCGACGGGTAGGGCTTCGCGTCGCCCACCCCGATTCGCTTTGCGGCCCCGGCGGTGGCAGCCGCGTTCTTCGCGTTGGGACTCCACACTCCGAGGACGTCCGCGTCACGCACCCCCACGAAGCCAAGCAAATGGAACTTGGCGTTGAACCCGCTCCCCACCATCCCAATGCCCAGTCGCTTGGCCATTCAGGCCTCGTATTTGACGCCGAGTTTACGAAGGGCCGGCTCCGGGCAGCCCTTCCATTCGGCGACAAATGTGTTGCCCTGATAGTCGAGATCGGCGATGCCGATCTTGCTCGACCAGAATCCCGACGCCGTGAGATCGCGGAACATATTGAAGAAGGCGACGCCCTGACTCATCTCAGGCCGAGCCTTCTTGGGCCACGCGATGTCGTCGAGCACCGCCTTCCGCTCGGCCTCGGTCGATGCGACGAATGTCTTGCCGCTTCTGTCGAAGCACTCCGCGTCCAGCCACGCGAGCCCTCCGCGCATCGGAATCTGGCCGTCCGGGCGGTCGGTCATCATGAAGTCCATGAACTCTGGCACGCCCGCGTCCGTGGCGCTGCCCGACCGATCATCCTTGGGGATCACGAGATCGACCAGAACGCGCACGGTTTCCCATTCGCGCGGCGTGAAAAACGTCGGCGCATAGGGTGTCTGCGGCTTCAGCGCGTCCCGGACCAACTTCCTCGCATGCGCCACGTCATGCGGCGTCCACTTGAAGGCGGTGGTGAGCGCCGTCAGGCCGAGCACACCAACGGCTTCGCGGCGAGAGATCCCGGTTCGACGCTTCTTCATATAGTCCTCTTCTTCATCTGGTCCGCGATGTAATCGCTCGTACGCCACGCGAGCGCCATGATCGTCCAGGTTGGATTCTTGTCGGCTTGTGTGACGAACGGCCCGCCGTCTGTCACGAAGAGATTCTTGACCTCGTGCGCCTGGCAGTTCGCGTTCAGCACCGAGGTTTTCGGATCGCTGCCCATGCGCGTGCCGCCGAGCTCGTGGATGATCACGCCGCCCGCCGCGATCCCGTAGCCATCTTCCTTGGCCGGCATCGGCGAATGCGGCTCGCCGCCCATTTCGGCGATCAGGGCGCGGAACGTCTCCTGCATGTGCTTGACCTGCAGGTTTTCATGATCGGTCCACTTCCAATAGAAGCGGAGGACTGGAATGCCCCAGCGGTCCACGACCTTGGGATCGATCTCGCAATAACTGCCCTCATTCGGGATCATCTCACCGCGTCCCGAGAAGCCGATGTACGCGCCGTAGTAGCGGCGATAATCCTGCTTGAGCTGCGCGCCGTAGCCGCCACCTGGTGGCAACCGATCGATGCCGTTCAGAATGCCGTACTGTGGAATGTCAGTGCCGCCCCAAACCTCGATGTGATAGCCGCGCGGGAAGTCGAGCTTCTTGTTGTCGAGCCACCACGGCATGTAGACGTGCATGCCTCCCACGCCGTCATGATTGTGGGGGATGTGGTCCATCATTTTCGGGATGAACCCGGCGACGTCGGTGCCGGTCGTATCGGTGAGGTACTTGCCCACCGTGCCGCTGCCATTCGCGAGACCGTTCGGGAATTGCGCGGACTTCGAGTTGAGCAGCAGCCGGGATGATTCGCAGGCGCTCGCGGCGAGGACAATCGCGCGCGCCGCGATGTGATGCTCGCTGCCGTCGGTGGTGTTGACGTAGGTGACGCCGTTCGCCTTTCCGCTCCGATCGACTGTCACTTCCCGCGCCATCGCGTTGGTCACGAGGGTGAGCTTGCCCGTCTTGAGGGCCGGGCCGATCAGCACGTTGGTCGAGGAAAAGTTCGAATTGGTTTTACATCCCCGGTTGCATTGCCCGCAGTAGTGGCACGCGGGGCGGCCATTCAACGGGCGAGTCAAAATGGACAGCCGGGACGGGATGCAGGTGACGTTCAACCGTTTGGCGGCCTGTTGGACCAGCAGCTCGTAACATCGCGGCTTCGGCGCGGGCTGAAAGATGCTGTCGGGTTGGTTGTAGAGGTTTTCTTTGGTGCCAAAGACGCCAATCAGCTGCTCGACTTTTTCATAGTATGGCTTTACGTCGTCATAGCTGATCGGCCAGTCGTCGCCCAGCCCATCGTGCGTTTTTCCCTTGAAGTCGCGCGGCCCGAACCGCAACGAGATGCGACCCCAGTGATTGGTTCGACCGCCGACCATGCGAGCCCGCCACCAACGGAACTGGTTGCCTTTGGCGACGGTGTAGGGCTCACCGGGCAGCTCCCATCCGCCAATGCACCCGTCGAACTCGCCGAACGGTTTGGCTCGCGTCGAGGCGCCCCGCCTCGGCGAGTCATAGGGCCACGTGAACATGGCGGAGTCGGTGGCGTTGTCCCACGGCCCTCCCGCCTCGAGCACGGTGACGTTGAGGCCGGCACGGGTGAGCGCGTAGGCGGTCATCCCACCGCCCGCGCCCGAGCCGACAATGCAGACATCCACAGGGGCTTGGGTACGAAGGCGCATTCGGGCTCCGAATCTCATTCCAAGGAGTGGGCCAGTACGTCCAACGAATGAAAACCTGCGGGTAATACCGGGCGCTCGGCTAGTAGGCTTTTTTTGGCGTTATGCAGTTCACTCAAGAACCGAGAGGAACCCATGACCCGGACTAACTGGATCGCCTTGGCCGTTTTGACGAGCGCCGCCCTTCTAGGTGCCTGCTCGCCAAGAGGCGGGCAAGCTGGCCAGCCCGATCGCGCTGCGGACCAGCAGGATCAGGCTTCGGATCAGTACAATGGCCGCGACAACAACAACCGCGATAACAGTGCGCGTGATGTGTCAGACCTGCCAGTCTCGTTTACCGTGCCGGCAGGGACCAGGATCGACCTCACGATCAACGACGAGCTGAGCTCCCGGGAGAACAAGCCGGGCGACACGTTTAGTGCCAAGGTCGTGAATGACATTCGCGACCCCTCAGGCAACGTCGCGATCGACGCGGGTTCGACCGTGAATGGTAACGTCGTAGCAGTAAAGCCGGCCCCGAACCGCCGCACACCGGGCACGTTGACGCTCGCGGTGTCGACGATCGAAACGGACGGCAAGACGTTCCCGATCAGGGCCACTATCGACTCCGTGAAGACCGAGTACCGGAAGCAGCCCATCAGCGGCCGTGATGCAGCGAAGGTTGGTGTCGGTGCAGCGGCGGGCGCAGTGGTCGGTCAGATCATCTCCAAGAACACCAAGGGCACCGTGATCGGGGCCGTGGTGGGTGGCATGGCCGGTGCCGGCGTTGCCGCCGAGACAAAGGATATGGACATCGTACTGCCCGACGGCGCGCACTTTCAGATCAGCGTGACCGAGCCGTTGACGGTAGCGGTGAATCGTGACGCTCTCGATAACCGGCGCGAGAACTCGATGGAGCGGCAGAACGACACCGCGAAATCCAAGACGCGCACATACTAGATCATTGATCACTGATCACTGATCATTGATCATTGATTAGTAGCCTGATGCGCTGCCGGCGGAGCGGGGGTCGATAACGCCCACGTATCCGCCGGCGGTCTTTTGTATGGCCGCCACGGTGCCACTGCCGCCGCGCATGTTGACCGTATGCCCCATCGCCTGGAGCGCACGAATCGTCGCGTCACTCAGGCTCCCTTGCTCCGCCCGAATCGCGTCCGGCAGCGCTTGATGGTGAAATCGCGGTGCCGCGACCGCGTCGGCCAGTAACATCCGCTGATCGAGCACGTTCAGGATGACCTGCGTGACGGTAGTGATGATCGTCGGCCCGCCGGGCGTGCCCAGCACCATGTAAAGTTGGCCCACGGGATCCAGCACAATCGACGGCGTCATTGCCGAGAGCATCCGCTTACCGGGCATGATCGCGTTGGCTTCGCCCTGTACGAGCCCGAACATATTCGGCTTGCCGGGTGCCGACGTAAAATCGTCCATCTCGTTGTTCAACAGAAAGCCGCCACCGGTGACGGTTACGCCGCTACCGAAGCCGCCGTTCAACGTCGTGGTCACTGCCGCCGCGTTACCCTTTGCGTCCACAACAGAGTAGTGCGTGGTATGCATCGGTTCGCCACCACCGCTACTGGTCGTGGGGAGCGGCGTCGGAGTGGCGCGCTGGAGATCGATTTGCGCCCGCAGCGTTGCTGCGTACTCCTTGGACAGCAGCCGGTCGAGCGGCATCTGCACGAAGTCGGGGTCGCCGAGGTAGCGATTGCGATCGATGAACGCTCGACGCATCGCTTCCGCGACGAGGTGCACGTATTGCGGTGTGCCGAAGCGCGGCAGCGAGTCGTAGCCTTCGAGGATGTTGAGCAGCTCTCCCATGGTGACACCGCCCGAGCTGGGCGGGGGCATCGAGAAGATCGTATGGCCCCGGTAGGTGAGTCGGACGGGATCGCGCCACTTCGCCTGATAGCGGCCCAGGTCTTCCTTGGTAATCAACCCGCCGCCGCGCTGCATCTCGGCGACGATCAAGTCGGCGATCTGGCCGCGATAGAACACGCTCGGTCCTGAGTCGCTGATCAGCCGCAGCGTTCGCGCGAGATCCGGTTGACGCCAGAGCATGCCCGGCGGCGGCGCGCTGTCGTTCACGAGGAACTGCGTCCGGCTTGCGGGGAACTGCGCAAGCAGATCTCGCGACCACCCGATCGAGCGGCTGCGCGCGCTATCGATCACGTGTCCTTCAGCCAGACGAATCGCAGGCGCGATCACTGCCGCCCACGTGAGAGAGCCGTAGCGTTGCCATGCCTCGTGCATGCCCGCGACGCTGCCCGGCACGCCCGCGGCGAGGTGGCCGACCAGACTCTTGTCCGTGACGTTTCCGGCCGTGTCGACGTACATGTCGCGGGACGCCCCACTCGGCGCTGCTTCGCGGTAGTCGAGCGCGTGTACCTCGCCGGCTGTCGTGCGATGGACGATGAACCCGCCGCCGCCGATGTTGCCCGCGTCGGGCAGTACGACTTGGAGCGCGAAGCCGACGGCGACAGCGGCGTCGACTGCGTTGCCGCCCTGCTTCAGGATTTCCACGCCTGCTTCGGTGGCGAGCGGATGCGCCGAGACGACCATCGCCTGGGGCGCGGTGACGGGCTGCGATTTGAGCGTCCAGGTCGCGGGGACAGTGCCGCGACCGAGCGGCCTGGGTGCCTCGAGGGGGGATGGCCTGCACGCCGCGGCAGCGCAAGCAAGCAGCAGAGAGAGCTTTCGCATTCCGTAATCTTGCGTCTAATTCACTGCCATGACAAACCACGACTTCTCCGACCCTAGAGCGACGGAGCAGCGCAACCCGCGGACGCAGCGGATTGATACCGCGTCGAGTCTGGAGATAGTCGACCTGATGAACGGTGAAGATGCACGCGTAGCTGAAACCGTGCGTGGAGAGCGTGAAAACATTGCGCGCGGCATCGACTTGATTGTGGATGCGTTTCGAAACCGCGGCCGTCTGATCTATGTCGGCGCCGGCACATCCGGGCGACTCGGCGTGCTCGATGCCGCGGAGTGCCCCCCCACGTTCGGCGTTCCGGCGACGATGGTGGTCGGGGTGATCGCCGGCGGATACGGCGCCTTGGTCAAAAGCGTCGAGGGCGCCGAGGACGACGTGAACGCCGGCATGGCGGCGATCGATACAGCAGGAGTCAGGAGCCAGGATGTGGTGATGGGCATTGCCGCAAGCGGCACAACACCGTATGTGCGGGGTGCGCTAGGACGCGCGCAGACGATCGGCGCGCGCACGATGCTCTTCACCTGCTCCACGCCCCCGAAAGTTCTCGCCGAAACTTGCGACGTCGTGATCAACCCGATCGTGGGTCCCGAAGCGCTCACCGGCTCGACGCGGCTCAAGTCCGGTACCGCGACCAAGCTCGTGCTCAATACGCTCACCACCGGCGCGATGATCCGCCTGGGCAAGGTGTACGGCAATTTGATGGTGGATCTCATAGCGTTGAGCAACAAGCTCAAGGACCGGGGGGAGCGCATCGTGATGGAGTGCACCGGCGTGAGTCGTGAGGAAGCGCGCGCCGCGATCGAGCGCGCAGAGGGGAGCGTGAAGCTCGCCATCGTCATGGCGCGCCGGCGCGTATCGGCCGCGGAGGCTCGGCAGCTGCTCGACGCAGCGAACGGCTTCGTGCGTCCGGTCGTGGGCGATCCGCCGGCGATAAAGCCATGACACTTGCCGTGGGAGTGATGTCCGGCACGTCGCTCGACGGGGTCTCGACAGCTCTCGTGCGTTTGCGGGACAACGACGCCGAGCTCGTCGCCTTTCGCCAGGAGCCGTACAGTGCTGCCGAGCGGGGTGCGATCATCGATGCGATTGCGCGCGGCACGCCGAAGGAAATCGTGGTCTTGCACGTGGCGCTGGGCGAGCGGTTTGCCGGCGCCGTGCTCGCGCTGCTCGCGCAGGCGCGCGTCGCGCCGAAGGATCTCGCTTTTGTCGCCTCACATGGCCAGACGATCTGGCACGAGCCGGGTCGCGCGACGTTCCAGCTCGGCGACGCGGCGGTGATCGCCGAGCGCGTGGGTGTGCGCGTCGTGAGCGACTTCCGCGCGCGCGATGTGGCGGCGGGAGGGCAGGGCGCGCCACTCGTGCCCCTCGCCGACGTGATGCTGTTCGGGCACGAGCAGCAGGGTCGCTGGCTGCTCAACATCGGCGGGATGGCGAATGTGACGTGGGTGCCGCGCCGCGGCGAAACCAAAGGCGCATTCGCGTTCGATACCGGCCCGGGCGTGGCGGTAATCGATGCGATCACGCGCCGCGTTGATCCCAATGCGGCGTTCGACGAGAACGGCGAGCGAGCGCGGCACGGCCGGCCCATCGCCAAGGTGCTCGAGGAGTTGCTCGCCGATCCGTATTTCGCCGAACCGCCACCGAAGAGCACAGGGCGCGAGCGTTTTGGGATCGATTATGCGGACAAACTGCTCGCGCGGGTAAAGAAGGTGGGCGGGTCGAACAACGACGCCGTGGCCACGGCGACCGCGCTTACCGCGGAGACGATTGCGCGCGCCGTCTCGAGCCACGATGGCGAGATCGTTGCGTCTGGAGGTGGGGCTAAGAATCCCGCGATCATCGAGCGGCTCGCGGCGCGCGTGCAGCCGCGCCGCATTGTTTCGTTCGATAACGTGTTCTTCGATGGCGAAGCGAAGGAAGCGGTCGCGTTTGCGTTTCTGGGATATCAGACGATGCGAGGCCAGCCCGGTAACCTCCCAGGCGCGACCGGGGCGCGGGGGCCGCGGATTCTGGGGCACATTACGCCCGCGTAAAGCACGGAGTACGGAGCAGGGAGCACGGAGCAGGGAGCACGGAGCAGGGAGCACGGAGCAGTTTGCTCCCTGCTCCGTGCTCCGTGCTTCTTAGTAAGTCTTTCGAGGAACCCGGACCGTTCTCCTCCGGTAGTACTCCCGGTCTATGATCAGCGCACGGCACTGCGCGGGTATGGTAGTCGCGGCAATCGTGATCGCCGGGTGCAGTGATGCGCCGTCCACGCCGCTGGAGCCGACCCTCAGGTGGGCGCCGCGTGAGGTGCGCGCTCCCGTGCTCGTCGGTGCGGGCGATATTGCGCGATGCTACGAGCCCGATGATCCGACCTCCATCACGCCGCCAGAGCTCACCGCGGCGGAGTCCACGGCAACATTGTTGGACAGCATTCCCGGAACCGTGATCGCGATCGGCGACAATGCGTATGAATTCGGCTCCCCCGCCGATTATGCGTTGTGCTATGAGCCGACGTGGGGCCGGCACAAGGAGCGGACGCGCCCAGCGGCGGGCAATCACGAGTACCTGACGCCCGGTGCCGCAGGGTACTTCGGCTATTTCGGCCCGCAGGCGGCGCCGCCGCTCGGCTACTACAGCTACGACCTCGGTGGATGGCACGTGATCGTTCTCAACAGCACGCCGCAATGGGCCCTGTGCCAGCCGGCGCCGGCGTCGCCGGCGCAGGGCCGCGCGTGCGCAGGTGATGTCGCGCAGCGCGAGTGGCTCGCGGCCGATCTCGCGGCGCATCGCCGGCGCTGCACGGTCGCCTACTTCCATCACCCGCGCTACAGCTCAGGGCTGCACGGCAGCCAGTACGAGATGCAGCAGTTTTGGGATCTTCTGTACGCGGCCGGCGTCGATGTCGTGATCTCGGCACACGATCATCTCTACGAGCGGTTCGCGCCGCAGGACGCCGACGGCCGACTCGACGCGCGGCGCGGGATTCGTCAAGTCACGGTGGGTACTGGAGGAGCCGCACTGTATCCGTTCACGACCGTTCTTCCGAACAGTGAAGTGCGCGACAATACGCGCCACGGCGTCCTGGCGTTGCGACTAGGGGCGCGACGGTATCAGTGGCGTTTCATCGCGGTGGGCGGGGCGATAATCGATTCCGGACGCGGCGCCTGTCATTGAGCTAATCGTAGATTAAGGAATGCGTCCTCGGACGATTCCGCGCGCTCGGCTGGTCTGCCCGGCCCTGCGCTGGCGCCGCGGGTCGTTCGCGTCGGAGCGCGAGAAGATCACGCAAGCCCTCGCCGCGGGTGTCGGCGGGTTCATTCTGTTCGGGGGCACGCGCACAGCGGTGACGACACTCACCGGCTCGCTGCGCGATCGCGCGCAACGTCCTCTTCTGCTCGGCTCCGATTTCGAACGCGGACCAGGTCAGCAGGTACGTGGACTCACCGAGCTCCCTTCTCCTGCAGCGCTCGGCTACATCAACGATCTCGCCGCGACGCGTCGCTGCGGTCAGATCACGGCCATCGAGGCAAGGGCTGTGGGCATCAACTGGGTGTTCGCGCCGGTCTGCGATCTCGATCTCGAGCCAAAGAATCCGATCGTCCAGACGCGCGCGTTCGGTGCGGATCCACAGATCGTGGGCTCGCACGCAGCGGCGTGGATCACGGGCTGTCAGGAGCAGGGTGTGATGGCGTGCGCCAAGCACTATCCGGGGCATGGGCGCACGACGACGGACTCCCACGAGGGTCTTCCTATTGTGGAAGCACTGGGCGAAGACGTGCAGCGCATGGACGTCGCGCCGTTCAGGGCTGCAGTGGACGCCGGCGTCGCGAG
>DATFEG010000058.1:0-2142 GCA_035251445.1 Gemmatimonadales bacterium | reverse complement strand
CCGACGTTGGGGTTGATCGCGGCGGCCAGCATGTCACCCAGAATCCCAATCGGTGCAGCAGACCCGGTGATGTAGCCGAAGAATCGGGGATGCCCGTTGAAGGTCGAGTTCTTGACGAGCAGCGACGTCGCTTCCTCGAGCAATGTCGCGGCGTCGGTACCCGTCTCCGGGAGATGCGTATCGCCCAGCTGCGCCCTGATCGCCGCGGGCGTCGTAGGGGGCGATACCGGGCGATCCGGCAAAGAGCCGAGGAGATCGGCGACCCGATCCACGAGAGCGCGACCGAGTCGCCGGAAGGTGTCGGAATCCATGTCGATCGCCGCGCCGCGATGGGCGTTGGTCTGTGGCTCGACGGTCAGTTCTTCCTGCATGGCGTCCACGACGCCTCCTCGCTGGCTGGTTGGACCGCAGCCATCTGTCGGCCACGGGATCTCGGTTAGCTAGTGTCCGTCCTGAAACTCAGGATTGGGAGGAGGAAGGGTAAAAAGCGAGTGACGCATCCGGGGATGGTGCGCTTCGAGAACTGATGTACGTTGGGGTTGTCGAGACACCAACACCATCAGGAGGAGGCACCGCCGAATGCGTCACGCGTCGCCGCAGCTGCCGCTCACTGCTCCGTGGATCGATCATCCGCACGCCCACGAACTGGCGGCGATGAGTGCGCTGCTGGATGAGCAACCTGACCTCGCCCGAGGCGTTCAGCAAGACCTCGAGCAGCGCTGTGCCAAGAATCCGCGGACGGGGCACCCCGGACTGACCGGCGACCAAACGCTGCGGCTGCTCCTCCTCCGGCAGCTCACCGGATGGACGTACGCGGAGTTGGCGTTTCACGTCGCCGACTCCGCGAGCTATAGCGCGTTCGCGCGGCTGGGGCCGTTGCAGTCTCCGCCGTCGAAATCGGCGCTCGCCGATAACATTCGGCGCGTCCGCCCGGAGACGCTCGCCGCGCTCAACGACCGCCTTGTCACGAGCCCGACCGCGCGCGCGCTCGAGCCGGCGCGGACGGTCCGCATGGATGCGACCGTGGTGCCCGTGGCGATCCACCATCCCACCGATTCGAGTCTCTTGTGGGACGCGGTGCGCGTGCTCGATCGGCTGCTGCGGCAGGCGGAGTCCCACGCTGGCTTCACCGCCTATCACCGCCACCGCCGGCGCGCGAAGCGGCGAGCGCTGGAGATCGACCATCTCGCCCCGCAAGCCGTCCGGCAGCGCACCGCCTGCTACCGCGAACTGGTGCGCCTCACCGAGGCGACCGCGACGTACGCCACCTGTGCCCTCGCGCACCTCGAGGGACTCCCCGCCGCGCCGCCGCGCACGCGGCTGCGCACGCAACTCACGCGGCTCCTGCCCCGCGTTGCCCAAGTCATCGATCAAACGACGCGACGGGTGTTCCACGGTGAGGTGGTGCCGGCCGACGAGAAGCTCGTCTCGCTCTTTGAAGCCCACACCGACGTGCTGGTGAAGGATCGGCGGGAGACCTATTACGGCCACAAGATCTTTCTCACCACGGGGCGCTCCGGCCTGATCCTCGATTGTGCGATCCCCAAAGGGAATCCCGCCGATGTCACCTGGACGGTGCCGCTCGTCCGCCGCCAGCGACAGCTCTTTGGCAAGGCTCCCCGCCAGGTGAGCTTCGATGGTGCGTTCGCGTCGCAGGACAATCTCGCCGCCACCAAAGCCCTCGGTGTTGAGGACGTCTGCTTCGCGAAGAAACGCGGGCTCACGATCGCCGCGATGGTGCGGAGCGAGTGGGTGTATGACAAGCTCCGCCGCTTCCGCGCAGGGATCGAAAGTGGGATCTCGCTGCTGAAGCGTGTCTTCGGCCTCGCCCGCTGTGTCTGGAAAGGCGCGCTCGGATTTCATGCGTACGTGCGGGCCGCGGTGCTCGCAGCGAACCTGCTCGTTCTCGCGCGCCACCGCCTCGCCTAACGACGAGCCACACCTCCCGCTCACGCTCGCCCCGACGCAGGGGTCGCGCGATCCTCGTTGTCGCTGCGATCCTCGCGTGTCCGCGATCTGTACGCCCGCCCGACTATCTCACGCTGCCCCTCGCCACATTGTCGCTCTTCAACCAGTTTCGAGGGCATAAAACCTTTTCCACATTGCCTGCGAACCCACGGTTTCAGGACCGGCACCAGCTAG
>DATFEG010000038.1:0-36722 GCA_035251445.1 Gemmatimonadales bacterium | reverse complement strand
CTAGGGAAGCTCTGCACAAGTGGCCTGACGCTGGGGTAGGGCGCGGGCGTGGGGCGCTCCTGCGCGCGGGCGCTCGGTCGCGCTGACTCATGCGAGTCACGAAACGTGGATACCTCGTGCGCGCCGTGCGCCCAGCGCGCAGAGGCGCCCCACGCCCGCGCCCTACCCCAGCATCAGCCCTATGCAGCGGTTCCCTAGCGCCGGCCTCCCGCTAACCGCAGCGACTCAGGGCGACGACGCAGCATTAGCATCGCCCACATTCCAATCGCCGGCCCGAGCGCCAGCACACTCATGCTCCATCGCCAGCCGACGGACTCCGCTACCGCCGGCAAGAGATAGATCGTTGCGGTGGTGAGCAAAAATCCCAGACTCGTTTGGAGGGTGAGAGCCGTTCCGACGTACTCGCGCGGCGCCAGCTCACTGATCGCCGCCGAGAACTGCGCGGAATCGGCGACGATACTAACCCCCCACACCAGCAACAGCGGTAGCAACGCGATCAACGGCGCGCCGTAGACAAAGCCGACCGTCAACGCACAAAGACCGGACACGAGCATCGCGAGACTGGTAATCAACGTCCGACCCAACCTGTCCGCGTATTTGCCGCCAAGCCAGCATCCAATCGCGCCACTGCCGACGACCGCGAACGTTACGAGCGCCGCAAGACCCGTCACGTCCGACTGCGCGCCGCGTCGAGCATGCTCACTCGCAGCAATGAACGCGGCGATCCAGGTCCACATGGCGTAGAGCTCCCACATGTGTCCGAGGTAGCCGAGGTTGGCGAGGGCCATCGCTTTGTCTTTCAGAATGCCCGGCGCGGCTGACAGCGAAAACGGCAGCGATGGTGCAGCGTATGGACCATCGTTCGGGACGAGTAGGACGAGGATTCCTCCGGCGAGTGCGCTGGTCGCAGCGATCAGCAGCACGACGCGCCATGCGGCCGGTGACACTGCCCAACGAACGAGGTGCGGGCTCGCCGACCCCAACGTCAGCGCGCCGACAAGAATACCGATCGCCCACCCACGCGACTCCTTGAACCACCCCGCGACGATTTTCATTCCCGGTGGATAGACGCCGGCGAGCGCTGCTCCAGTCAGCAAGCGGCAACCGATTCCCAGACCGATTCCCGGAGCGGCCGCGACGCCCAGCGTCGCAAGGGCGGCGATCGTCGCCGAGCCTGCGACGAGCCTGCGAGCGGAGAGGCGATCCGGAAGTGTCAGGACCGCACTCACGAGTGCGCCGGCGACGAAGCCGAGCTGCACGCTGATCGTCAGCCAGGCAGTCGACGCGGGGGACAATTGCCACACGTCCGCGAGGGTAGGCGCAACGGCGGAGGCGCTGAACCATGGGGCCATCGCGAGAAGCTCCGCGATGGCTACGATGACCAGGACCTGACGGGGGGTCACAACCCCGTGGGATGATCCAGGAACGCCCAGGGCAGATCGAATTTCTTGGAGAGATGCTCTGCGAGCGCTTTCACACCAACTGTCTCAGTCGCGTAGTGACCAGCGTAGAAAACATTCAGCCGCAACTCTTCCGCGTCGAAGTAGGTCCAGTGTTGTCCTTCGCCCGTGATGTACGTGTCGAGCCCGGCAGCAGCGGCCTGCGGAATCAGAGAACCCCCAGCGCCCGTCACAATGCCGATGCGCTGGACCCGCTCCGGACCGAAGGGCAGCAGACGTGGCGCGCCGCCGAGCGCTTGCGTGAGCGCTCTACTCAATTCCTCCCGCGTGCCGCTGCGCTCGCCCCACACGCCGATCGGCGCGCCGTGATAGGAACCAAATTCCCCGCGAATCGTGATTCCGAGCAGGCGTGCAAGCTGGCTGTTATTCCCGACGTCGGGATGGCGATCCAGGGGAAGGTGGGCGGCATACACAGCAATGTTGCTCCGCAGGAGGCCGGCGACTCGATCGTAGAAAGGTCCCGTCAGGGGCCGAAGTCCGCCCCAGAAGAGTCCATGATGCACCACCAAGAGGTCAGCACCTTCCGCACTCGCCAGGCGGACCGTCGCCGCGCAGAGATCGACGGCAGCGGCGAGGCGTGTTACATCTCCGGCGTTGGCTACCTGTAATCCGTTCAGTGCTTCAGGTGGATCGGCGACTTCCTCGGCGACACGGAGGTACTGATCCAAATAGGTGGCGAGGGTGTCTAGGCGCATTCACGACACCGTAGCGACAGTATCGTGGCAGTCGATCGTCTTTCCACATTGGAGTGGCATGTAAGCGTCGTTACTACATGCCATTAGAGAATCCACACGCGCAGGAAGCGCGCGTGTGGATAATTCAGGCGCGCGCCAGTGACGCTTGTGCAGGACGGGTCCCAACTTGGGGTGGCTGGCCGGCGTCCTCACCCATCCTCAGAACCCCGTTCATTTCGCCGCCCTCCTGGATGAGGAGGCGCTTCGTGTGGATGTCACCGTGTACGACGCTTGTGGCTTGGAGCTCGACGCGCTCTTCGGCGTAAATCGCGCCGCGCACTTCCCCGCCGATGATCGCCTCGCGACTTACGACATCGCCTTCGACTTCCCCACCCCGCGCGACGAGTACCTGCTTTGCGGCGCGAACGGTTCCTGTCACCGACCCTTCGATCTTTACAACTCCGTCGGCCGAGATATCGCCGACCACGCGCATTCCCGCGCCGATGATGGACAGGCCCGGCACGCCTTCCCGACCGCCGCTCGCGACGGCTTTTTCTTTTTCACTGAACACCGCCATCAATGCGTCCCCCCCTGTTTCACGAGCTCGAGTGGATCAACCGATTTGCCGTCACGCCGAACTTCGAAGTGCAGGTGCGGCGCAGTCGACCGCCCCGAGTTGCCGGACAATCCGATCACCTGTCCAGCTTGAACTTCGTCGCCCTCCGCGGCCAGGAGCCGTGACGTATGACCATACATCGTCTCATAACCGGACGGATGCCGCAAGAGGACAAACAAGCCGTAGTCCGAATCGTAGCCGGCAGCCATCACGGTACCTCCGCCAGATGCACGGATGGGCGTCCCAATCGGCACAGCGATGTCGATGCCGACGTGCGACTCGTCTGGGACGCCGGGCCGCACCTGTCCGCGCGTCACGAACCCTTGGACGTCCAGCGGCCAATGCGATGGCACGGACGACCCCGCCTCGTATTGCGGGGTCCCCCTCGGTCGAGAGGCCCGGATCGGGACGGTCCGCATCGCGGTGACGTAGTCGGCTCGTGGGGCCGTGTTTCCACCGCGCGAAGGGGCCGGCGGCGGGGCCGCCTTCACGCCCAGCATTTGACGCAGCTCCTGATAATTCGCTTCCGCGCGATTCAATGCAGATGCGAGTTGCTGCACGCGACTGTTTTCCGACCGGAGGCGCGAGATCTCGCGCTCGAGGCCGGGTACCCGCGCCGCGTTGCGCGTGATCGGTCCGGCGAACGCAAAAAACAATACGACCATCACGGCGATGGCCATCGCACCCCACTTGCCCGCCAATACTGCCCAGCGCGGCAACCGGTATTGCCGGGACTCGAGATCGCCGTCCGCGTGGAGGACGATCGTGACGCCGCGAGTTCTCATCCGTCGAACGGCGCGTCGAGGATCAGCTCGAGCAGCCGAGCGAGATCGTCGTTGGAATAGAAGGAGACATGAATCTGACCTTTACCTTTCGCGCGCAGGCTGACACGCACGTCGGTGCCGAGCCGCCTGCGCAATGCGTCTTCGACGCGTCGTACTTCTGGAGCGGCGCCGACGCCACGTTTCATGCGCGGCCGACGTTCGGGTGCGCGGCCGCCCCGGACGCGGTCCTCCACTTCGCGGACCGACAATCCCTGCGCCACGGCTTCGCGCGCGAGGTTCGTGACGATACGCGGATCCTCGAGCGCGAGGAGCGCCCGCGCGTGGCCCACCGACAGGTGCCCGTCGTGCAGCATCTGGAGCACGACCTCGGGGAGTTTGAGGAGACGGAGCGCGTTGGCGACCGTCGAGCGGTCGCGACCGACCGCATCGGCGACGTCCTGCTGCGCCAACTTGAATTCGGCGATCAGACGCTCGTAGCCGCGGGCTTCGTCGACCGGCGACAGATCGTCGCGTTGCAGGTTCTCGATCAGCGCGAGCGTCAACAACGTGCGGTCGTCGGCATCGCGCTGTACTGCGGGGATTCGCTCCCAGGCGAGCTGCTGGCATGCGCGTAACCGGCGCTCCCCGGCGATGAGCTCGTATACGCCGTTTCCGGCCTGCGCCTTTCGCACCACAATCGGCTGTAGCAGACCGGCCTGCTTGATCGAGGACACCAGTTCTTCGAGCGCCGCCGGATCTACGTCCTTGCGTGGCTGGAACGGATTGGGCCTGATGTCCTTGATCGGCAACTCGACCAGGTTCCCTTCTCGTTCCGCCTCGTCCCGAGTGGGACCGAGCAGCGCTTCGAGACCGCGGCCGAGACGGCGTCGTCCAGTGGTGGTTTCCGTCATGCGGGCACCTCCGGTGTCGGCAGCGATTCAACCGCGGGAAGGCTGGGCGACGGAGTCCCCTGCTCGACACGGCTAATGAGCTCCTGGGCGACCGCCAGGTAGCTCTTCGCCCCTACCGACTGCACGTCGTACAGCACGATCGGCTTTCCGAAGCTGGGCGCTTCCGCGAGCCGCACATTCCGCGGGATCGTCATGTTGAACATGCGCCCGCCGAAATATTCCTTTGCTTCTTCAGCGACCTGCTTGGAAAGATTCAGCCGCGCGTCGTACATCGTCAGCAGGGCGCCTTCGACTGCGAGCGCAGGATTGAAATTTCGCTGCACGAGCTTGATCGTGTTCAGGAGCTGAGACAGCCCCTCGAGCGCGTAATACTCGCACTGAATCGGAATCACCACGCTGTCGGCGGCGGTCAGCATGTTGAGCGTGAGCAACCCAAGCGACGGCGGACAGTCGATGATCACGTAGGCGTACTCATCGCGCAGATTCCGCAGCGCGTCCCGCATGCGCGTTTCGCGCGAGCGCTGATTGACGAGCTCCAGCTCGGCGCCAACCAGGTCCTGCGTCGCCGGTACGACATCGAGATACGGGAAGTGCACGTGGGGAAATCGGGCCTGCGCGAGTGCTGCGCCTTCGATGATCGCGTCGTACAGTGAGTGCCGAATGCGATCGCGTTCAATGCCGACGCCACTGGTCGAGTTGCCTTGCGGATCGGCGTCGATGAGCAGCGTCTTGCGCTCGGCGATCGCGAGAGACGCAGCGAGATTCACGGCCGTCGTGGTCTTGCCGACGCCGCCTTTTTGGTTGGCAATCGCGATTACACGAGACATGCTATAACTTATTGTCCTGCAATGAGTTATATCACTGAACGGCCAGTTGTTGCGCCTCAATATACGATCGTTTCACGTGAAACGAAAGCCGTAAGTTTCACGTGAAACTGCAACGCAAGCCTAGGCCACTCTCCGCCGCCATCGCGTCACTGCCAGAACGAGGTTGTGCAGGTCGCTCGGCGTCACGCCCGGAACGCGCGCTGCCTGTGCCAGTGAAGTCGGCCGCACTCGATCGAGCTTCTGTCGCGCCTCGGTCGCGAGCGTCTGTAGATCGAGGTAGGGCAGGTCGCCTGGCAGCGAAAACGACGCCAGCTCCGCGAGACGCGCGGCCGCATCTCGCTCGCGCGCCAAATAACCGTCGTACTTGATTTCGATTTCGGCGGCGAGCACGGCCTCCGACGACGCATCCGCCGCGACGCCGACTGCCGCGAGCAATGACTCGAGCGCGACGCCGGGACGCTTCGCGACAACAGCGATGCGCTCACTCTCGCGCAGTGTCGTGCCGCTTTCAGACAATACGTGGGCAGCCTGCGCAGGTGAGATCGACGTCGCACGCGCGAGATCGAGAACGTTCTCCTCATCCAGCAGACGACGTTCTGCCGCGCGGAGCTCACCATCAGTCAGCAAGCCGAGGCGCTCGGCGAGGGGAAGCAGGCGCCGCAGTGCATTGTCCTGGCGAAGCAGCAACCGAAATTCGGAGCGTGACGTGAAAAGCCGATACGGCTCATCGACGCCACGCGTGACGAGATCGTCGACAAGAACTCCGATGTACGCGTCGTCACGACCGAGGACCACAGGTTCCTGGCCGCGGAGCCGGCGCACCGCGTTGATCCCCGCGACAACACCTTGGCCAGCCGCTTCTTCGTAGCCTGTCGTGCCGTTGATTTGGCCGGCGAAAAAGAGATGCTCGACGGACTTCACCTCGAGCCAGGGCGTGAGTTGTGTGGGCGGATAGTAGTCGTACTCGATCGCGTATCCGGGCCGGGTCATGCGCGCATGCTCCAGGCCGGGTACGGCGTGGAGGATCTCGAGCTGCACGGCGACGGGCAGGGAAGTGGAGAGACCGTTCACGTACAACTCCGTCGTGTCGAGGCCCTCCGGCTCGAGGAAGATTTGGTGGCGCTTGGCCGCTGGAAACTTCACGATCTTGTCTTCGACCGACGGGCAGTAGCGTGGCCCGCGTCCGCTGATCGCGCCGCCGTACAGCGCTGACTCTTTGATGTGGCGCTGAACGATTTGCTTCACTTCCTCGCCGGCCCAAGTGATCCAGCAAGGAACTTGGCGGGGTCGCTCGACACGCTCGTGGAACGAGAAGCGATACTCGTCGCTGTCACCCTCTTGAAGCTCGACCTTGCGCCAATCCACCGAGCGTCCGTCGATGCGCGGCGGAGTTCCTGTCTTGAAGCGTGCTACCGTAAGTCCAGTGTTTTCAATGACTTGCGCCATGTGAACGGACGGCGCATCACCCGCGCGGCCCGCCGGGATTTGCGTGTCCGTGCCAAGGTGAATGCGGCCACGGAGGAATGTGCCCGCGGTAATGATCACCGCGCGCGCCATGAAGCGACGACCATCGCCGGTTTCGACCCCGGTGATGCAAGTCGCCTGATCATTGAAGAGCAGATTTGTGACCATGCCCTGCGTCAGCTCCAGGGCAGGGAATTGCTCGAGCAGATGACGAACGGCGCGACGGTACAGCGTGCGATCGGCCTGGGCGCGCGGCGCCCACACCGCGGGGCCCTTGGAGCGATTCAGCATCCGGAACTGGATGGTTGCGCGATCAGCGGCCCGGCCCATCAGGCCACCCAAAGCGTCGACTTCGCGAACGACGGTGCCCTTCGCAATGCCGCCGATGGCGGGATTGCAGGACATCTGTCCGATGGTGTCGAGGTTCGACGTGAGGAGGAGCGTGCGCGCGCCCAAACGCGCCGCCATAACAGCGGCCTCACTGCCGGCGTGGCCGGCGCCTACGACGATCAGGTCGTAGTCGAGGGTCATGCGGTAAAGCTAGAAGCTAGATACCGAGCAGGACAGTGCGAGAATTATGGAAGGGAGCACGTCCGGTGCATGCTTCGCGCACTGCTCTCTCAGGGTGCCGTGACGGTCGCCTTGCCATCCGCGGAGACGCCCAACCCAGCCCGGGTGGCGCCAACGCTGTCAGCCAGTGCGAGGCTGGCCCCTTCATCAGCTGTGAGGCCGAATACCGCTCGGGTTGTACCTCGCGGGTCGGCAAACGCGAGCGTGATCGTCTCGTCCGGCAGGAGCCCGAGCGCAGCGCGGGAGCGGCCCTTTGAGTCGATGAGCGCGAGGCCGGGCGAACCGTCTTCCAGCACGATCAGTCTGAGCCGCGCTGTGCCGCTGTCGTCGTGAAGCACAAACTGCGGCGAACCATCCGCTGCCACGCCGAAGACACCGCGGACGCGACCCTGGTTGTCTCGCAGGGCGAAGCTGCGGGCCTCCACCACATCTCGTATCGTCGGGCGGTCCCCAATGATGACAACGATCGCGGCTGCGGCCGCGAGGAGCACTGCCAGGCCGACAAGAAGAGCTCGGCTTGCGCGACGTAGGTGGCTGTGTTCATGCTCCACCTTCTCGAGGCGCTTCACCAGATCGGTTTCAAGCGTCTGGTCGTTTACGGGTTCGATTGCCGACATTGTTCCTCCACATGGTAAGGCGCCGAAACAAAAGGATCACACAACTCCCACGCGAGCTTATCGCCCTCACGCGTGCCCGTCATCGCGAGCGTGCCTGCCGGAAGCTCCAGTGCGTACGCAGCACCTTTGTGCCAGCGCGAACGCTGGCCCGGCGCCAAGCGATGATAAACGGCCACAACCGCTCCTCGCCGATCCAGGAAAGCGACATCCACCGCGTAGCTCATGCCGAACATGTGCACCGCGCGGCAGGGCTGAAGTAGCAGGCCGGCTCCCGCCGGGAGCGGCCGGCCGAGCAGACCCCGGAGACGTTGCCACCAGCGGTCGGCGACGGCGATCCACGTTCCGAGGCCTCGCCCGCGAGTCACGTTCGTGAACCCCACGTGGTTCATGGGCCGAACTCCCCGAGGGTACGGACCATCGTAATCACCGCTGGGCCGAGAATCACGACGAACAACGCCGGAAATACAAACAGCACGAGGGGAAACACGAGTTTGATCGTCGTCTTGGCCGCGGCTTCCTCGGCCCGCTGGCGCCGCTTCGTGCGCACGGTGTCCGAATGCACGCGCAGGGCTTGGGCGATTGACGTGCCGAAGCGATCGGTCTGAATCAGCATCGCCACGAGCGAGCGCAGATCCGGGACTCCGGTTCGTTCGCCGAGCCCCCGCAGCGCTTCCTCCCGCGGCACGCCCGCCCGAATCTCCAAATTGGTAAGAACGAGCTCCTCGCTCGTCATCTCGCTCACGTGCTTTATTTCCGTGGCAACGCGTACCAGCGCCTGGTTGAGTGCAAGCCCTGCTTCGACGCAAACGACCAAGAGGTCGAGCGCATCCGGGAGCGCGCGCTGGATCTCTTTCTGCCGCGCCTTAGCCCGGCTGCCCACGTAGAACGCCGGCAGGAGCCAGCCCAGCACAGCGCCCCATAGGGCGGCCAGGATGCCGCCGATGATACCGCCACCGAACAGCGGTCCCACCAGGAATCCGCTAACACCCAGCACGGCCATCAACGCCAGACGCGCTCCCCAGAAGATCGCAGCAGCGTTGGGATGCCTAAATCCCGCGTGGAGCAGAACGTTGCGCGCAGCGGGGCTGTTGGTCTTCGCGAGCGCTCCACCCAACCACTCCAGCACGGCCCCGAGTTGTTGGGCCCGCTCCTGCCGCCGCAACCGCTGTTGGCGCGAATCCTGGTCGCTCCCCTGCTGCCCAAGCTCCAGCAACCGACGCGCCACCGCCCGCGGCTGAGCAGGCGCGAACTGTCCAGCCACAGCAACGATCAGCGCGATGGCGATCCCAAATGCCGCAGTCGCAAAGTAGATCATTGAATGGTCCTCAGATCTCGATGTTCACGATGCGACGGATCCAGATGTACCCGAAGATCTGCATCACGGCGCCGGTGACGAGCAGCCATCGCCCGAACTGATCCTGGAACAGGATCATCATGTATTGTCGGTTGACTACGAAGATCGCGCTGCCGACAGCGATGGGGAGCAGCGCGAGGACAATCCCGCTGAAGCGTCCCTGGGCAGTATAGACGCGCACCTGACGCCGGATAGTGAACCGCGCGCGGATCGTATGCGCAATCTTGTCGAGCACCTCGGCGAGGTTGCCGCCTACTTCGCGCTGCACCATGATGGCCGTCATGAGGATCCGGACGTCCACCAAGTCAATCCGGTCGGCCAGCCCCATCAGAGCATCCTCGAACGGAATGCCGAAACGCTGTTCTTCGAACACGCGACGGAACTCACCGGCGACCGGTTGAGCAGCCTCCTCACCAGCCATCTTGAGCCCAGCCGAGAGAGGATGGCCCGCCCGGATGGCTCGACCGAGCAGGTCGATCGCCTCGGGCAGATACTCCTCGAACGCCAGGAGGAAGCGCGCCTTTTTCCAGCGCAGGTATAGATAAGGAACGGACGCGCCCCCGATCGCTCCGATTAGCCCCGCGACCCACAGCCGCACCGCGACGAATGTCCCGAGCCCCAGCACAACCGCCGCACAAAGGGTGATCAGGAGATAGGTCTCCGGCTTCCACCGCACTCCCGCTTGCTCCAACGCGTTTCCGATATCGCGCAGGTGAGGCACTCTGGCAGCGAGCGGCCGGATCCACCGGGCTTCTACGATCTTTGAGCTCCGAATCAGCGTCTCCGAGGCGCGATCGGTGCTGCCCTGTGCCGCGAACGAGCGGAGTTGCTCAACGGCGTCCTTAGATCGACGCCAGTCCGAGTACCACTCCCAGAGCAACGCGAATGCGATAATCGCCAGCACACCGGCGGCGAAGGCCACGCCTGCAGGACCCCAAGCACCCAGCCACTGGATTATCATCGGCCACCCTCCTGCAGCGATCCCGCCGCAAGCGGCGAGAACAGGTCCGCCGGGAGCGTGATGCCCCAGGCCTTGAGCCGCTCAGCGAAACGCGGCCGGATGCCGGTCGGGCGGAACATCCCGATCACGCGCCCTTCGGCGTCGACGCCCTGGCGGTCAAAGCTGAAGATCTCCTGCATCGTGATGACTTCACCTTCCATCCCCGCGAGCTCCGAAATGGCGATCAGCTTGCGCGTACCATCCGAGAGGCGGCTTACCTGAATAACAACATCGATCGCACTGGCGATTTGCTGCCGCATCGCTCGTGCGGGCAGGTTGAGATTCGCCATGGAAACCATCGTCTCGAGACGACTGAGAGCCTCACGCGGGCCGTTGGCGTGCAGCGTCGTCAGCGATCCGTCGTGGCCGGTATTCATCGCCTGCAGCATGTCGACGGCCTCGGCACCCCGGACTTCGCCGATGACGATGCGATCCGGCCGCATGCGTAGTGAATTGATGAGGAGCCGCCGCTGCGGTATTTCTCCATGGCCCTCGATGTTGGCAGCTCTGGTCTCGAGGCGCACCACGTGGGGCTGTCGCAGCTGCAGCTCGGCCGAGTCCTCGATCGTCACGACGCGTTCGTCCGCCGGGATGAAGGAGGACAGGACGTTGAGCAACGTGGTTTTCCCGGCGCCTGTGCCTCCGGAAATCAAGACGTTCAATCGGGCCCGCACGATGCCGCTTAGCAGTTCCAGCATCGCCGGCGTCAGGCTCTTCGAGCGGATCAGGTCCTCACCCGACAGAGCATCGCGTTTGAACTTCCGGATGGACAGATGTGGCCCGTCGACGGCGAGCGGCGGAATAATCGCGTTGACCCGCGATCCGTCCGGCAAGCGCGCGTCGACCATCGGCGAAGAATCGTCGACGCGCCTGCCCACGGCCGAGACGATCCGGTCGATCACCTGCAACAGGTGCTTGTCGTTCTGGAACCGCACGTCGGTGGGCTCGAGCTTGCCGTGGCGTTCGACATACACCTGGTCGTACGTGTTGACGAGAATGTCCGAGATCTCGGGATCCTGCTGCAACGGCTCGAGGGGCCCAAGACCGAAAATCTCGTCGACGACTTGCGACAGCAGCCGCTCCCGCTCTTCCAGGTTGATCGGGATATGGTCCTGCGCGACGATTTCCAGCACGACCTTGCGGATCGTGCCGACGACTTCTGCCCGCTCGAGCCGGTCGAGGTCGGAGAGGTTCAACCGGTCGATCAGCTGGCGGTGGATCCGAACCTTGATCTGCTGGAGTGAGGCTGCCTGCCGCCCCTGGGCGTCGGCACCGGCCGGTGGGGCCGGTGTCTTGTCGACGCCGATCGGCGTCTCCCAGGGAAGGGAGCGGCGCTGCCCGTTTCCGTTTGCGGCCGCAAGCGGCAGGCTTCCCGAATTGCGCGAGTCGTTTGTCATCGTGCGCTCGCCGCTTCGAGAGGCTGGCGGAGCCGCCGCCAGAGTGTGTCGAGCAGGCTGCGGCCATTGCGAGCAGCCTGCGCTGCACGTTGCACGCCCACCAGCTCGGTACCCAGCGCTTGAAGATCACGCGCGTACTTCGACTTGCCGTTCAGCACCACAGGCTTGCCGCTATTGATCGCACGACTCACCGCCACGTAATCATTACTGAGCGTCCGGTACACCGGCACGCCGAGTGTTTCCTGCACGTCGTTCAACCCAATGACATCGTCGCCGGTGTAGCGATTGACGATGATCTGGATCCTATCCTTGGCGGCCTTCCCGACTGTTTGCTCGAGGAAAGGAAGGCACCGCTGGAGGTTCCGTAGCGACGGCAGATTGAGGTTCGTGACCGCGAAAATCCGGTCCGCTTCGGCAAACGCGGCGAGCGTGCTCGGCACAAAGGAGCCGGACGTATCGACGACGACGTAGTCATAATGCTCTTTGAGCAGACGCAGCGTGATGTGAATCTGGTCCTCCGCCACCACCGCCCCTCGATCGAGGTGGTACGGAGCCGACAGGAGATGCACTCCCGACTCATGGCGCTCGACGAACGACGCGAGCAGCCCAGCATCCATTCGATGGAAGTTTCGCAGCACATCGAGGACGCTGAACTTCGGCTCCATCCCCAACTGCAGGGCCGTCTCACCAAATTCGAGATCGAGATCCACGAGCAACGTTTTCTTGCACGTGAGCCGGTGCAGGACGCACGCGAGATTGGTGGCGACCGTCGTGGATCCGCAGCCACCCTTTGGACTGAACAGCGTAAAGAGCCGGCCCGCTTGACGAGGCTCCGCAGCAGGTGTCCAGCCCAGCCTGCGTATCACGCGTTGGACCCCGGCGTGCAGCGCCTCTGGGGTGACCGGCTTCAATAGGTATTCCGTTATGCCCGCTCGCATGCCCTTGAGCAGCAAGTCGGGCGGCAGCTCTGCGCCGGCCGCCACCACCTGGCAGCGGGGATGAAGCTCGGCCAGAAACTCCGCGAGCTTGATCCCAGTTGCCGGGTCCTGCTCCAGGTCGAGCACAACCAGCTCCAGCGGAACGCGACGCAATTCCTCGATCTGCGTATCGCTGATCTCGGTGAAAGGCGCCGTGATTTCCGCGCTCAGCGCGATCCTATGCTCGGCACTGCCCAGCACGAGCTTCACTGCTTCGCAGAAGCTCGTGTCGCTGGAGATCAGCGCGCCGCCTACCGTATGTGATTCCATGACTCCCCCGTCAGCAGGTCGTTACTGCACGAGTCGCAAGGCTTTCACCAGCGATCCGGTTTGCGTGCCGCTCGTGCCGAAGCCGGACGCGTAGTAGAGAAATCGGCCGGTCACCGGATCCTGGCTCCTGCGCTGCTCATCCAGAAAAAACACCGCGAAGTTGTTGAACTTGATGGTCTGATTCCCCGGACCCGTGATCTGGGTCGGATCGAACAGCGCGACCTTGATGACCCGCGGACTGTTGAACCAGTCCGAACCCAACGCCGATCCCTGCACGGTGTTGGTAGTCGGGTCCCAGTAAGCTCCGGGATCTTGCTGGATCAATTCGTTAACGCCCTGCCACGTCGGCCCCACCATGTTGCCGGTCTTCAGCTCGTACTCGGTGTCCAGGGAAATGGCCGAGTGGTTGCAGCTGCAGATGTTGGCCCGGTAAGCGGACGCGCCTCCACCCCCACCGAAGTTCCCCTGGCAATCCTGCATGTTCGGGTCTTCCGGCAAGCTCCAGGGAAGGAATATCCCCGGCTGCAGTTGCTGGACGTCGTTGGGGTCCGTGACTTTGATCGTGATTTGGCGACCGTAGTCGCCGACGAAGCCCGAGAATGGCGGATTGCGCCAGGCACTCCCGTAGCCCGTTTCCCCAGTGCCGCCGCCGTCCGGACCGCTGAACTTCTGATAGAAGTCCCCAGGATCGTCGCCCAGGCGCCACACCTCGCCCTGGTCCCATATACGGTTCCCGTTCCGGTCACCGTTGGCGTCATCCCACATGTCGGGCACCGCGAACGGTCTGATGCATTTGGCCGCGCCGCCGGAGTTGGCCACGGCCGCCGCATATGCGCTGATCGGCACCGTGTGGACGCCGAATAGCCACCCGAACCATGTGTGGACACTGTCGCGGCGCACCAACACTCCGACCTTCGAGCTCTCCGGGATGACAGTGACAAAGATCTCGCTCGAGTCGATCGGCCCGTTGCGGAATGTGTTGCGCCGGGCGTACTCCATTGCCCGCGCTTGGGCCGGGACCACGGCTTCGTCGGACGCGTTGTCGATGAACGCGCTGGCGCCGGCCAGAGCGGCGGCATCCGCTGCTCGCTGCGCGTCGGTGCGTGCCACGAACAGCATGCCGAGATCGATCCCGAGCGCGAGGAAGCCGAGCAGCGCCGGCAGCGTCACGCCGACGAAGACAATCGCCGCGCCGCGCTCACTGCGGAGCACTGGTTTGCGGACCCGAACTGCCCGTGCCTGGTTCATTGCGGCCTCCCGTGCTCGTCGTTACTGCACGAGTCGCAAGGCTCTCACCAACGATCCGGTCTGCGGACCGCTCGTGGGGGAGCCTGACGCGTAGTAGAGAAATCGGCCGGTCACTGGATCCTGACTTCTGCGCTGCTCATCCAGAAAAAACACCGCGAAGTTGTTGAACTTGATCGTCTGCTGCCCCGGACCCGTGATCTGGGTCGGATCGAACAGCGCGACCTTGATGACCCGCGGACTGTTGAACCAGTCCGATCCCCACGCCGATCCCTGCACGGTATTGGTCGTCGGGTCCCAATAGGCGTCCGGATCTTGCTGGATCAATTCGTTGACGCCCTGCCACGTCGGCCCCACCATGTTGCCGGTCTTCAGCTCATACTCGGTGCCCAGGGAAATGGACGAGTGGTTGCAGCTGCAGATGTTGCTCCGGTAAGCGGACGCACCTGGACCCCCACCGCTGAAGCTGCCCTTGCAGTCCGCCATGCTCGTGTCTACTGGCAAGGTCCAGGGAAGGAATACCCCTGGCTGCAGTTGCTGGACGTCGTTGGGGTCCGTGACTTTGATCATGATTTCGCGACCGTAGTCGCCGACGAAGCCCGAGAATGGCGGATTGCGCCAGGCACTCCCGTAGCCCGTTTCCCCAGTGCCGCCGTCCGGACCGCTGAACTTCTGATAGAAGTCCTCAGGATCGTCGCCCAGGCGCCACACCTCGCCCTGGTCCCAGATACGGTTGCCGTTCTGGTCACCGTTGGCGTCGTCCCAGATGTCGGGCACCGCGAACGGTCTGATGCATTTGCCGGCGCCGGCGGAGCTGGCCACGGCCGCCGCGTAGGCGCTGATCGGCACCGTCCGAATGCCAAATACCCACCCGAGCCAGGTGCGCACACTGTCGCGGCGCACCAACACTGCGACCTTCGAGCTCTCCGGGATCACCGTGACGGTGATCTCGCTCGAGTCGATCGGCCCGTTGCGGAACGTGTTGCGCCGGGCGTACTCCATTGCCCGCGCTTGCGCAGGGGCTACCGCGTTGCCGGACGCGTTGTCGATGAACGCGCTGGCGCCGGCCAGAGCGGCGGCATCCGCTGCTCGCTGCGCGTCGGTGCGTGCCGCGAACAGCATGCCGAGATCGATCCCGAGCGCAAGGAAGCCGAGCAGCGCCGGGAGCGTCACGCCGACGAAGACAATCGCCGCGCCGCGCTCACTGCTGAATACGGTTCTGCCGGCGCGCATTTCCTTCTCCTGGTTCACTGGGGCCTGTTCTTGAGCCCACCCATCCACTGCCACGTGTCCGGCTCGCCGGTGGGCAGTGTGGGCGGTGTCGCGGTCGCCTCGACGATCCGCGGTGTCACGACCACGAGCAGCTCCGACCGATTCTGCTTGGCCGCGCTCGATCGAAAGAACATGCCGAGGATCGGAATGCTCCCGAGGATCGGGATTTTGGTCACGTTCTTGATCGTCGAGTTGTCGATCAGGCCCGCGATCGCGAGATGTTGGCCGTCGCGGAGCTCGACGTCCGTTTCTGCCCGCCGCGACAGAATCGTCGGGATCTGAAAGCCGGAGATGGTGAGTCCGTTCGCAAAGTCGAGGGCAGACACTTCGGGCGCGACGTGCATGCGGATGCTGCCGCCTTCGGAAATGGTCGGCGTAAACCTCAGACGAATGCCGAACTCCTTGAAGACGATCGTGACGCCGGCGGAAAGATTCCCTCCTTGCAGCACTGGAAAGGGGAACTCGCCTCCCGCGAGGAACGACGCTTCCTGTCCCGGCAGCGTGAGCAGATTCGGCTCCGCCAGACTTTTGAAATCGCCGCGTGATTGCAGCACTCTAATGAGCGCGTCGAATTTGGCATTGTCGTTCGTGAGAGACAGTCGCAGCAGTCCGTCCGACAATGATTCACCGAACCAATCGCCATCCTTGGAGAGTTGGTGAGGATTCAGGGTGGCCAAGTGGGTCGACATTTCCTTCGCCGCACTGCGGGTCACCTCGGCAAAGCGTACCTGGAGCAACACCTGCTGAGCCGGCGGCGCCTGGAGTCTGTTGACTACGATCGCGCCCGTTCCCTTGGCGATTTCAACGGCTTGCTGGTTGACGTTCGCGGTCGGCACCCGGCCGGACAGCGCAACCGTATTGCCGCTGGCGGCGACGGAGATTTGGGACCCTGGAAAGAGACCATTGAGGTAGCGTTCGAGCGCCGGCGCATCCGCAGTCACCTCGACTGAGTAGATCACGACCTGACCGCTCGGATCCCAGACCAGCAGGCTCGTCGTGCCCAGCTTCTTGCCGGTGATCAGCAGCTCGCCTGGAGACACAGCCACCGCGTCAGCGATGACGGGGTCGCCGATGGAGAACCGCTGTAATGCCCCACGGTATTTGAGGAGCGTCGACTCGCCCATCGACACCGTCAGGACCTCCTGGGCCCCACTGACGACTTGCTGAGCCGGGCTCGATCGGCCCGCAAAGGACCCGAGCATGGCGACCAGCCCCAGACGCTGGGCCCAGGTCCACATCTTCTGGGCGATGACGTTGCGACGATACTGAAGCGTGTTCACGAACGAGCCTTTCGGTCAGAATTTTATCAGAGTGCGCACACCACCCCGGTACGCCTCGATCACGGCACGATCCGGTGCGGCGCTGGAGCGCTGTGGTGCCGCGGTCGAACGGCTAACCGGCGCGTCGCGGCCGACGCGCAGGAGTGACGCCGAACGCGCGCCGCGCGGCTCCAGCGTCGCAAGATCCAGTGTGTTCCGGAGCGCGAGTTGAATGCGCCCCTCGTTCGCGGCGAGAATCAGCGTTTCGGCTTGATCGGGCGTCACGAGGAGCGTGATGACCGTGACCCGTTGCGGCTTGCCTTGGGCATCCGGCTGCGTGAACGCCCCAGCGGCGAGCGTGGGCACATTCTGGAGCAGCACCTGGGTAATGGTCTCGGCGCGGCCCCGTTGGTTGAGCGTCACCAGGACGTCGACGCGTGTCCCCGGCACGACGAAGCCGGCCACGCCAATCACTTCATCCACTTTGACGCTGACCGCGCGCATGCCCTCGGGGATGGTGACCGACAGTCCACCACCTGCTCCCTTTCCCGCAAGCTTGCCCTCGAGCAAGGGCTCGTTGGTGCGGATGGGCGTGATCACGCCGCGCCCCACCGCCAATTCGGACGCTCCCAGGTAGCCGGGCGGTGTCGCATGCAGCGGCCAGGGCACCAGTCGCACGTCTGCTGCAGTCACGATCGTACCGACCGTGAGATCGCGAGCAGCCACGACCACGGAAGCCGCTTTGGGCTCCGCGGCCATGAGCGCCCGCTGGCCGCTCAGGTACCGCAGCGCGAGAAATGCCGCGAGGCAACCTGACGCCGTTGCTAGGGCCAGTACGACCCACATCCTTTGCTTTCTCGTAACGCCTCGCCTATGGTTGTTATTCGTTCCGCATCGTAAAGGCCGTGCTGAGCGTGATCGCCGCTTCGTCCGACGTCCAACCCATGAACGGCCGCAAGAACACAAATCGGTACGCGTACTGAATCGTCACTGATGCCGGCGTGCCCGTTCCAGCTCGCCATCCCGTGAAACTGATAGTGGCACCATCCGGATTGAGGCCGGCCCGGCTCAACCCCTGCCGTATCGATGCGACCACCGAGTCCTGCGTCACGCCTGCATCGGCGACGACCGCGGCACGGGCACCCGCTCGGGCCGACTCGGTGATGACCTGATAGACATTCCACGCCCGCCCGAATTCGAACACGCCAATCACCAACATCATGAGCAGCGGAGCGACGAGCGCGAACTCCACCATGGCTTGACCGGTGACGGACTTTGCGATGCGGCGCATGCGACTCATAACGCGCCTCCTGTCACGAACCACCAGCCGAGTGAGCCCACCGCAATCGCAACTCCGTAAGGCACCGTCATGGCTCCCTCCGACTCGAGCGTGGGCCGATACCCAGCTCGCCCGAGCAACGCCAGGTTCTTCACCACTGCAAAGCTGCGTGACATCACCTCGCGCGCCGCGCGGCGCCGCAACGCCTCCAGGAGCGCCAGCACACCACCGACCAGCGCGATTGCCAGGAACGCCCCGATAAGACGACTCGGCCCCATGAACCCCCCCACTGCCGCGAGCAACTTCACGTCGCCTCCACCCAACATCCCGAGCGCAAACGGCACCAGCGCGAGCGCGAGTCCAACCACAGCACCTTCGACCCCTTCCACAACCGCACTGAATCCCAACAACGCACGCAGCACAATCGCAGCGCCGAGCCCAGCGACGGTCAACAGATTCGGAATCCGCCGGTATCGAACGTCAAACCACACGCTGAGACCGAGCAGCGTCGTAAGCGCGGCGCTCGCGATCATTGCTGTCCTCCGCCGAACGTCTCGCCCCGAGAGGAGCTGGGCCTGAAGACACGACCCGGCTCTCCTCGAGGAACGGCGCTAGTTCGGTGTATACGCGCCTGAAGGTGCATTCTGGAGCGAGTCCGACACTGCCTGGTACACATCGCCGGTACGGTTCCGCATGAACACCAGAATCGCGATCAGACCAATCGCGATCAGCGCGATAATCAGCGCGTACTCCACCATCCCCTGCCCGGAGTCATCGCTCCAGAGCGCCTTCAACAGACCCTTCATTTTTCCTCCATGCCCGCGGCCTCATTTCGGTAACGAGGGCGCTCTTGAGACCTGGGAGAGCGAACCCTCCGGGACGATCGCGTCCCTGTACGAACGCGCGCCGAGAAGCACGCGCGACGTGTAGCGCGTAGGCAACAGCTATGCCGCTCTTTCACCTGAGGCTAAGGAGAGTGCGTTGCGGGGTATTGCGGACCAAAAACTTTGCACGGCGCGTGAGCCGTGTTGTAAACGGTCGACAAGTTCGTCTTGTTGGGCCCATGCCGTAGAGCGCGCGGGAGATAGCGCTCTACCGATCGATAGAGTCGAGCTAGCCGAGCGGACTAATCAACTATGCCGGATGAGATATTCGCGATTGCGAAACCATCGCAGCGCAGGCGAGAAATGCGCGCAGGGCTCGTCCAGGAAGTGTGGCACATCAGTGACACCCGTCGCGACCGACGGCGCGCGCGTTATAGCGCGCGCGCAACCGCCGGAGTGCAGAATTAGCTGAGTGGACTAAGCGAAGACAACGGACGTGATGACGACAGCGATCCCGATATGGTCGCCGCGCGGCTCGACACGAACGACTCGCGCGTGACACCGCACGTGAATCGGTGGCGTCCCGAACGCGAGCATAAAGTCGATCGGTGAGTCCAAATCGTAGGTTTGATCGGTCTCCAAATACACGCCACCCGTGCTCACGTCGCGCGTGAGTCCCGATCCGCCCGGGAGCTCTACTGGCAGCCCCAGGTGGTAGCGCTGAACACTCCGACTCGGCTTCGTATCGATCTCCTTTACACAGACCTACTTACGCAGGCTGCTGCCCCGACTACTCAGGCGCCCCTGCGAATCCTATGTTGTTCGTCGGCAACCGCCCCCGTCTGGGCAACGGCGTAGACTCCGCCGATCACGCAAAATCAGGGCCGCGTTATTAACAGCTCAATGCGAGCCGCCATCGCCGGCGCACGCGACATGGAATCACCGACCCTTGTGGCCCGTCTCCGGGATCCAAACTACGCGCCCGGGGTTCGTGTCGAGCGCTTGATCGCCACTGCACGAGTCGTACTTGCGGCGTTCTCCCTCCTCGCCGTCTGGATTGGTCCATCCACCGAATCGAGATACGCCCAATTCACGAATCTGCTCCTGGCCGGCTATCTCGGCTACGCGCTGTTGCTCGCGTTCCTCGCGTGGTTCGGTCACGCCGCGAGCTTCCGCATTGGTCTGCTGACGCACGCGATCGATCTCGCGCTATTCTCGCTGTTTGTCTATTTGACCGAAGGCGCCGCAAGCCCGTTCTTCACCTACTTCATCTTCGCCATTGTGGCCGCGACGCTTCGGTGGCAGTCGCGCGGCGCACTGTGGACGGCCGCGATGGCGGTCGTGGCCTTCAGTATGGTTGGAGTGTACGCCGCGGTCCGCGATCCTACGTTCGAGCTCCACCGGTTCTTTACGCAAAGCGCCTATCTCATCGTGCTGGCCACCCTGCTGGCGGCGCTGAGTGCATACGAGAACCGGCGGCGCGACGAAATGGCCAGCCTTGCAGCCTGGCCCCCGGCCGTAGGTCCTGAGCCCCGCGCGGTGCTGCGCGAGCTGCTCGGCAGCACAGCCCGGATCCTCAACGCGCCGCGCACAATTCTGGCGTGGGAAGAGACCGGCCAGCCGTGGCTGCAATTCGGCGCGTGGTCGGATGACAGTTTCACCGTATGGCGTGAACCGACGGACAACTACGATCCATTGGTCGCCGAGCCGCTCGAGAACGCGAGCTTTCTTTCGCCGGACGTGAGCCAGCAACAGGCGACGGTGTTATTCGCGACGGATGGGAGGCTGCAGGCCTGGCGCGGCACGCCGGTTCATGACGAGCTGCGCTCGCGGTTCCACATGAGAGCCCTGCTATCAGTGCGCGTGGGCGGGGAATGGGTCCGCGGACGTCTCTTCTCGCTCGACCACCGCTCGCTCACAGCGGATGATCTGGTGCTGGGCGAGATCGTGGCCGGCCACCTGGCTGCTTCCCTGGATCACATCGTGCAGTCGCGGCGCCTGCGGCAGGCAGCCGCGGCGGAAGCACGAGCTCGCCTGTCGCGCGACCTGCACGACGGCGTCCTCCAGTCCTTGACCGGCGCTGCGCTGAAGCTTGAAGCCGTGCAGCGCTTGTGGGAAACCCAACAGCCCGTGGCTCGCGAGCGCCTGTCGGAGATCCAGCATCTGCTCGCCCAAGAGCAGCGCGGCCTGCGCTTCCTGATTCGCGACTCGAAGCTCACCTCGGCAGGCCCGTCGATCGGAGGCACGAGCCTGGGCGAACGTCTCGGTGAGCTCGTGCGCCGGTTTGAAAGCGTGTGGGGACTCCAGACGGAGTTGCTGATGGACGACCTGGACACAGGCATCGCCGATGGCCTGGCGTACGAAATCTGCCACCTTGTCCAGGAAGCCCTGGTCAACGCGGCGCGCCACGCCAGCGCCTCACACGCGCACGTCGCCGTGAGGAGACACGACGATCACATATACATCACGGTGGCGGACGATGGTCACGGATTCCCTTTCCAGGGGCATTACGACCACGCGATGCTGACATCGCAACGGCTCGGTCCGGTCATGCTCAAGCAACGGGTCGAGTCGCTCGGCGGGACTCTCGAGATCGAATCGACGAACCAGGGCGCGCACCTCGAGATTGCGCTCCCGTATACCGGTGCGGCCAGCTGACGTGACGGTCAACCTGGTACTCTGCGACGATCACCCGATCGTTCTCGCGGGCCTCGAAAGCCTGTTCCGGCTGGAGCAGGATTTCCAAGTGTCGGCTCGCTGTATCAACGGCGAGGAGGCGCTCGCCGCGGTCCGCCAACACAACCCCGACATCCTGGTCGTGGACCTGCACATTCCCGGCGGTGACGGATTGGAGATTCTGCGAGCGCTCCGCCGCGAGAAGCTCCCGACCAAGGCGGTGATGCTCGCAGCAGCTCTGGAGGAAGACGAAATCGTCGAAGCGCTGCGGCTCGGAGTCCGCGGGGTCGTACTGAAGGAGCAAGCGCCGCAGCTCCTCGTGGAGTGCATCCGGAAGGTGCACGCGGGCGAACAATGGATCGATAAGCAGCTTTCGAATCTGGCGCTGGAGGCGCTGCTGCGTCGGGAAACCTCCGGACGCGCGCGCAGCGGCATCCTTTCGCCACGCGAGACCGAGATCGTGCGCATGGTCGCGGGTGGCCTCGACAATCGAGGGCTCGCGGAACGCCTCGGGGTCAGTGAAGGCACCATCAAGATCCACTTGCACAACATCTACAAGAAGCTGAAGGTGCACAGCCGCTTGGAACTGGTTCTCCATGCACAGGCGAATAAGCTCGTGTGAGGCCCTGCGACGTCAGGCCCGCACCCACCGCGCGAGCTCCCTGATGCTGGGCCGCTTGCCGGTCATGAGAATGCCGACTCTGTAAATCCGCGCCGCGACCCAGGTAATCCCCGCAATGCCGAGAATCAGCAGGGCGAACGAGGTCACGAGCTCCGTCGCCGTGACCATACTTGCCGCCCACCGGACGGGCATGGCGATGGGCGAAGTGAAGGGGATCAGCGAGATCGCCACGGAGTACGTCGATTGGGGATCGCTGGAGATGGCCCAGATTGACAGATACGCCATCATGAGCAGAAAGATGACGGGCTGCTGGGCCTGTCTCGCTTCCTGCTCGTTCGAGGACATGGCGCCCACCGCGGCCAGCATTGCGGAATAGAACAGGAACCCGCCGAAAAAGTAGGCGAGAAAAATCGCGATGGTCGCTGCGGACACCTGCGGCCATTCGAGCCCCGACCCATTCTCGACGGATACGCCACCGCTCAACGCCGCGCGCTGGGTGAGTAAGATCCGGGCCGATACACCCCAGATGATGAACTGAACTATCGAAACCGAGCCGACGCCCAGAATCTTGCCGAGCATCAACTGGAACGGCCGGATGGACGAGACCAGCACCTCGACGACCCGCGTCGTCTTTTCCTCGAGCACGGAGCTCATCACGTTCACGCCGTAGGCGACGATGGTCATGAACAGCAGGATCGACATGATGAAGGCAAGTGAGAACGACTGCGCGGAGCTTTCACCGGACGTCTTCGATCCTGAGATCTTGCTGGTTCGCAGGTCGACCTGGAGCGTCGCGCGGTTCACAAGCTCCGGGCTGACACCGGCGCGCTCGAGTCGCACGTTCATCGCGGAGCGCGCGAGCACTCCCTTCAGCTCGCTGACCTCTCGCTGCGATGACACGTTCGAGGCGCGGTACTCGGCGACGCCTGTTTCCACCGTCTCGGCCGTGAGCACGAGGAATCCATCCAGTTTGCGGGCGGTCACTTCTTGAGTCAGGGAGTCGAGAAGCCCCGGTCGGGGCGCCGAGCGTGCCATCACGGCGAAGACCGGGGTGGAATGGAGCGAGTCCGCGACGCGGACGCCGAACGGCGTTGCGGTGCCGTCCACCACAACGATCCGCGCCCGGCCCCCTGAGCGGGCGAACAGGATCGGGAGAAAGACCAGGGCTGCCAGGAACACCGGACCCAAGGCGGCCGACACCCAGAACCACTTGCTCCGCACCCGTTCGACGAACTCGCGGCGGATGACCGCCCACACCTTACGCACCGGCGACCTCCACGTCAGAGCCTACGGAGGGACGGGCGGCTTCGGGACCAACCATGTCGACGAAGATCGAATGCAGCGAGGGCTCTTGGAGCTCGAATTTCGAAAGTCGGGCCCCAGACGCAACGAGCTGCCGCAAGATCTCCTGAGCGTCCGCGCCTGGGGCGAGCTCGAGCTCCGCGTATTGGACGTAGTCATCCACCTTCTTCACGAGGCGCATGTCGGCGAATATGCGTTGCGCGCCGCCGGCACTTCCATCGAACCCGACGACGAGGTGACGGCCGGCGTGCGTCCGCTTGATTTCGCTCAAGGCGCCGTCCACC
Source organism: Gemmatimonadales bacterium (assembly GCA_035251445.1). Taxonomy (GTDB): domain Bacteria; phylum Gemmatimonadota; class Gemmatimonadetes; order Gemmatimonadales; family GWC2-71-9; genus 20CM-2-65-7. The sequence continues at coordinate 13,058 of DATFEG010000038.1, read as the reverse complement.
AACTTTCGGCCTCGGGCGATGATGCACAGCTCGTCACACAGCTTCTCGGCCTGTTCCATGATGTGGGTGGAGAAGAGGATCGTGACGCCGCAGCGCCGGAGCTCCAGCACTGTTTCCTTCATCACCTTTGCATTCACGGGATCGAGCCCCGCAAACGGCTCGTCCAGTACTACGAGCTCGGGGTCGTGCAGCAATGTGGAGATGAACTGCACCTTCTGCTGCATGCCCTTCGACAGCTCATCGATGCGGCGCAGCCGCCAGTCGCCGAGCCCGAGCCGCTCGAGCCACGCGAGCGCCTTCGCTTTTGCGGCGCGGCGCTCCACGCCCTTCATTTCGGCCAGGAACACCAGCACATCGAGCACGCGCATCTTGCGGTACAGGCCGCGCTCTTCGGGGAGATACCCAATCCGCGCCGATAGTGCATGACCGCCGTGTTGCTGGCCGAACAGCCGCACTACGCCTTCGTCCGGCTCGATGATGTCCAGGATCATGCGGATGGACGTCGTTTTGCCGGCGCCGTTCGGGCCGAGCAGCCCGTAGATGATGCCGGAGCGAACGGTCAGGGAAAATGCGTTGACTGCCGTGTGTCCCGCGAAGCGCTTGGTGACGCGATCGACGATGACCGGATCTGACATGTGCGGAAACTATTGTGACGGTGAGGTGACGCTAGGGTTAGACAGCGCGAAGACGCTAACGACGCTGAGAGGCTACGATGCTACGAAACTCCGACGCTACGAAACTCCGACGCCAAAGAGCTCCCCGGCTTTCCGCACTGCTTCCACCAAGACGTCGATGTCGTCGACGTCATTGTAGACGTAAAACGACGCGCGGGCGGTCGCTGCTACCCCGAGCCGCCTCATCAGCGGCTGAGTGCAGTGATGGCCGGCGCGAATACAGATGCCATCGCGGTCCAGAATCGTGGCGAGGTCGTGCGGATGGATATCGCCGTAGGTGAAGGGAACCACGCCGGCGCGATGATCGCGTGGTCCGAAGATCGTCACTCCGTCGATGTGCGACAGTTTTTCGATTGCAAGCCGCGCAAGCTCCTGTTCATGCTCGGCCACGCGGTCCATACCGAGTCGCTCCAGGTAGCCGATAGCCGCGCCGAGCCCCACGGCAGCCTCCACGTTCGGGGTTCCGCCTTCGAACTTGTGCGGCGGCTTGTTCCACGTCGACCGGTCATCCCAGACCCGCTCGATCATTTCGCCGCCGCCGTGGTAGGGCGGCATCGCATCGAGCAGCGCCGGCTTTGCGATCAACGCCCCGCTCCCCATGGGCGCGAGCATCTTGTGGCCGGAGAGCGCATAGAAGTCGCAGTCCAGGGCCTGGACGTCCACCCGGAGATGAGGGGTGGACTGAGCGCCGTCGACGACCGTCACCGCTCCCGCTGCATGGGCGAGCTTGGACAGCTGGACGGCGGGGTTTACCGTCCCAAGTGAGTTAGATACATAGGGATACGCGACGATCTTGGGCTTCCTCTCGAGCGCCCGTCCGAAGTCGATCAGATCGATCCGACCGTCTTTGGTGATCTCCACCATTCGCAGCGTGGCGCCCTTTTCCTGACAGAGGATCTGCCAGGGGACGATGTTGGAATGGTGGTCCATGGCGGTCACGACTACCGTATCGCCCCGGCCGACGTTGGCCCGCCCCCATGACCCGGCCACCAGGTTGATCGCCTCGGTCGTGCCGCGCGTGAACACGACGGCCTCGCGCGCCCAGGCGTTGACGAAGCGGGCAACGGCGGTGCGCGCAGCTTCGTAAGCGTCCGTCGCCTCCACCGCGAGTCCGTACGCCCCGCGATGCACGTTGGCATTGTGGAAGCTGTAGTAGTGCTGGATGACATCCAGTACTTTGCGGGGCTTTTGTGTGGTGGCAGCATTATCGAGATAGACGAGCCGTTTGCCATTCTCGAGCCGTTCAAGGATCGGGAACTCGGCCCGCAGCTGCTTCGTATCCAGCATCAAAAGTCGCTCGCCGATTCGGTCGTCACCGGCTCGCCGCTGTTACGCAGCGCGGCATGCAACGCATGCCACGCGAGATTCGCGCACTTGATGCGGCTGGGAAAAGCACGCACGCCGGAAAACGCGGCGAGCTTTCCGGGCGCGTCTGCGCCGCCCGCGAGCATGTCGCGAAACGTTTGAAACATCCCTTCCGCCGCCGCGATCGATTTTCCCTTGACAGCATCCGTCATCAGCGAAGCGGACGCTTTCGATATGGCACAGCCGGCACCCTGGGGCATCTGGAACGCAATGTCCGTGATCGTGTCGCCGTCGATCTGCACGTACAGGTGAATGCGATCGCCGCACAACGGATTGTTGCCCTCGGCTGTGCGGTTGGCGGACTCGAGCCGCCGGAAATTGCGCGGATTGCGATTGTGGTCGAGGATCGTCTGCTGGTAGAGCTCGCCGAGGTCGGAAGCCATCATCCTGCCAGCCGCTCACGCACGATGCGGTCGAGTTGCGCGCGCAGCGGCACGACCTCCATGCGCCCGAGGATCTCAGCGGCGAACCCGTACGTGAGCAGGCGGCGAGCGTCCGCTTCGCCAAGCCCGCGACTGCGCGCATAGAACAACGCGCGCGGATCGAGCGGGCCTACCGTCGAGCCGTGCGTGCACTTCACGTCGTCGGCGTAGATCTCGAGCTGCGGCTGGCTGTCGGCGTGCGCGTCGGCGGAAAGCAGCAGGTTGTTGTTCGTCTGCTTCGAATCGGTCTTTTGCGCGCCCGGACGGACGATGATCCGTCCCGTGAACACGCCACGCGCTTTTTCATCGAGCACGCCGTTGAAGTACTCATGGCTCTCGCAGTGGTCGGCGGCGTGATCGATCGTGGTATGATGGTCGGCATGTTGCTTGCCGGCCAGCAGGTATAGCCCGTTGAGAATCAGCGTACCGCCCGGAGCAGCCATCACCGCGCCGATGTCGTGGCGCGCGAGCGTTCCGCCGAACGTTACGAAATGGAGATTGAGAGTGCTGTCGCGCCCTTGGTGCGACTGCGACGTCGCCACGTGGTACGCGAGGTTACTCTCTTGCTGTACGCGGTGGTAATCGACGCGCGCGCCATCACCCAGCACGATCTCCGTCACCGCGTTGGTCCAGTATGGACCGTCGTCGAGTGCGGCATAGGTCTCAACGATCGTCGCGCGCGCCTCACGGTCGACCACGATGAGATTCCGCGGATGGGTCACGACCTGCCTGCCGCCAGTCGCCAGAAACAACAGCTGGATCGGGAATTCGACTGTCGCCTTGGCCGGGACGTGAACAAACGCTCCTTCATTCAAGAACGCGGTGTTCAGCGCGGAGAAAGGCCGGTCCTGCGTGGAGGCATATCTGCCTAGATGCTGGCGCACGAGGTCCTGGCGATGGAGAGCCGCGTGTGACAAGCTCTGAACGTCGTCCAACAAAGGCGTCGAAAGAGAGCGTTGAAAAAAACCGTCAACGAAGACAAGTCGATGCCCGGCATCAATTAGGAGGAACGGCTGAATCTCGTCGAGCGTTGGAACCTTGGTCGGTGGCTTCGGCAGCTCGAACGATCCTTCAGCAATGGGCGCGACGCTGGTAAAGCGCCAAGCCTCTTGCTTCATGTTCGGGAAGCCAAGCTCGTGAAAGCGGGCGATGCCGCCTTCGCGGAGATCCCTAAGCCAGTCCGGAGCCCCTGACGCGCCGTTCGCCGCCCACGCCCGGTATGATCCAACCAGCTGATCTACATGCGCCATCGTCACGACACCATGGCGCCATCACGAAGCCAGTCGTAGCCCTTTGCCTCGAGCTCATGGGCCAATTCAGGCCCGCCGGACTTCACGATCCGGCCGTCTGCGAGCACGTGCACCACATCGGGCGTGATGTAATTGAGCAGTCGCTGATAGTGGGTAACGATCAGGAACGAGCGGTTTGGACCGCGCAGCTGATTGACTGCCTGAGCTACGGTCTTCAGCGCGTCGATGTCGAGCCCGGAATCGGTTTCATCGAGGATCGCGAACCGGGGCTCGAGCACCGCGAGTTGGAGGATCTCGTTCCGCTTTTTCTCACCGCCTGAAAACCCCTCATTGACGGGACGATTCATCATCGAATCGTCCCAGCCAATCGCCTTGAGCTTCGACTCGAGAACCTGCAGGAAATCGATGGGATCGAGCTCCGCCACGCCGCGCTGCTTGCGGATCGCGTTCAGCGCCGAACGCAGAAAGTAGGAGTTGGTGATGCCACGGATCTCGACGGGATATTGGAACGCGAGAAAAACACCATCGCGCGCGCGCTCCTCGGGATCCATGTCGAGTAGGTCCTTGCCGTCATACGAGACGGTTCCGGCGAGCACCTCGTAGGCAGGATGACCGGCCAGCACCTGAGCCAGGGTGCTCTTCCCCGAACCGTTTGGTCCCATGATCGCGTGCACCTCGCCTTCGCGAATCATGAGATCGACGCCTTTGAGGATCTCGTTGCCGGCGACTGCCACTCGCAGCCCTTTGACATCGAGCAGCACGTTTCCCGTTTCCCGTTTCTCGTTTCCCGACATTATCCAACACTTCCTTCCAGGCTGATTCCAAGAAGCCGTGTGGCCTCGACGGCAAACTCCATCGGCAGCTCCTTGAATACTTCCTTGCAAAACCCGTTCACGATCATCGACACCGCATCCTCCGCGGAGAGCCCGCGCTGGCGCAGGTAGAAGATCTGATCTTCCCCGATCTTGGACGTGGACGCCTCGTGCTCCATGATCGCGGTGCTGTTACGCACGTCGATGTACGGGAAGGTGTGCGCACCGCACTTGTCGCCGATGAGCATCGAGTCACACTGGGAATAGTTCCGCGCGCCCTCTGCGCCCTTCATGATCTTCACTAGACCGCGGTAGGTGTTCTGGCCGCAGCCAGCCGAGATGCCCTTCGATACGATCGTCGAGCGCGTGTTCTTGCCGAGGTGGATCATCTTGGTCCCGGTGTCGGCCTGCTGCTTGTGGCTCGTCACCGCGACCGAGTAGAACTCGCCGATCGAGTTGTCGCCCTGCAGGATGCAGCCGGGATACTTCCACGTGATCGCCGAGCCGGTCTCGACCTGCGTCCACGAGATCTTGGAATTCACGCCCGCGCACTTGCCGCGCTTCGTGACGAAGTTGTAAATGCCGCCCCTGCCCTCTTCGTCGCCTGGATACCAGTTCTGGATCGTCGAGTACTTGATCGTCGCGCGATCGTGCGCGATGAGCTCGACGACGGCCGCGTGCAGCTGGTGTTCGTCACGCATCGGCGCCGAGCAGCCCTCGAGATAGCTCACGTAGCTGCCCTCGTCGGCGATGATGAGCGTGCGCTCGAACTGGCCGGTGGACGACGCGTTGATCCGGAAGTACGTCGAGAGCTCGAGGGGGCAGCGCACACCCTTCGGCACATAGACGAAGGAGCCGTCGGTGAACACCGCAGAGTTCAGCGCGGCAAAGAAGTTGTCGTTGATCGGAACGACGGTGCTCAGATACTTCTGGACGAGCTCGGGGTGCTCCCGAATCGCCTGCGAGATCGGCTTGAAAATCACGCCGTACTTGGCCAGTTCGGCCTGGAACGTGGTCGCCACCGAGACGCTGTCGAACACGGCATCGACTGCGACGCCCGTGAGGCGCTTCTGCTCTTCGATTGGGATGCCGAGCTTCTCGAAGGTCTGGACCAGCTTGGGATCGACCTGATCGAGCGAGTCGAGCTTGGGCTTCTGCTTGGGGGCCGCGTAATAGCTGATCGCCTGGTAGTCGATCGGCCCGTACTTCACGTTGGGCCAGTGCGGCTCGGTCATCTTCAGCCAGTTGCGATAAGCCTTGAGCCGCCACTCCAGCATCCACTCCGGCTCGCCCTTTTTGGCGGAGATGAGCCGGATGACGTCCTCGTTCAAGCCGGCCGGCACGACCTCGGATTCGATGTCGGTGACGAAGCCGTACTTGTACGGTTGCTGGACGTGCGCTTCAATACTGGTCATTTAGCCTCGAAGTCGTTCGCGGACATATAGTTCCGGTATCCTAATAAGTTTGTCGGGATTGTCAATGAACCGGCGCGTGGTGCGTAGTGCGTGGTGCGTGGGTTTCAGTAGATGTCGCGGTTCCACTCCCTCACCAGTCTTTCATAGTCATCAGGCGTGTTGATCTGATCGACGACCGCGGGGTCGTCTACCGGGACGGTGACGATGTCCGCTTGATGAGCCTGCAGAACCGCTCTCGCCCCGTTCCGCGTCGCAACGGGGCTTTGGATTAGCTCCTCGAATAAGGCCGATCCCCAGATCACCGGGTGACCCCGCCGCGCTCCCAACAGCGGCAAGACGATTGAACCCTTGGCTCGTCGGTGGGCTTCGAGCAGCCGCTCGATTGTGGTTACCCGAACATGGGGAAGGTCGACGGGCCAGACGAGAACGGCCGTTGGTTGCACGGGTTGGAGGGCGCGCAGCGCCCCCCGCAGGGATGCGATAGGGCCCGTTTCAGGGTCCGGGTTCTCGACAATCATGCATTCGTGGCCCGCCAGAATCGGCTGAATTCGGGGGGCATCGGGGCCGAGGACCACGACCCGCGTTTTCACCTCGAGCGCCTCGAGCGCTTCCAAAATGCGAACGACGAATGGGAGTCCGAGGAAATCCAGCAGGGCCTTGGGAGACCCCATCCGGGCCGACCGGCCGGCCGCCAGGACGACGCCCGCGAGACTCATAAGGAGCTAAGAGACTATGGGGCTAGAGCCATGTGGCTAGAGGGTAGTTGCACGACGGACAGAAAGGGGCAATTTTGGCGCGCCTACATGGCCGTCCGACGCATTCGCCAACTTGGCGACCCGATTCTGAGGGTACGCTGCACCCCGGTTGAAGATCCCAAGTCGCCGGCGGTGCGCCTGCTTTCGGACGATCTCCGGGATACACTTCGCGTGGCCAAGAAGAAATACAACATGGGCCGGGCGATGGCGGCACCGCAGATCGGCGCGCCAGTGCGCGTCGTGCTCGTCGAGATCGGCAAGTTCCGGGCGACGATGATCAATCCCGAAATTACGGATGTGGGGTCCGAGGACTTCCACGTCTGGGATGACTGTTTCTCCTTCCCGAACCTTCTGGTTCGCGTGACACGCGCACATCGCGCTTCGCTTCGTTACACCGATCTCAAGGGGAAACAGGTCACGATGGAGTTGGAGGGCCCAATGGCCGAGCTGCTGCAGCATGAGCTCGACCATCTGGATGGCATTCTCGCTATCGATCAGCCCACGGGCCTCGATCCGTTCGCCTACCGCGCGGAGTGGGAAAAGCACCACAAGCCGGATGAGCGTTACGGGCCCCCCCGCCCACGCGAGGTCTAGCGCTTAGTTTTCTTAGATATCTTTCATTCGACAGGGGTGCCCTCGGCGCGATGCCGGGGGCTGAGATCACACCCTCAGAACCTGATCCGGTTCGTACCGGCGAAGGGAGCTCCGCATGACCTGCCGCACTCAGATGTTCTTCGCCCGCCAGGGCACGATTACTCCCCAAATGCAGCGCGTCGCCGAACGCGAGTCGCTGCCGCCCGAGACGATTCGCGACGAGGTCGCGATCGGCCGGCTGATCATTCCCGCAAACGTCAATCACCTTGCGAAGCAGCTCGACCCGATGGCGATCGGCAAAGTCGCGAGCGTCAAGATCAACGCCAACATCGGGAACTCGGCCGTTGAGTCGGATATCGACGGCGAGCTCGAGAAGCTGCATCACGCGGTGCACTACGGCGCCGACACTGTGATGGATCTCTCGACCGGCGGCAACATCGACGCGATCCGGGAGGCGATCATCGCCGCCTCACCGGTACCGATCGGCACTGTCCCGATCTATCAAGCGATCCAAATCGCCGGCGACGTGACCAAGCTGACTGCCGACGACATCCTGGGAAACATCGAGCATCAAGCGCAGCAAGGGGTCGATTACATCACGGTGCACGCCGGGGTTTTGCGCGAGCACGTCGGCCTCGCGCTCGGCCGGGTCACCGGCATCGTAAGCCGCGGTGGCTCCTTGATGGCGTATTGGATGACCCAGCACGGCAAGCAGAATCCGCTGTACGAGCACTACGACCGGCTGCTCGACATCGTGCGCAAGTACGACGTCACGCTCTCGCTGGGTGATGGGCTTCGGCCTGGTTCAATCGCGGATGCCACCGACAAGGCTCAGCTCGCGGAGCTGACGGTGCTCGGCGAATTGACCGAGCGCGCGTGGAAGCGAGACGTGCAGGTGATGATCGAGGGCCCGGGCCACATCCCGATGCATCAGATCGAAGTGAACGTACGGCTCGAGAAGGAACTGTGTCACGAGGCGCCGTTCTACACGCTCGGCCCCCTAGTCACCGACGTCGCGCCCGGCTACGACCACATTACCTCGGCCATCGGCGCCGCAATGATCGGGTGGTTCGGCGCGGACATGCTGTGCTACGTAACGCGCAAGGAACACCTCGGCCTGCCCAACGCCGAGGAGGTGCGTGAGGGTGTGATTGCGTACAAGATCGCGGCGCACGCGGCGAACATCGCGCGCCGGCGGCCCGGAGCTACCGATCGCGATGACGCGCTGTCGCGTGCACGCTATGCGTTCGACTGGAATGAGCAGTTCCGGCTGGCGCTCGACCCCGCGCGGGCGCGCGAACTGCACGACGAGGCGCTGCCCGCCGAGTACTTCAAGAGCGCAGAGTTTTGCGCGATGTGCGGGCCAAAGTTCTGCTCGATGCACATCACGCGCGAGATTGAGCGCTCGCTGGGCACTCGGGATCCGTTGAAGAACCGGGAGGTTGTGGGCGCCGATTGATTCGCGGCTGAAGCCGCGGCTCGGCATCTGCCGCTGATGCGGCTCCCGCTTGCGGGAAGGTGCCGAGCCGCGAGTTCACTCGCGATCAGTCCAGCCGCTGCTCGGCTGCGCGGGCGTGGGCATCAAGCCCTTCCAGTCGAGCGAGCCATGCAGCGTCCTCGACGAGTGGACGTGCCGCTGCGCTATCATCAATGCGCACCCACGTGCGGACCCGCAGAAACGTGTACACCGACAGCCCGCCCTTGGAGCGCGCGGTTCCGGCAGTTGGCAGGACGTGGTTCGGCCCGGCACCGTAATCGCCGAGTACCTCCGCTGATGCACCGCCGATGAAGAGCGCGCCGAAGTGCTTCAGCCGGGGCGCGATGGCGGTCGCATCTTCCAAAAACAGTTGGAGATGCTCGGGTGCCAGCGCATCACACACAGCGATACCATCGTCGAGGCTCGCAACGTTCACAACACCGCCGTTCTGAAGCGCCTGCCGCGCGATGTCGGCGGTTGCGAGTGTCGCAAGCTGCCGGCCCAACTCAGCCTCGACGCGCTCGACCAGCCCGCGATCGACCGTAACCAGGATCGGCCGCGCGTCCGGATCATGCTCAGCCTGCGCGAGGAGATCGGCGGCCACGGTAGTCGCCGAAGCTGAGGCGTCGGCAAATACCACGAGCTCTGTGGGTCCCGCGAGCATGTCGATCGCTACTTGCGCGCTAACCAGCAGCTTCGCTGCAGTGACGTAGCGATTGCCGGGGCCTGCGATGACGTCGCACGGAGGCACGGGTCCGGCCCCGAACGCGAGTGCCGCGATTGCGTGTGCGCCCCCTGCCGCAAGCACCCCGTCGGCTCCCGCGATCGCGGCGGCAGCGAGCGTCATCGGTCCCGGCTTCGGGCTGGCAACCCAGACCTGCTTCGCGCCGGCCGTCCGAGCCGTCACTGCCGTCATCAGCGCGGAGGATGGCAGCGGGTAGCGTCCGCCCGGCGCATAACAGCCGGCGCGCTCCACCGGGGCGATCCAGTGCCCCGCAGTCCCACCGGGGACGCTAACGCTCACGGTGCCGAGTGCTCGCTTCTGAGCCTCTGCAAAGGCGCGAATCCGTTCAGCGACCCGCTCGAGTCGCGTCCGATCGGCCTCCGGAAGAAGCGTCAGTACGCGCTGCAACTCATCACGCTCAATGAACAACACGGCCCCGGGCCCTATCTCGCCAAAGCGCTCGGCATACTCGCGTAGGGCGACTTCGCCTCGTGTCCGCACCGCTTCTACGATCGGGCCGGCGACTGCGACAGCTTCCGCTGACACCCCACGCCCTCGGCGCTCGAGGAGGTCGGCGAGCGAACAGTGCCGCAACAGTGGGGGGCGCGCGCTCATGTCTTGCGGACCATCGGCCGGCGGCTTACCGCGCCGTGCCGCCGTGCTAATTCCGCGCGCACATCGGCCAATGTGCCGCCGCCGCGGACCAGCGCCACCATAGCCATGTACAGCACGTCGGCTGTTTCGCGCACGACCTCGTCCGGCGACCCGGCCTGCGCCAGCTCCTCGGCTTCTTCCCGCAGCTTGGCCGCCAGCAGCTCGGGATCAGCCACGAGCCGCGCCGTTCCAGATTCCGGAGCGGGGTGATCGATTCGGTCAGTGAGAGTGCGCTCCAGTTCCGTGAGGTCGAACTCCGAGGGCCAGCATGAAAGGCGATCCAAATGGCAAAACCCGGCGCCTCCCTGCCGGACGGTAAAGCGCAGTGCGTCGCGATCGCAGTCCAGATCCACGCGCAGGAGCTGCTGGGTGTTTCCCGACGTTGCGCCTTTCTCCCAAATCGACTGGCGCGAGCGAGACCAGTAGATCCCGCGTCGTTCCGCGACCGCACGGGCGAGCGATTCGCGCGTGCTCCACACCAGGCCGAGGGTGCGGCCGGCTTCGTCACATACGACCGTCGGCCAGATGTCGCCCGGCAGCGGCTTTGCGAGCGGAGCCGCGACTGCGTCGCCCAACGAAAGCCGGCCGGTGTACAGGGCCATGCCGACCTGCGCATCCGCACCAATCCGATCGAGCGCCGCAATGTCCGATGTGCTTGTCACACCACCGGCGGCGGTCACGCGGGCTCCATCGATGGCGGCGGCATTCACGACCTTCTCGACCGCACCGAAATCGAAGCCGTCCATTGACCCTTCCTTATCTACCTGCGTGAACAAGAAGCCGCCGACCAGCGGCGCGAGCTCGCGCACGCGCTTGAGTACGTGAACCCCTGTCTTCGCGCGCCAGCCGTCAACCACGACCTCGCTGCGCTCGGCATCGACGGCAGCGATCACGCGGTCGCGCGGCAACGCGCCGCAGAAATCGGGAGTCGCAGCCGTTCCAATCATCACTTTGGTCGCGCCGGCATCGAGCCACCGGCGCGCCGAATCGAGGTCGCGGATACCGCCGCCCACGCGACAGGGCGCGCGCCGCACCAACTGCCGGATGAGGTCAGTATTGCATCCCCGGCCGAGTGCGGCGTCCAGATCTACCACGGCTACTTCGCCGGCAATCGAGAACTCGTCGAGCCGCTCCACGGGATCGCCACCGTCGAGCACGAAGTCTCGGCCGCGGCGCAGCTGGACCGCGCGGCCATTCATTATGTCGATGCTGGGCACGATCATTGGCGCACCCGAATGCCGCGGACGGCGAGGTCTGCCTTGATACCGCTCACCGTCTCGTCGCCATCGTGGAAGACCGAAGCGGCGAGTACCGCATCGGCCCCGGCAGCGAACGCGCCGGCGACGTGATCGCGCGTCCCGACGCCGCCCGACGCAATCACCGGCACGCGCACCGCGTCCGCGACCGCGCGGAGCAGCTCGACGTCATGCCCGGTTCGCGTGCCGTCGCGATCCCAACTCGTCAGCAGGATCTCGCCGGCGCCGAGCTGCTGGCCCTGATGCGCCCAGGTGACGGCGTCCGCCAGCGCGGTATCGCGACCTCCGCGCACTAACACCTCCCAGCGCCCGCCCCCCCCCGCGTGGCGCGCGTCGATCGCCAGGACGACACACTGGCAGCCGAATGCCCGAGCCAGCTCGCTCACCAAGGTGGGCCGTTGAACGGCGGCTGTGTTGACGCTGATCTTGTCTGCGCCGGCGGCGAGCAACTGACGCGCATCGTCCACGGAACGGACTCCGCCACCGACGGTCAGCGGGATTCGAATCGCGGCCCGCACCCGTCGCACCGTCTCGACTTGAGTCCCGCGTCCTTCTGGAGAAGCGCCGATATCCAGGATCACGATCTCGTCGGCACCCTGCGCCTCGTAGCGCGCCGCTTGTTCAGCCGGGTCGCCCGCATCGCGCAGATTCTGGAACTGGACGCCTTTCACCACTCGGCCGTCTTGCACATCCAGGCACGGAATGAGACGCCGGCGCAATCCACCGGTCCCTGGCGCGTCGGTCGTGACCTCCGGCGACGCGGCACGTCCCGTGAGCCAGCGCTCTAGGAGCGCCGCGCCGTAGGCGCCCGAGAGCTCGGGATGGAACTGGCAGGCAAGCACCGGCCCGCGCTCTAGTCCAGCGATGAACCGCACGCCATGCGTCGCCCAGGCTGGAATTGCATCGCCGGGGGGGGCGGGCTGCTGTAACGCGTAGGAGTGTGCAAACGCGGCGACCCCGTTCCTCATGAACCGGGCTCCGGGTTCGGCAGTCACGCTGTTCCACCCGAGGTGCGGGACGCGGACATCGGCTGGCAGCAATCGACACGTTCCAACGATTATCCCGAGTCCCCGCGTTCCCGGCGCCTCGTCGCTTCCCTCACAAAGCAACTGCATTCCGAGACAGACGCCGAGGAGCGGCGTCCCCGATGAGACGGCCTGGCGAATCGGCTTGTCGAGATCGTTCTTCCTCAGCGCCCCCATCCCCGCAGCGAATGAGCCCACGCCCGGCAAGACGATGCGCCTCGCGCTCCCAACGATCGATGGATCCGCGGTGATTTCGATGGTCGCACCAAGGCGGCGAAACGCACTCGCGATCGACGCGAGATTGGCGACGCCCGAATCGACAATCACCAGGTCAGTCATGGATCGCGCCCCGGAGTGTGCCTTTGGTGGAGGGCACGTCGTCAAACCCCGAACGCGCCACGGCCTGCCGCAGCGCGAGCGCCGTGGCCTTGAACGCCGCCTCGGCGCGGTGATGGTCGTTGTCGCCCTTCAGCACATCGACGTGCAGGGTCAGCTGGGCCGTCGTCGCGAAAGACCGTAAGACATGTGGAATGTTCTCGCACGAGAGCTCGCCGATTGTCTCGCGCTCGAGCCCGAGCGATACGTCCGAAAAGGGCCGGCCCGAGAGATCGACGACGGCGCGCGCCAGCGCCTCG
>DATFEG010000013.1:0-60553 GCA_035251445.1 Gemmatimonadales bacterium | reverse complement strand
GCCGACCGTCACAACTCGCGTGGCACCTTTAGCGAGCGAGAACGAGCTCGGATTGGGCGTCTCGCATGGCAGCTGGGAGGACAGCGCGACGCACTCGACGCTGATGGTCCCGAATGTATTGCTGACGTTCTGCACGGTGATCGTGTACGTGAATGGCCCCGCCTCAGGCGGATTCGTGGTGGGACTGTAGGTATGCGCGATGATTGCCGCACCGGGACAAGGGTTCAGCTCGGTACCGCACTGTCCGGATTGCGGCGGTGGCGGCTTCCCGGGTTTTTGCGCTCGGACTGTGGATGCAGCTGAGAGGATGATCAAGGAAAGAAACGTGACAAGACCCGACTGGACTGACCGGCGATGAGTGGCCACGGCGAATCTCCGCGTAAAGCGTTCGCTGACCTAGGCGCGTCCTAGCACTGCGACGCAATCGTGACCACCTTGTACTCTCCTCATCGACTTCCACATGCATCGAACCGCGACACAGATGGCACCAAACGCGACTCCGAGCGCGACACGTTTCGCCCAAACCGCGACACCCACTCGAGCGCCCGAGGCGCTGCGAACAGTTGCGGTTCTGATCAGCGATCTTGCTGCGCGCGGGCGAGTGGAAGCGGCGTTGCTGGAAGAAGGTCTGATGGCTCGGATCGTGACCACGAAGGACTTCACGGTGCGGGGCCTCGCGGGACCACCCGTTGCGGCGCTCGTGTACGATCTCGCGCCTTGGACCGACGCAGCACGCAGGTTCGTGCGCAGCCTCCGCGGTTTTCCCACGGCCGTTCCTGACGTTCCGCTCCTGTTGTATGTGCCCCTGCGTGCGGAGGCGGCCCAATTACTCGTGGAAGCAGGCCGTCTCTCGATGGTTTGGGGGGAACTCCAGCTCGACGTGATCGATGAGGTCCGCCGCCTGCGCCACGCGATTCGTCAAGTGCTCGCGGTAACGCCGGCTGCCGTCGTATTCCGCCTGTTGATGTTCCACCTGCCCGATCTGCCCTCCGACGTAGTTCAGTTCTGTCGGCTCGCGTCCGGCAGATTGGCGGCTGGGAAGGGTGGCAGTCTCACGGTCTCTGCGCTCGCCAAGAGCCTGAGCGTAGAACGGAGGACGCTCGAGCGCCGTTGGCGCCAGTTTGGTCTGGCGCCTAAGGAATTGCTCGACTGGATCGTGCTGGCGTTCGCCGCTTACGTGGCTGACAGGCACAACTTGGAGATCGACGAGACCGGCGAGATCCTGGGCTTGGATACCAAGCGCGTGCAGCGGTGCCGGATACGGCTCAAGCAACCGTCCAGAACCGAGAGCGTGAATGCCGTTCTGATGCAGATGAGCCGGAGGTTCAGCCGAATCCGCGTCCCGCACCCGCGGCCAGAGTGGGACTTACGCGGCGAGGTGGTACCGCTGTACGAAGCAACGGGCCTCTAACCTTCGGACTCAGTCGCGCGTGATGAGCCGGGCGGCTCGTTCGTAGAAGAAATAATCCCACGCCCAGTTCAGCAGCACGAACAATTTGTTGCGAAAGCCGATCAGCTGGATGATGTGGATCCCGAGCCACAGCACCCATGCCGGGAAACCCTTGGCTTTGATCCCGTAGACGTCCGCGACCGCTGCATTGCGTCCGATGGTGGCCAGCGTCCCCTGATCGCGATAATGAAACGGGACGAGCGGCTCGCCCCGTAGCGCATGGCGGATGTTCAGCGCGGCATGTTTGCCCATCTGAATGGCCACCGGCGCGACCATCGGCAGTGGCTGGCCGTTTTCGTCGAGGTATGCGGCGTCGCCGATGATGAAAACTTCCGGATGGCCCTGCACCCGCAGCGTGGGTTCGACGGCGACGCGGCCCTGCCGGCCCGCAGTCAAGCCGAGGTGGGCGTTGAGGGGCGCTGCCTGCACTCCAGCCGCCCAGATCACCGTGCGCGCGGGGATAACCTCGCCGCTCTTCAGCCGGGCCAGGTTCCCGTCATAATCGGTGACGATCGCGTTGAAGCGCACCTCGATCCATTTCCGCCAAAGGGTCTTCACGGCCGCCTCGCGCAGGCGCTCCGGCATCGCCGCCAGGATCTTGTCGGTCGCTTCGAGCAGCAGGATGCGGACGTCCTTGATGTTGAGCCGCGGGTAGTCCTTCACGAGGACCAGGCGAATCAGCTCCGACAGCGCACCCGCCATTTCCACGCCCGTCGGTCCACCACCCACGACGATGAACGTAAGCTTGGTGCGACGGCGCTCGGCGTCAGCCTCGAGCATCGCCTGCTCAAAGCACGTGAGCACGTGGTTGCGGATCCGCAGGGCGTCCGGGATGTCCTTCAAGCCGAACCCGTGCTGTCGCATCGATTCGAGACCGAAGAAGTTGGTCTCGCTCCCATGCGACAAGATGAGATAGTCATACGCGACCGGCCCCGCGCTGGTCTCCAGGCGGCGCTGTGTGAGGTCAACACCGGTCACCTCCACCAGCCGAAAATCAAAATTCTTTTGGCGGCGCAAGATCGCGCGGACGGGACGCGCGATCTCCTCGGGCTCGAGGCCGGCGGTCGCGACCTGATAGAGCAGCGGTTGGAAGAGATGGTAGTTGTTGCGATCGAGCAGCAGGACATTGACCGGGGCACGGCGCAATGCGCGCGCGGCGTTCAGGCCGCCGAATCCGCCACCAACAATGACGACGGTGGGGATCAGGTTTGATCCAGTCGGAGCACGGTCTGGAGCAGCACGTTCGCGCCGTTCGTCACATCGTCCGGCCGGGTCAGCTCGAGCGGCGCATGGCTAATGCCGTTCACCGACGGCACGAAGATCATCCCCATCGGTCCAATGCGAGCGAGATCTTGCGCGTCGTGCCCCGCTCCACTGGGCATGAGCTGACTCGAGAGGCGTAGGTCTCGCACTGCCTCGGCAATCACCGCGCGAACCGCAGGAGTCGACAGCGCCGGCGGATTCGTGTGTTGCAACGTGTAGTCGAGCGTGACATCCTTCGCTTTGGCCGCCGCGAGCGCTTCGGCGTGAATCTGCGACCACAGCCGCTCGATCTTTTCCGTAGAGAGATCACGCAGCTCTACGGTGAGGTCCACCTGTCCCGGAACGACGTTCGGAGCGCCCGGCTTCACGAGCAGCCGGCCCACCGTGCCCACCTGGCGCCCTTCCACTGAGCGGACGACGCGGTCGACAATCAGCACGATCTCGGCAGCGGCGAGCATCGCGTTGCGGCGGCGATCCATCGGCGTCGTGCCGGCGTGATTGGCGAACCCCTTGAGCGTAACGTCGTAATGGTGGATCCCGACGATGCCCTCGACAATGCCGATGTTCAGGCCGCGCTCGTCGAGAATCCCACCCTGCTCGATGTGGAGCTCGAGATAGGCGGCGATGCTTCCCGGGCCGTGCCGCGCCCCGGCGATGCGCGCTGGATCGCCGCCAATCCGGCGGATCTTGTCCGCAAGAGGAACGCTGTCGCGCCCCGGACGACGTAGCTCATCCTCTGGGAGATCGCCTATATAACCCCGACTGCCGGTGAGCCCGCTTTCTTCGTCGCACCAGATGACCACGTGCAACGGATGCCGGTTGCTGTAGCGCCGGTCCGCGAGGGTGTGCGCCACCTCGATCGCTCCACAAGAGCCGACGTCGCCGTCGTAATTGCCGCCCTCAGGGACGGAATCGATGTGGGAGCCGAACAGAATGGGCCGCGCCGTGGGCTGGGATCCGGCACGGACGCCAATGATGTTGCCGACGGGGTCGATGCTCACGTTCAGGCCTGCGTCCCGCATGCGATCCATCATGAAGCGCCGGCCCGCAATATCGGCGTCGCTGAAGGCCACGCGGCTCACGCCGCCCTGCGGGTTCGCGCCGAACTGCGAGAGCCCGGTGAGATGCTGGTTCACACGCATCCCGTTCACCCGCCAGGTTTTCCAGTCCCCCTGTTGCGGCCGCAGGGCCACCCCGCTCGCGATGGCTGCCGTGGCGTGAACGAACTCGCGTCGGTTCAACCCTTCCCCCGTCCCGCGTCCCCCTTCCCCGTGAGCTTCCGGAACAGCGCGGCCAGCGGATCGTAGTTCTGATCGACGACGCGCTCTTTGAGCGGAATGATCGCGTTGTCCGTGATCGTGATCGACTCGGGGCACACTTCAGTGCAGCATTTGGTGATGTTGCAGTAGCCGATACCGCCCTCTTGGCGCAAGTGCTGACTCCGGTCGGCTTCATCGAGCGGGTGCATCTCGTAGAGGGCGGCGCGGACCAGCATTGCCGGACCCATGAACTGCTGGTGCTTCTCGTGCGTGCGAAGCACGTGGCAGACGTCTTGGCACAGGAAGCACTCGATACACTTGCGGAATTCCTGCGGCCGCTCGACCTCGAACTGATACATGCGCCATGTCCCATCGGGGGCATCGGGCTTGCGCGGTTGGAACGCGGGAATGCGCTTATTGACCTCGTAATTCCACGACACATCCGTCACGAGATCCTTGATCAGCGGGAAGGCCTTCATCGGGGTGACCGTGATGGTCTCGCCGGCCGGGTAGTCCGACATGCGCGTCATGCACATGAGCCGCGGCTTGCCGTTGATTTCGGCCGAGCAGGACCCGCACTTCCCTGCCTTGCAGTTCCAGCGCACCGCGAGATCCGGTGCCTGCTCGGCCTGGATAGCATGGACCGCGTCGAGCACCACCATCCCCTCACCCGCGGCGACCTGGTACTCCTTGAGCTCGCCGCGCTCCCGCGTGCCACGAAACAAGCGCAGGGTCCGCTGCTCAGCCACGATTATTTCCCTTCCTTAATGAGGGCCAGTAAATCGGCTGGGACGGGCGGCTGCGCTTCCCGCCGCACGACCATGCGGTTGCCTTCGTTCTTAATCACGATCTGTTCGCGCGCCTGGCGCTCATCGGATTCAGGGTAGTCGCTGCGCGTGTGGCCGCCGCGGCTTTCGGTCCGCTCGAGCGCGGCTCGCGCGGTCGCCTCCGAGACGATGAGCAGCGACTGCAAGTCAACAGCGGTATGCCAGCCTGGATTGTATTCCCGGCTGCCCGTCACCCCTACCTGCCGAGCGCGCTGCTTGAGGCTTTCCAGCTCGCTGAGCGACTTCTCGAGGCCCGTCTTGTCACGAATGATCCCCGCATGGCGCTGCATCACGCCCTGCAGCGCCGCCTGGACTGCATAGGGGTTCTCACCATCGCGCTCAAATGGCTCGAGTGTTTGGCGCATCGCATTCTCGACTTCGGCCTCCGGGATCGGAGAAACAGCGCCCCGCGCGGATGCGGCATATAACCCGGCGCGCCGGCCGAAAACCACCAGGTCGCTCAACGAGTTGCCGCCCAGCCGGTTCGCGCCGTGCATTCCGCCACCCACTTCCCCAGCCGCGTACAGACCGGGCACGGTAGACTCTTGCGTCTCGGCATCGACCTTGACTCCGCCCATCACGTAGTGGATGGTCGGGCCGATCTCCATCGGATCCTTGGTGATATCGACGTGCGCCAGTTCTTTGAACTGGTGATACATGCTCGGCAACTTCTTCTTGATGTAATCAGGATTCTGCTTCGAGGCGATGTCGAGCAACACGCCGCCATGTTGCGTGCCGCGCCCCTCGGCGATCTCCTTGGTGATCGCCTTGGCGACCACATCGCGCGTCAGGAGCTCGGGTGGCCGCCGGTTTTTCTTGCGATCGCCCTTCACCCATGCGTCCGCTTCCGCTTCGGTGTCTGCGAAATCGCCTTTGAACATGTCGGGCATGTAGCGGAACATGAACCGCTCGCCCGCGGAGTTCTTCAGGATGCCGCCCTCGCCGCGCACACCTTCAGTGACGAGGATTCCCCGCACGCTGGGGGGCCAGACCATGCCCGTCGGATGGAATTGCACGAACTCCATGTCGATCAGTTCCGCGCCCGCCTCGTAGGCGAGCGCATGGCCGTCGCCCGTGTATTCCCACGAGTTACTCGTGATCTGCCACGCCTTCCCGATGCCGCCGGTCGCGAGCACGATCGCGCCGGTGCGAAACAGGACGAAGCGCCCGGTCTCACGGAAATAGCCGAGCGCTCCGGCGATCCTCCCGCCGGCGACGAACAGCCGCACGATGGTGCACTCCATGTGCACGTCCACGTCGGAATGCACCGCCTTGTCTTGCAGCACGCGGATCATCTCGAGACCGGTGCGGTCGCCCACGTGCGCCAGACGGCTGTACGTATGGCCGCCGAAGGGCCGCTGACTGATGCGGCCATCGGGCGTGCGGTCGAACAGGGCGCCCCACGCCTCGAGCTCGCGGATGCGGTCCGGGGCCTCCTGGGCGTGTATCTGCGCCATGCGCCAGTTGTTGTGCATCTTGCCGCCGCGCATCGTGTCGCGGAAATGCACGCGCCAGTTGTCTTCGCTGAACACATTCCCGAGCGCGGCAGCGGCGCCGCCTTCGGCCATGACGGTGTGGGCCTTGCCGAGCAGCGATTTGCAGACGAGGGCGACTTTGGCTTTCTGCGCACTGGCTTCGATGGCGGCACGCAGGCCGGCGCCGCCGGCGCCGATCACGACGACGTCATAGCTGTGGGTGCGGATGTCAGACATCGGAAAGTCGAGCGAGAGTGTTTGTCCGTGCGCTGAAGCGCCGGCTCGGCCACGACACGCGTCCTGAAGGACGCTCGGCTCTACGCCCTTCAGGGCGTCCGCAGTCGCCGAGCCGGCCCTTTAGGGCACGGTTACAAACGACTCTGGGCATCGTCACAGGATTCGCACGTCGCGAATGACGCCCATCGCGCAGAGTCGGATGTAGACGTCAGTCAGTGCAACCGAGAACAGCGAGCACCAGGCCCAGAGCTGGTGGTTGCGGTTGAGGGCGCTTACGCCGCGCCATACCCGGAACCGAGCCTTCCCCGCGCGAGCGCACGAGAAGCAGTCCACACTGCCACCGATCAAGTGACGTAGTGAATGGCATCCGAACGTGTAGCTCGCGAGCAGGATCACGTTCACGGCCATGACGATGGTGCCAAGCCCAATGCCGAATTCGCGCGGACCGGCGGCCATCGTTCCGTCGGCCAGCACGCCGTTCACCGGCCAGCGCACGGCGAGCCAGACGTCGTAGGAGAGGATGAAAATGAAAATCACCGCTGCGTACATGAAGAAGCGGTGCACGTTCTGGAGGATGAAGGGGAACTTCGTTTCGCCCTTATAGCCGTGTCGCGGTTCACCCACCGCACACGCCACCGGGTCGAGGAAAAAAGCGCGGTAGTACGCTTTGCGGTAGTAGTAGCAGGTCGCGCGAAAGCCGAGCGGGAAGATCAGAATCAGGAAGGCGGGTGAAAGCGGCCACCAGTTGGGTTGAAGCAGGGGCGAGTAAAACGGTGAGAGGTACGGTCCCCACTCGTAATGCACGCCGATCCATGCGACCCAGGTCGAGTAAACGCCGAACCCACCGAGCACGATCGCCGTGAGAATCGGTTGAATCCACCAAGCGTCCCGTCGCAGCGTGGCGCCGAAGCCACGCTCTTGCAGGTCGCGGACCGAAGTTGCCATACCCTTCCCCCGTCCCCCTTCCCTCTTCCCGTTTAGAGCGTCACCGCCGCCATCGTTTGCTTCACCGCATCCGCCGATTTCTTGAGCGCAGCCTTCTCATCCGCGGTCAGCTCGACCTCCACGATCTGCTCGAGGCCGTTCTTTCCCAGCTTGCACGGCACGCCGCAATAAAGCCCCGAGAGTCCGTATTCGCCTTCCATCCATGCGGCGCACGGCAGCACGCGTTTCTGATCGAGCACAATCGACTCCACCATCTGCACCGTCGCCGACGACGGGGCGTAGTACGCCGAGCCGGTCTTTAGGAAAGCGACAATCTCCGCTCCGCCGTTCCGCGTCCGTTCGACGATCTTGTCGAGCGTGGCCTTATCGAGGAGTTGGGTGATCGGGATGCCGGAGACGGTCGTATAGGAGACGAGCGGCACCATCGTGTCGCCATGCCCTCCCAGCACCATGGCCTGAATGTCCTGTACGGAAACGTCGAGCGCTGCGGAGAGAAAGGTACGATAGCGGGCGGTATCGAGCACGCCGGCCATCCCGATCACGCGTTCGCGCGGGAAACCGGTGACCTGCTTCGCGACCCAGCACATGACATCGAGCGGATTCGAGACCACCACGACGATCGCCTTGGCGCAATGCTGCTTGACCTGCTGCGAGACCTGTTTGACGATGTCGGCGTTAATCCGCACGAGATCGTCACGACTCATCCCCGGCTTGCGCGCGATGCCCGCTGTGACGACGACGAGCTCGGATCCGGCAGCGGGACCGTAGTCGTTAGCTCCGACGATGCGCGTATCGAAGCCTTCGATTGGCGCGGATTCGTATTGGTCGAGCGCTTTTCCTTGGGGAACGCCCTCGATGACGTCGACGAGAACGACGGTGCGGGCGAGCTCTTTTTCGGCGAGACGTTGCGCGGTGGTGGCACCGACATTGCCGGCGCCGACGACGGTGATTTTGGTAAGCATGGTGGCCGGGAAGTTAATTGCCGCCGTTATCCTCCTCTAGTGTGCATTTCTTTATGCGGATCCGCGCGCAGGCCAGCGACTTGATACAGGGGCGCCCGGTTGACCAGTCCGAGCCGCTCCTCGGCGCCCCGGTCGCTCCGGCCGCGCCAGGTTGACGCAACGATCTCGGCGAGTTCGACATCGGTCGCGCCATTCCGCAGCGGCTCGCGCAGATCGATGCCGCGCTCGGCGTAGAGACACAGAAACCACGTCCCATCAGCCGTGAGCCGGCTGCGATCGCACGAACGACAGAACGGCGCGGTCGTTGAGGCGATGATGCCGAAGCTGACTCCGTTCGGCAGCTGGAACCGCTCGGCAGGTGCATTGCCCGCCGGAAACGGTGTAATCGGTCCATAGTGCCGCTCCAGCACTGCGAGCATTTCACGCTGCGAGAAAACTTGTTCAGCTGTCCACCCCGTCGCGCCACCGACGTCCATGTACTCGATGAATCGAACCTCCGCTTCATGCGGGCGCGCAAACTCGACGAGATCGACGAGCTCGTCGTCGTTCACGCCGCGAATGATCACGGTGTTGAGTTTCACCGAGAAGCCAGTCGCGCGCGCGGCCGCGATTCCGGCGAGCACGTCGGAGTGCTTGTCCGTCCGGGCCAGCTCACGCATCCGCTCCGGACGGAGCGTGTCCAGCGAAACAGTGATCCGGCCGAGTCCTGCGCGGCGGAGCGCGTCCGCCTGCCTGGCGAGCAGCAGGCCGTTCGTGGTCAGGGCGAGATCGTGGACACCGGGGATAGCGGCGACCATTCCTGTGAGCGTCGGCAGGTCGTGCCGCAGCAGGGGTTCGCCCCCCGTGAGCCGCACTTTCTCGACGCCCAGCGCGGTGAACACGCGGACCAGGCGGCCGATTTCCTCGAACGTCAGAATCGACCGCTTGGGCAGCCAGACGTACTCCTGCTCCGGCATACAGTAGCGGCATCGGAGATTGCATCGGTCGGTGACCGAGATGCGCAAACTGCCCAGCGGTCTCCTGAGCTGGTCAACGATCACGGAGGCCTCCGGCCATCCGCTGGCCTGACGGATCAACCCAAGTGGCGGTGCCGTCTAGGTGCAGCTCCTTCTTCCATATCGGCAAGCGCTTCTTGACCTCTTCAATCACGTAGCGGCACGCGGCGAACGCTTCGTCGCGATGCGGAGCCGCGGCCGCAATGGCGATACTCGCTTCTCCGACGGGGATCAGGCCGAGCCGATGCTGGAGGGTCACGCGCGCATTCGGCCACCGCTCCTGTGCCTCGTTGAGGATTCGCGTAATCTCAGTCACTGCCATGTCGTCATAGGCGGAGTACTCGATACCGCTGACGTCGTCGTCATTGCGCACGGTGCCCAAGAAGAGACACGTCCCGCCGCGCTCGGGTGACTGCACCCCGGCGAGCAGCGCATCGAGCGAGATGGGGGATCGGGTGAGATGAGTCATCATCGATCTCAGGTTTTCACACCCTAAAGGGTGTGCTCGGCGGACACTGCCCTTAAGGGCAGTGCTTGCCGAGCACAGGCTTTAGCCTGTGAATCCCATGAACGATGAGTTATCACCTCACCCCCCCGACAGCGGCGGCAACAGCGCCACCTCGTCTCCATCGTTCACCCGTGCGTCCAACTTGACCTGCCGCAGATTCACAGCGGCCAGTGGCCGAGCGGGCAGCGCCGCGGCGCCAGGCACAGTCTCGCGCACTCGCGCGACTACGTCGCCGACAGTCGCGGCGCCCGGCACGGCGATGGCTGCCGATTCGCAGCCTGTCAGCTCGGCGTAGCGCGCGAAGAACCGGACGGTCACCGTCGCCATGATCCGATTATAGTCCCGCCGCGATGCCCTGCCAGATGCGGGCCTGCTTCGGCGTCGGATTCGGCGCGCGCGACAGCGTGAGGCGCGAGTTCGCCCGCTCGCGCACTGTGGTGTTGAGTGAGACGGTACGCCCGCCGCGCTGAACGGTGATCACGAGAGGCTCGCCCGCTTTACCGCGGTACCGCGTGCGAAACGCGCCCCCCCAGTCTTGCTCGGGGCTCACGCGCACGTCTCCGATGCTGAGGAGCACGTCGCCCGGCTCGACCCCGGCGCCGGCCGCGGCACTCCCCGGCGTTACCTGCTGCACCCGGAGCGCGCCGCTCGCCGTCGCCCCGGTTGACACGCCGACGAACGGCACGGTCACGACCTGCCGGCTGAACGCGAGTCCGGCCTTGGGCAATACGGTCGCGTACGGCAACGAATCGCGCCCGTCGATGTAGCGGCGGTAGAACGTGTCGAGGTCGGGCATGCCGGCCGCGCGCAGCTCGCTCAGGAGGTCGGCGGTGGTAAAGCCCTTGTTCTGCCGGTAGTACTTCTGGTAAAGCGTCCGGATCACTTCGTCGAGCGTGTGCGCGTTGTCGGTCGCGTCGCGGATCGAAATGTCGAGGAGCAAGCCCAGCAACGAGCCTTTGGGATAGTACAGCTGGGAGCTGTTGATGTGGACTTCGTGAATCCAGGTCGCTTCACTCCCGTCTTCAGCGCTCCACGGCTCGGGAATCTGCTCGATCTGGTCCATGTTGGAGCGCACGCTCTCGAGGAACTGATCGGCCGACCAGATGCCCGACCGCAAGTTCGTCACGTCGGCGAAGTAGTCGGTCACGCCTTCGGACCACCACAGGAGCGGCGTGGACTGCTCGACGCGGTAGTCGTACGGCCACAGCTCCGCGGGGCGCAGCCGCTTTACGTTCCAGAGATGGAAGAACTCGTGCGACAGGAGCGGATACATGAAGTCGCCGAGGTTGCCGGCCGCGTCGGCGAAGGCGCCCGCGGGCATGATGTCGTATTGCGAGAAGCTGTGCTCGAGGCCGCCGCCGAAGCCGATCGGCTCGTGAATGACGTTGTAGAACACGGTGTACACGTCGTACGGCGCTTCGCCCATGATGCGCGTTTGCACCGGCAACATTTTGGCGATGCCGTTGCGAATGTTGCGCGCGACCGCCGGCGTGTAATCCGCGGCGGGCCACACGGCGACGCGAATCCACTTCCCGTCCACCTGGAGCGAATCGACGCTGTAGCGGCCGACGAACGTCATGGCATCAGACAGCTCGTGATAATCAGCGGCCCGATACACACCATTCACCGGACCCTTTAGCGCCGTCGTCACCTGCCACCCGCTCGGCACGCGAAACCGGACTTCGGCCGGCCGGTTGAGCTGCCCTTCCTCAAAGAGAAAGAGATTGGTGCCGAGGAATTGCGCGAAGTTTTCGACGGTGCGCGCGATGGAGAGATCGATCGTGTCGGCGTCGAAATCGAATTCGACCGTGACACGATCGGCGCCGCTCGGAACCACGCGCCACGTGTCCTTGTCACCGCGATCCCAGCGCAACGGCTGCCCCGCCGGGTTCTTGGCGCCGAACCCGTACACGTAGCGCGCGTAGTTCTGGATCTCGTAGCTGCCCGGACTCCACGCAGGAAGGGACACGAAGAGCGTGTCCTTGCCCGCGCTGGGGAATTCCGCCGCCACATGGAACGCGCCGTTCGCCACCGCAACCTCGTAGCGAATCGTTTGCGCGCCGAGCGCGAGTGGCACGAGAAGGACAACCGCGAGATTGCCGATGAACCGACGCATCATCACTCCAGACAAGAAGTTGGGCCCCGGCGAGCGGCCGAGGCCCAGTTCAAGTTACCCAACAGCAGCGGTTTAGGACGCGATCAGGAAGGGACCTTTTCGCTCGCGTCCGCGACCATCGCACGCAACTCCTTGCTGGGCTTGAAGACAGGAACGGGACGCGCCGCGACTTCGACAGGATCACCAGTTCTCGGGTTACGCGCCATCCGGGTCTTGCGTTGGCGGATTTTGAAAGTGCCAAACCCGCGTATCTCAATGTTATGCTGTTCGGCGAGCGCGGCTTTCACCGCGTCGAGAAAAGAGTCTACGACGCGTGCACAGTCCTTCTTCGAAATGAGGGGACCAGCAGTGCGAGCGATTTGCGCCGTGACTTTTTCGACCAGATCGGCCTTCGTCATTGGGCCCCCCGTAACTGCTGGTGCGTCGCCGAGTTGCGTAAGTCGGGGGCTATGATAGGGGCTTAGTTATTTGGCGTCAAGAGCTTGTAGGAATTGTTGAAAGTGTCCCTGGGCGTCGTGAGGCCCCGGCGACGCCTCCGGATGGTATTGGACGGCAAAAATCGGGTACTCCCTGTGACGTACTCCTTCAACCGTCCCATCATTGAGGTTGAGGTGCGTGACCTCAAGTGACTTCGCACCGGGCACCCCGCCAGTCTCGCCCCGCACCGCGAACCCGTGGTTTTGCGACGTTATAAGTACTTGCCCTGTCGCGAGATCGCGGACAGGATGGTTTCCGCCCCGATGCCCGTACGGCAACTTCACCGTCTCCCCACCCATCGCCAGACCGAGCAACTGATGACCCAGACAGATGCCGAAGATGGGCAGCGAGCCATCCGCGAGGTCCCGGATGGCCGTAATCGCGTAGTCCACCGCCGCAGGGTCGCCGGGACCGTTGGACAGGAAGACGCCGTCGGGTTTGAGGCCTCGGATGGCGGCGGCGTTCGTTGTCGCGGGCACCACGGTCACGCGGCACCCGTGCTGGACGAAGAGCCGTAGGATGTTGCGCTTCATCCCGAAATCCATGGCGACGACGTGGTGCTGCGCATCCCTGGACGCCGGCCCTTCACTATACGCAACCGGGATCGTCGCGGCCCTCGCGAGGTCGAGACCGTTCATCGAGGGCGACGCGGCCAGGGCCGCCCGGATCTCCTGAGTCGGTTGCTCCCCCATCGCCAATACGCCGCGCATTGCGCCACGCGAACGGATGTAGCGAGTGACCTGACGGGTGTCGACATCGGCGACGAGCGGCACCTTGGCACCGGCCAGCCACTCGAGCAGGGTCCCGGTCGCGCGCCAGTTGGACGGCGTTCGCGAGAGCTCGCGGACGACGACACCCGCGACTCGCGGGCGGTCTGATTCGACATCCTCCGGATTAATACCGTAGTTGCCGATCATGGGCGCGGTCATCACGACGATCTGGCCGAGGTAGGAGGGATCGGTGAAGACCTCCTGGTATCCGCTCAGATTTGTAGTGAAAACGACTTCTGCGTACGCCGGCTCGAACGGCAGTGGGGCGGTTCCGGGGAACCAGGCGCCGTCCTCTAGGAGGACGTAGGCAGGAGCTGGATTACGGTCTGCGATTGGGTTGCGGAGGCGGCGCCGGCGGAGGCGCGGGAGCCGACGGTTGAGTTTCGATCGGTAACGGCGTCGGTTGGACCGGCGTCGGCGCCTGTTGCTGGACCTGGCCTTCGAGGATCGAGCGGACCTGTCTGCCTGACTGCGACATGAACGTCAGCACCAAGGCGAGAAACAGGAAGATCCCGGCAGTCCACCAGGTGACCTTCGTGAGCAGCGTGGTTGCCTGCCGGCCGCCCATGATCGTCTCCGTGCCGGCGCCGCCGCCCAACGTGGCGAGCCCACCACCCTGCCCCGCCTGGAGCAGCACCGCGGTGGTGAGAATCAATGCGTCGAGAATCAGAATTACCACGAGCACTGTGTACATGCGCGGGGCAAGATACCTAGGCCACGGCAGTGCGCACAAGCTGCGCCCAGCCGCGCGGTTCGAGCGACGCTCCGCCTACCAGTACGCCATCCAGCTCGTGTTCCGCGAGCAGCTCGGCCGCGTTCTTCAGGTTGACGCTGCCACCGTACAGAACGAGGAACGGGGTCGCGGTGACGGCGTGGGTCTTGAGCCAGGCGCGAATCGCCCGGTGGACTTCCGCGGCATCCTGTGGTGTCGCGTTTCGTCCGGTGCCGATGGCCCATACGGGTTCGTACGCGATCGTCACGCGCGCCTTTCCATCGCGTCCTCCGAGAGCGGCTTGGAGTTGACGCGTCACGACCGTCACGGTTTCCCCCGCTTCGCGCTGGGCTAAGGTCTCGCCCACACACAGGACAGGCTCCAAGTCGGCGTCGAGCGCTGCGGTCACTTTCTTTCCGGTCTCCGCGTCCGTCTCCCCAAAGACGTGCCGGCGTTCGGAGTGCCCGATGAGCGTCAGGCGGGCGCCCGCTTGTTTGGCGAGGGGTCCGGAGATCGCGCCGGTGAACGCACCCTTCGGCTCCCAATGGATGTCCTGGGATCCGACCAGGACGTTGCGATGGCCGGCTGCTCCCTGTGCGACTGTCTCGATCGATACGGCCGGAGGGAAAAGCCACACCGATCGCTCGCGGGGGATCTCGCCGGCCGAGAAGAACGCTCGCAGGTACTCGCGGGCTTCGACGGGGCCCACGTTCATCTTCCAATTGCCTGCGAAGACGAGCGGCCTCACCGGTCCTCGAGCGCGGCCACGCCGGGCAATTCCTTCCCTTCCAGAAACTCGAGTGACGCCCCGCCACCAGTCGAGACGTGCGTCAGCTGGTCTTCCATACCCGCCACGGCCGCCACGGAATCGCCCCCTCCAACGACGGTCACAGAGCCTTTCTTCCCTGC
Source organism: Gemmatimonadales bacterium (assembly GCA_035251445.1). Classification (GTDB taxonomy): domain Bacteria; phylum Gemmatimonadota; class Gemmatimonadetes; order Gemmatimonadales; family GWC2-71-9; genus 20CM-2-65-7. The sequence continues at coordinate 45,648 of DATFEG010000013.1, read as the reverse complement.
ATCGACGAGTGCAGTGGCAACGGCGCGGGTGCCGGCGTCGAATGGCGGCGTCTCGAACACACCCATCGGGCCGTTCCAAAAGATCGTCTTGGCGCGCAGCAGTCGGACGCGGTAGTCGTGCTGCGTCGCCTCGTCGATGTCGTACACGGCCCAGTCCTTCGGAATGGCGTCCGCAGCAACGGACCTATGCTCGCTCGCGCGCTCGAGCGACGGCGCGATGACGGCACCGCGCGGGAGAATCAACTTCTTGTCGCTGTGCGCGAGCAGGTCCTTGGCGAGAGCGATGCGATCGGGTTCGACGAGCGAAGAGCCGATCTCGAATCCCATCGCGGCGGCAAACGTACACGCCATCGCGCCACCGATGAGCAGCTCATCTACCAGCGGCAGGAGCGAGCGGATGACATCGATCTTCCCGGAGATCTTGGCGCCGCCCAGCACCGCGATGAACGGCCGTTTGGGATCGTGCAGCAGCTCTCCCAGATACTGCAACTCCTTTTCCATGAGAAAGCCGGCCACCGCCGGTTTCAGGAGATGCGCCACCGCTGCGGTCGAGGCGTGCGCGCGATGCGCCGATCCGAACGCGTCGTTCACGTAGAGGTCGCCGAGGGCAGCGAATGTCCTGGCGAGCTCCGCGTCGTTTTTCTCTTCGCTTGGCCAGAAGCGGGTGTTCTCGACTAGCGCGACTCCTCCCCGTGGGAGTCGCCGTGTTACGGGGACACCGCTTGCGGGATCGGCGATGAATTCGACGGGCGCCCCGAGCAGTGTCTCGAGTTCGCGCACGATCTGCCTGAGAGAGTATTGGGGGTCAGGGCCGCCCTTCGGCCGGCCGAGATGTGACAGCAAGACGACGCGCGCGCCCTTTTCACGCAGGTATTGAATGGTTGGGAGCGACGCGCGCATCCGCGCGTCGTCGGTGACTGTGCCGTTCTTGAGCGGGACATTGAAGTCGACCCGCACGAGCGCGCGTTTGCCCTCCAGCGCCTGCGGGGGAAGATCCCGCAGGCGGCGTTTAGTCAATGACAAGGGCGGTAAGGGGCAGGGGCGGTAAGGAGGCGGTAGGGATCACTGTTTTCGGCCGATGTATGCGAGCAGGTCCACGCAGCGCGCCGAGTAGCCCATCTCGTTGTCGTACCAGGACGAGATGTGCACCAGCGAGCCGTCGATGACCGCGGTCGACATCGTATCGATCACGCTCGAATACAAGCTGCCGATGTAGTCCGTGGAGACTAAGGGTTCGTCGCTCGTCTCCAGAATTCCCTTGAGCGGACCTGATGCAGCGGCCTTCCTGAAGGCGGTGTTCACGGCCTCGACGGTCGCCAGGGTCTCGACGTCGGCGACGAGCTCGACAATCGAGACGTCGGGAGTGGGCACGCGGAGCGAGATGCCGTCGATCTTGCCCTTCACTTCCGGAATGACGAGGCCGGTTGCCTTTGCGGCGCCGGTCGTCGTGGGGATGATGCTGAGGGCGGCGGCGCGTGCGCGCCGCAGATCCTTGTGCGGGAGGTCGAGGATCTGCTGGTCATTGGTATAGCTGTGCACGGTCGTCATGAACCCATGTTTGAAGCCGAAGTTGTCGATCACGACCTTCACCATTGGAACGAGGCAGTTGGTCGTGCATGACGCATTGGAGATGATCGTGTGGTTGGCGGGATCGTACTTTTCGTGATTGACCCCCATGCAGATCGTGATGTCCTCGCCCTTGGCGGGCGCCGAGATCACCACTTTCTTCGCTCCCGCCGCGAGGTGCTTGGAGGCGCTCTCTTTGTCGGTGAAGCGCCCTGTGCTTTCCAGCACGAACTCGACGCCCAGCTCCTTCCAGGGAAGGTTCTCGGGCTCCTTGATCGCCGATACCTTGATCGGCTTGCCGTTGACGACCAGCGTGTCGCCCTTCGCCTCGACAGTTCCGGGAAAGCGTTTGTGTACCGAGTCGTATTTCAGGAGGTGCGCGAGCGTCTTCGTGTCGGTGATGTCATTGACGCCGACGAACTCGATCTCGGTCTGCTTTGCCATCGTCGCCGCGCGGAGGACGTTGCGGCCGATGCGGCCAAACCCGTTGATCCCTACCCGAACCGCCATGAACTCTCCCTAGGTGAAGTCCGGAATTGCCGCGCGGGCGAAGGTAACGCCGTACATGCGCCTCGCGCCGGCTTGCTCGAGGGCACGCGCCGCTTCAGCGAGTGTCGCCCCCGTGGTAAAAACGTCATCGACAATGATCAATGTCCAATGATCAATGATATTTGGACATTGAACATTCGCAGCGAAAGCTGCGCGCACATTCGCTAGACGGGTCTCCGGTGTCAACGCCGTTTGCGTCGGTGTTTCGCGCGTGCGGACCAGCACGCCAGGAATCACGGGAATCCGCCATTCTCTCGCGAGCGCGCGCGCCAGCACTTCGCTCTGGTTGTAACCGCGCTGGCGCAGCCGCCGGGTCGCGAGTGGAATCGGAACCAGCGCCGCCGGACCGTCGACAGCGGGTCGCAGCGGCGCCATGGCCCTGACCAAGTCATCGGCGATACGCGGTAAGCCGTCGTACTTCAACGCGTGCACCGCTTGCTGTGCTCCCTCAACGAGCCAGACCGCAGACCGAACGGAGTCTAGCGCGGCAGGCCATGCGGCGCACAGCCGGCACGCGCCGAAATGCGGGGCCGGCTGGCCGCAGCGCGCGCACCAGGGCGGTCGTACGGCGCGCCAGCGCTGGCGGCAGATCGCGCAGACGATGCGATGCGCCTCGCGGTCGCCCAACAGGGCGTGGCAGAGCAGACACTCCGTGGGAAGCAGAAGCTGCTCGAGCCGGAGAATGTCGAAGACCGAGTGTCGAATGTCGAATCCTTAACGGAGTGCTGAGCTACGCACGCAGCGCGCGATGGACCGCGGCCCGCATCACCTCGGTGGGTGCGACCGTATCGGGAAAGAAGCGGCCGAACGCGGCGGCACCCTGCTGCACGAGCATTTCGCGGCCGTCCGCCGCCGTGATGCCACGCTCGCGCAGCGAGTGGACCCACCGGGTTTCTCCGGGGGCGTACACCAGGTCGAGCGCCGTGCGCGCGCCGGGGATGTGGTTGACGTCGACTGGCAGCGGATCGTGTCCCGCGAGTCCCAGCGGTGTCGCGTTGATGGCGACGTCCACTTCGACTGGACCGTTGGCGACACTCGTCTCCACGCCGACTTCGTTAGCCCACGTCGCGAACCGCCGCGCCCTTTCGCCATCGCGCGAGCGCACGAACAGCGTCGTGCCGTGATTGGCGGCCGCCACCGCTGCCGCGCGCGCCGATCCACCGGTTCCGATTACGAGCCACCGCTCTTGCCGCTGACCCGCCCCAATACGCGCCAAGGCCTGAGACACGCCGAAGACATCGGTGTTGTCGCCGACCAATGCGCCGTCCTCGGTCCAGAACGTATTACACGCTCCAACGCGCGCGCAGACATCCGTTTTGCGCGTCACGGATCCTTCGACCGCCTCCTTGTGCGGGACGGTGACATTGCCCGCGCCACCAGTCGTGCGCTGCATCGCGAGGACCTGCGGCAGGGCGTCGGCGGTGACCCTGAGCGCGACGTACACAGCGTCTAACCCCAGCGCACGGAATGCGGCGTTGTGCATGGCGGGAGACAGCGAGTGGGCCACCGGATCGCCGATGACCACCAGGAGACGCGTCTTAGCGCTGATCTCCACGTTTGCTTTCGGCTGCCAGCCGCTCCGCGACGGCGGCGGCGAGGGCCTCGAGCTCCTGGCAGGTGTCGCGATAGACATCTAGGTCGCCGCCGAACGGATCGCTCACTTCATCGCTGCCCCGGCCGGCGTACTCGCCGAGGACGAAGACGCGGCCTTCGCCACCGAGCTCGTCGACGCGGGCACGATGATGACGGGCCATCGTGAGAATCAGATTGGCGTCCTCCACCAGCTCGCGTGTGAGCAGGCGGGCGCGATGACTCGAGAGATCGAGACCGCGCTCGAGTCCGACGAGGTAGGCGCCCTCGGATGCGGGGGCGCCATCCCATGCGCCGGTGCCTGCGGACGTGACTTTCACATCGAGCCCGCGTTCTCTCAGTGCGCGCTCCAGCAGCGCAGCCGCCAGCGGGCTGCGGCAGATATTGCCGGTGCAAACGAACAAGACGTGTTGGGTCATGGGGCCAGGCGTCCCACCGCGCGGCGCAATTCGGCGACGCTGAGCGTACCTTCCCGTACGATCTGCGCCTGCGGTCGCGTGCAGTCAACCACGGTCGAAGGCGGGCGGTTCCCCAGCACCCCTCCGTCGAGCACGAGCAGCCTTCCGTCGTCCACTGCTCCTGCGAAGTCCCGAGCGATCGCCGCCGCGCCCGGCCCCGGGGGCTGCCCCGGCAGGTTCGCCGACGTCGACGTCAACGGTCCACCCAATGCCGCGACCAGTGATGCGATCGCTTGATGCGAGGTCCATCGCACCGCGATGCCGCCGTCTGGCCCGCGCAACAGGTCGGGCAGGCGGCCCGATCCCCCTGGAAGCACGAGCGTCAAGGGCCCCGGCCAGAAAACCCGCGCCAGTGCGTCGGCGGCGGGGTTGAACGCGAGTCCGTGCGCCTCAGCCATGGATCGATCGCTGATCAATAGGAGGAACGGCTTGCTGGCGGCGCGGCCCTTCAGCGCGGCGAGTGCGGCGACATCCGTCTGCACGGCGCGCGATCCGAGGCCGTACACCGTTTCTGTCGGATAGGCGAGCAAGCCGCCCTTCCCGAGGTGCGTGACGACCTGCGGGATCGCGGCCGCGATCTCGTCCACCGTTTGAAACGGCAACGGATTCAATGCAATTCACGCGCGAGAGCCTCGGCGATCCGAAAATCGTCGGCTGTCGTAATCTTGACGTTGTACGGCGAATCGGGAATCAACTCGACCGGAAACCCCGCGCGCTCGCACACCTCGGCATCGTCGCTTGGAGCGCCGCCGTTGGCCGCCTCCCGCGACACCGCGAGCTGCTCGTAGGCCTCGCGCAGCATTTGCCGCGGAAATCCCTGAGGGGTCTGGGCCCGCCAGATCCGCTCCCGGTCGACAGTACGCACAATGAGCGGCGTCGTCCGCAGGGGACCGTGTCCGATCTCTTTGAGCGTGTCGGAAGCCGGGACCGCGGCGACGGCGCCGACGCCCGCTCGCGCACGCGCAATCACGGCGTCAATTGTGCCGCGGCTCACGAACGGACGAGCGGCATCGTGCACCAGCACTACCGCGGCATCGACTGAGAGGGCCGCGAGCCCCGCGCGAACCGAGTCGATCCGGTGCGCCCCGCCCGCGACGAGGGCGAGTCGGTCCCCGCGGATCCTCGACAGCCATTCGGGCGGCCGCTCGGCGTATCCCGGAGGCAGGGCGACGATCACGTGCCGCACCTCGGGATGGCCGGTGAACGGGCGCACCGCCCGCAACAGCATCGGCACGCCGAAAATGAGCCGGAACTGTTTAGGCTCTCCCGGACCGGCGCGCACACCCGCGCCGGCCGCGACGACGACTACCCCGACGTCAGGCGGCGAGCCGGCGGGTGAGGTCACCGATGCCCCCTAGGCCTATCACTTCGAGATCTTTGCTGCCCTTCGACCGGCTCGACAGGAACACACGCCGAAACCCCTGGCGCGCGGCCTCGGCGAGCCGCCGGTCGACGCCTGCCACGGGCCGAATCTCACCGCCCAATCCCACTTCACCGAGAAACAGCGCGTCGGCTGGAACCGGACGATCATGGACGGTGGAGACGAGGGCAGCAAGCACGGCGAGGTCGGTGGAAGGCTCGATCAGACGAACCCCACCGGTCACGTTGACGAAGACGTCGAGACTGCCGAAGGGGAGCCCGCCGCGGCGTTCCAACACCGCGAGCAGCAGGGACAGGCGCCGCTGGTCGAGTCCGTTTGCGACGCGTTGTGGCGTGCCGAATCCGGCTTTCGAGGCGAGGGCCTGGATTTCGACGAGCATTGGTCGCGTGCCCTCCATCAGCGCCGTCACCGCGGAGCCCGCGGCGCCGCTACTCCGGCCGGCCAGGAACGCGGCGGCCGGGTTTGCGACGGGCTCGAGTCCCGCGCCCGTCATGCTGAATACGCCGATCTCATCGACCGAGCCGAAACGGTTCTTCACCGCGCGCAGGATGCGGTGATCGAGTGTCGCCTCGCCTTCGAAGTACAGCACGGTATCCACTATGTGTTCGAGCGTCTTCGGCCCCGCGAGGCCACCGCCCTTCGTCACGTGACCGACGAGGAGCACCGCGGGCCCCGCGTCTTTGGCAAAGCGCATCAGCCGGGCGGCGCACTCACGCACCTGCCCGACGTTGCCCGGCGCGCCTTCCAGCTCGTCGGTGTAAGTCGTCTGCACGGAGTCGAGCACGACGACACGCGCCTTGCGCTGTGTCGCGTGGTGAATAATGGACTCGAGCCTTGTCTCGCCCAGGACGTGGATGGCGCCGGCGTTTTCCTGGAGACGATCAGCGCGCAACCGCAGCTGATCCGGCGATTCTTCACCCGAGACGTACAGCGTGGCGATGCCTTGACCCTCGAGCCGCGCGGCGCACTGCATCAGCAAAGTCGACTTGCCGATTCCGGGTTCGCCTCCTACCAGGGTGACGGAGCCCGGTACGATTCCGCCGCCGAGCACGAAATCGAACTCGTCCAGGCCGGTTTGCCAGCGACTGCGTTCGGTGGTTGGAAGGTTGGACAGTTGGACGGGAACCGCAGCAGTTTCCTTCCACCCTTCCGACCGTCCAACCTTCTGCCCAACCGGCTCCTCCACCAGCGCATTCCATGCACCGCAGCTGTCGCAGCGGCCACCCCATTTGGGCTGGTCGGCGCCGCATTCGCTACAACGAAACACCGACCGTGCTCTAGACACTCGCCGGAGCCTCGCGCGCGGAGTAGTTGTCGAAGCGCGTGTATTCCTTCTTGAAGAGCAGCTTCAGGTTTCCGGTGGGCCCATTGCGCTGCTTGCCAACGAGCACTTCGGCGATTCCCTCGATGCTCTCGTTGGTCTTGGGATCGACGGGCCCATCGTAGAACTCCTGGCGGTAGATGAATAACACGACGTCGGCGTCCTGTTCGATGGCGCCCGACTCGCGTAGGTCGGAGAGTTGCGGCCGCCGGTGCTCGCCGCCGCGTTGCTCGGGCGCGCGCGAGAGCTGTGACAGCGCCACAACCGGAACGTCCAGCTCCTTGGCGAGCGCCTTGAGCGAGCGCGAAATGTAGGAAATCTCCTGCTGCCGATTCTCAACATCTCCCGGCCCTTGCATCAGCTGGAGGTAATCGACGATCACGAGGCTGACATCGTGCTCAGCCTTGAGCCGCCGGGCTTTGGAGCGCATCGCGAGCGGCGTCAACGCGGCGGAGTCGTCGATCCAGATCGGCGCGGTGCCGAGTAACCCGGCGGCGCGCGCGAGCTTGGGATAATCGTCATCGCGCAGTTGGCCGCGCCGCAGACGCTGTGCGTCCACCAGTCCTTCCGAACAGAGCAACCGCTGCACGAGCTGGTCCTTGGACATTTCCAGTGAGAAGAACGCGACCCGCGTGTTGTGCTCGATCGCGGCATGCTGGACGATGTTCAACGCCAGCGCCGTCTTTCCCATGGAGGGCCGCGCCGCGAGGATGATGAGGTCGGAAGGCTGAAAGCCGGCCGTATAGCGATCGAGGTCGACGAATCCGCTGGGAATGCCGGTCAATGCGCCGGCGCCCGACTGGAGGGACTCGATCCGCTCCATCGTGGGCCAGATCAGCTCTTTGATGCGGATGAACTCCTCGGCGCGCCGGTATTGCGCCACCTGGAAGACTCGGTGCTCGGCGTTGTCGAGCACCTCTCCAGCCGTGTCGTGTCCCTCGTAGACATCCTGGATGATGCCGGTGGCCGCTTCGACCAGGCGGCGCAGCACCGCTCGGTCGCGCACGATCCTCGCGTGGTAATCGACGTTGGCCGCCGTGGGCACCACGTCGATCAGGGCCGCGATGTACTCCATCCCGCCGGCGCGATCGAGGTCGCCGCGGCGCGACAGCTCGTCGCGCAACGTGACGGGGTCGATGACGTCGCCACGTTCGGTCAGGGACAGCATCGACCGGAACAGCAGGCGATGACTCTCCTTATAGAACATCGTATCGTCCAGGATCTCGGCGGCTTTCAGCGCCGCGTCCTGGTCGAGCACCATCGCGCCTAGGACCGCCTGCTCCGCTTCGTTACTCCAGGGAGTCTGGCGGCCGGCGTACTCGGCCGAGCGATCAGGCAGCGAGGAGGCGAGCGGCGATGCGGACGTCATCCCAGGTTGGTCTCTTCCAGTTGGGGTTCCGTAGTAGCGCCGCCGGGTGATAGGTCACGATCAGCGGGATGCCACGAAACCGGTGAATCTGATTGCGCAGGGCGCCAAGGGACTGCTTGGTGTTGAGGAGCGACTGAGCGGCCGTCCCGCCCATGGCCAGAATGACTTTGGGCTTGACCAGCTCGATTTGCCGGTACAAGAAGGGCATGCACGCGGCGATCTCATCGTACTGCGGTAGCCGGTTCTCGGGAGGCCGGCACTTCACAACGTTACAGATGAACACCTGATCGCGCGGCAGCTGGATCGCCTCGAGGATCTTGGTGAGCAGCTCTCCGGCGCGACCGACGAACGGGCGACCCGTTTCGTCCTCGGTTCGCCCGGGCCCTTCCCCGACCACGACCAGCTTGGCTGTCGCCGGGCCTTCGCCTGGTACGGTATTGGTGCGACTGTCGCAGAGTTTGCAGTCGCGGCATGCGGCGATTAACTGCGCGACCTCCGCGAGACTATTGGCCCGCTGGATTGGGTTGGTGACGAAAAGATCGGCCGACGGTGTCTCGAACGAGATCCCGGAGGGAGGCAGTCCCGGGCTCCCGCCCGGGGTTAGCTGCGGGCTGCCGCCCGGGGTTCGCAGAGCGGGCTCCGGCACAGCTTCTAACCCCGGGCGGTAGCCCGGGGTCGCGCCAGCGTCGGGGAGAATTACCGAGTCTCCACCGAGCAGCCGTTGTTGTCGCAAGTATTCAGCCGCCAGAGCCCGCGAATCGGTCAAAGCGCCTCTTCGACGACGTCGAGAATCCGTTCCGCCACCTCGCGCTTTGGCAGCACCGGCAAGTCGACTTGCGAACCGTTGCGCCCTAGAATCGTCACGCGATTGGTCGGTACCTCGAATCCTGCGCCGGGCTCAGTGGCGTCGTTCAGGATCACGAAGTCGAGCGCCTTATTCTGCATCTTCGTCCGGGCGTTCGCCAATCCGTTTCCCGTCTCGAGGGCGAAACCCACCACGACCATCCCCTTGCGCCGTTTGAGCGAGGCGAGTATGTCGGGCGTCGCTTCGAGCTCGACTGTGAGGGCGCCGTTGCCGCGCGGTCGCTTCTTCGGCGCCGCATGCTTGGGACGGTAATCCGCGGGCGCGGCGCTCATGATGAGGGCATCGGCACCTGGCACCAGGGCCTCGAGCGCGCGCTGCATGTCCTCGGTCGTCTCGACACGCTTGGTCGCGAGTCCGTGAGGTGGCGTGAGCTCCGTGGGGCCGCTGACGAGCACGACGTCGGCGCCGCGCGCGCGCGCCGCTTCGGCCAGTGCGTATCCCATGCGGCCGCTCGAGGGGTTCGTGATCACCCGCACCGGATCGAGGTGCTCACGCGTCGGGCCCGCGGTGACGACCACCCGTTTGCCCGACCATTTGCTCGTTGTGGCCCGCGCGGAGCCGAGCAGCTGCTCGACGGCGCGGAGAATCGTTTCGGGCTCGCTCATCCGCCCGGGCCGCTCGCTCGGGCCTTCGGCGAGCGCGCCAATCTCGGGACCGACGAAGTGCCAGCCGCGCTCGGCCAACGTTTTGATATTCGCCTGCGTCGCGGGATGCGCGTACATCGCGTCGTTCATGGCGGGCGCCGCGAGGATGCGGCCGTCGGCCCGCGCCAGCAGGATGGCGGTGAGCAGATCATCCGCCATCCCCATCGCCGCGCGGGCCAGGACGTTCGCCGTCGCCGGTGCGATGATCACCAGGTCGGCCTGTTTCGCGAGATCGATGTGCGCGAGCGCGCGACCCGGCTCCCAGAGCGAAGTCAGGACAGGACGACCGGTGAGGGCTTCGAAGGTCAGCGGCCGCACGAACTCCGCGGCCGCCGCAGTGAGCACCACGTCGACCGTGGTGCCGGCTTCTGTGAGTCGTCGTGCGAGTGTGCAGCTCTTGTAGCAGGCGATTCCGCCCGACACGCCGAGCACGACGTGCGGCATTAGGCTTCCTGCTGGCGCCGCCGCCGCACGAGGCGGTACTTGAGGCCGCCGCGCACGAGCTCGTCGAACGCGCGCGTGGTGAGCTTCTCCTCCCAGTCGACCGAGCGGTCGCGCGGGAAGTCGTTCACGAAGCGCGCGAATTTCGCGGCCACGAGCACGCCGAGGTATTTGTTCTGTGTCTGTCCCGCAACTTCTGCCGGTGTCACAATCCGCATGGCTCAACCCCCCTCAATGATCAATGAACAGTGATCAATGATCAATGATGTTTGTGTAACTCATCATATAGCCGCTGCGCCGCTGCCTGCAGGCCGCGACCATAGCTCGTGATCCACTCAAAGTCTTCCCTGTCGCGGCTGCGCCCGCTCGTGTCCTCCGCGATCGCAACGACTTCCGCCACCGCCGTGTCGAGGTCGTCGTTTCGAACCCAACGATCAAACAGCGTGGACTGCTGCAGCTCGTATTCCGCCCGATCTATGCGCCACCGAATCTGCTCGATCGACTCGCTCTGGCGCGATTGCAGCCGCTCGAGCAGCACCTGCGGATCGCTCGGCAGAATGAAGATCGAAATCGAGCCGGGTGGCGGGTACTGCTTCCGCACCTGGCGGGCGCCATCGACCTCGATGTCGAGCAGCACGTGCTGCCCGGATTGCTCCACCTTTTCGACTTCCCGCTTCAGCGTGCCGTACAGCTCGCCGCCATATTCGGCGTACTCGAGAAACTCGTTTGCGCCGACCGCCTCGAGAAAGCGGTTGCGCGGGAGGAAGTGATAATCTACGCCCTCCCGCTCTCCCGTCCTGGGCTTGCGCGTCGTCGCCGACACCGAAAACCCGAACCGATCGGGATTGCGCTCGCGCACCGCTCGCGCGATCGTCGTCTTGCCGCCGCCCGAGGGCGCCGACAGAACGACGATCCGCGGCTTGGTCGTCACTCCAGGTTCTCCAGCTGCTCCCGAAGCTTCTCGAGCTCCCCCTTCATCGCGATCACCGTCTGCGTGATACGCGCGTCGTTCGCCTTGGAGCCCATGGTGTTCACTTCACGCAGCAGCTCCTGCGCGAGAAACCCGAGCTGCTTCCCGACCGGCTGCTTTGACTCGAGCGCCGCCCGCGCCGCGGCGGTGTGCGACCGGAAGCGCACCACCTCTTCGGTGATGTCGACCCGGTCGGCGAGCAGCGCGATCTCGAACGCGAGCCGCTGCTCGTCAACGGTCGCGGTTTGGGTCAGCTCGGCCACCGCCTGCTTCAGCCGCTCATGCTCGGCCTTGAGCCGGACCGGCGCCTGCTCCTCGACGACACGCGCGCCTGCTTCGAGCGCATCGAGCCGGATCTTGAGCTCGGCCGCGAGTGCCTCGCCTTCCCGCTCGCGCATTGCGATGACGTCCTTCGCCGCGCGCTCCACGAGCGGCTTGACGTCCGACCACTGCACGGGCTGGTCGCTATCGCGTGATCCGTCTATGGCGGTCAGCACGTCGGGTTGACGCGCGACGAACGCGAGATCGACCGTCCCCTTGAGCTTCAGCTTCTTCTTGAGCTGCTGTGCTGCCGCGACCACCTGCTTTGCCCGCGCCAGGTCGACGGTCAGCGCCGTCTCTCCTGCGGGGGTTTCCACCCAGCGCGCCGTGACCGCCACATGTCCGCGTTCGAGCAGCTCGCGCAGCCGCTCGCGCATCTCGATCTCGATGCCGGCCAGATCGGCCGGCAACTTGAGTTGCGGGTTGAAAAACCGGTGATTGACGGTGCGGATTTCAATTCGCAACCGTCCGCCTGACACCCGATCTTCGGCGGCACCGAAGCCTGTCATACTGCGCGGCACAGGGCCTTAAATGTAGTCAGAGGGGCTAGTTCGTGAAGAACCAGCGGGCCCCCCACTGCTGCGCACTCTTGGGAAAGCCCAGGCCCTCGAGGTAGCTCGAGCGCATCCGGTTGATGTTGTGCACGGTCCAGAAAAGGGTCACGCCCGCGAGCTGCAGCTCGAGGTTCGTACTGGCAAAGCTGGCACCGTTCATCGTGCGCTCCACGGCGACGGTGCTGTCGACGGCGATACCTCCGAGCTCGGAGCGACTCCAGGACTCGACCGCCGCTTCCGCCCGCAACGCGAAGATCCCGCTCTTGAAGACTCGCCAGAATTTCGAATAGAACGTCGCCGAAATCCGGGAATGGTGAGGTGGCTCGAAGTCGCCGCCGCCGGTGATGGGATTGTAATACCAGCCCGATACCCACAGTCCGGGGAGGAGCTGCAACGATCCGTGCGCGGCGAGGAATTCGGTCGCTGCAGTCGGGCGCAGCGAATCGATGGGACCAATCCCGCCGGCGAATCCGAGGGGCGTGAACGGATCGCGGCGACCGCGGCCCACCTCGAGGGTGAGCCGCCGATGATCGAACCGCAGCCAGGCGGCGACATTGGTGGCCAGCTGCACGGTGTCCGCACTGTCGAGCGGTGCCTGGAGATCGTGCTGCCACGCGGCTTCGGCGCGAGCCGAAAAGCCGAGCGGGAGGGCGAGCCCGGCGGAGACGAAGCCCCGTAGACCGTCGCGTTCACCGTCATAAAATGACCGCCGGATCGCCCCTGCCACGGTGAGTGCGGAGAACGGCATCCAGCCGGCGCGCGCCTCGAGGTGTTGCGGCAGGCGCCCCGCGCCGACACGCGCCGTACCCACGATGTGTGCGCGCCGCCAAGTCTGACTCGCCTCCACGCTTGCGATGGACACGATCCGCTGGCTCAGGGCCGAATCCCGATTACTGAGTACGGTATCGCGGCTGACCGTGGTAGTCGCCAGCGTCGTGGTGATCCGGTACCCCAGGCCGTCATCACGCTGCGCGACGAAGAAATGCAGCTGACGTTCGCGACGATCCTGTCGCCAGTCGTCGATCAGACCGTCACCGGAAGCATCGCGATGCCAGCCGGAGGTCAGGATCTGGAAGGATGCGCCGACGCGCCCTTCTGGTGGCACGTAGTCGAACTTCAGCCAGAGATCGCTCGCGCTGAACGGCGTGGTCGTGTTTGCCGCGATACCGGCGCCGATGCTGCTCCAGTTGGCGATGATGGACGCGCCAAACCCCGAGCGCGTGCGGGTCGCATAGCCGCCGCGGTATTCCGCGATGTCCTGATTGCCCGTCATGATCCCGACGAGCGTGCTCGTCGCGGTCGATCGCGGCCGCGCTGTGACGAGGTACACCTGCAGCGCGGCGGGCAGGAGCAAAACGTCGATGCGCTCCAGCGGCGCGAGCGGAATGCGGGCGGGATCGAGGTAAACCGAGTCGCGGCCGAGCGGCAGGTACGGCACCCCGTCCCAATAGACCTCCAGCGAGGCCGGTCCACGCCCGGCGTACAAGACGATCTCCGGCTGGCCGTACCAGCCGCCGCGCACGACGTACACGCCGGGGATGTGGCTCAACAGGTCGCTGAGCGTGCGCGCGCTGGTGAAGAGGAGTGAATCGACGGTGAAGGTGTAGCGCATGCCGCGCGGCAACGGCCCCGGCGCGATGCTGGGTGCGAACACGGGCAAGAGCCGCGGCAGCGTATCCTGTTCGGTGGTGTCGCGGACGGCCGCCGTGTCGGTGACTGTCGTCGTGTCTTGCCGGGTGGTATCGGCCTGGGCGGCTAATACACCCGCTCCTCCCACGGACAGCCCGAAGGTGAGCAGGCCTGCTCGAATCAAGCGCCCGCGCGTTTGAGCAGGAACTCCGTGAAGAGGCGCACGCCGATCGCGGTGGGCCCCTTCGCGTGGCTCACGCCTTCGCCTTCGAGATAGGCGGTTCCAGCGATGTCGAGGTGCACCCACGGGAAGCCATCGACGAATTCCCGTAGGAACCAGGCACCGGCGATCGTGCCGGCGGCCCGCCCGCCGGAGTTCTTGACGTCGGCGACGTCCGATTTCAGCAGGTCGCGGTAATCGTCCCAGAGCGGCAAGGGCCAGCACCGCTCGCCGGCGCGCTCACCCGCGTCGCGCACTTCCGCGAGCAGCGCTTCGTCGTTGCCGAGCATCCCGATCGCGTGATGGCCCAGAGCAATGACCACCGCGCCGGTGAGCGTGGCGGCGTCGATCGCGGCGGCCGGTTTATAGCGCCGGGCGTACGACAGCGCGTCACAGAGGATCAGCCGGCCTTCGGCGTCCGTATTGATGATCTCGATCGTTTTGCCCATGTGGCTCTTTACCACATCGCCCGGCTTGATCGCGGTGCCCGACGGGAGGTTCTCGGTCGCGGGGATCAAGCCCACGACGTTGAGCTTCGGTTTCAGGCGCCCCAGGACCTCGAATGTGCCGAGGACGGCCGTGGCTCCCGACTTGTCGAACTTCATGTCTTCCATATTCTGGGCCGGCTTGATCGAGATGCCCCCCGAATCGAAGGTGACGCCCTTGCCGACCAACACCACTGGCGCACCGGTACCTCCATGGTACTCCAGCACAATGAACCGGGGTTCTTCGGCACTGCCCTGCGCTACAGCGAGGAGGGCGCCCATCCCTTCCTTCTTTATCTGCGCTTTATCGAGGATCGTGACATCGAACCCGTGGGTTGTTGCCAGCTTGCGGGCCTGCTCGGCGAGATAGGTGGGCGTGCACAGGTTGCCCGGCTGCATCTGGAGATTGCGAGTAAAGACGTATCCCGCGGCCATCGCGTCCCCGATGCGCCGTCCCGCTTCCGCTGCACTCTTGTCGCCCTGGTCCACGAGGATCTCAACTGACTCGAGATCGGGCTTGGGATCCTCAGGCTGCTTCTTCAGCTCGGTGAATTGCCAGCCGCCCTGAGCCGCGCCTTCGATCGCGACCTGCGCCAGCTCGGCGGCGCCGAGGCCGCCGCGCGCGTCCGGCGTAACGAGCAACGAAAACGTCTTCGTGCCCAGCGCTCGGGCGCGCTTGGCCGCCACGGCGGTTGCCCGCCGGATCGAGCTGCGCGTGATCTCGCCCGGTTTCCCTACCCCTACCAGGAGGATACGCTCGGGTCCCTGTTCCGTCCCGTACACGAGCAGGGTCTCGTCCTTCTTTCCTTTGTAGTCACCCGATGCCACCGCCCGTTCGAGAGTCGGGTCCTGCAACGGCGCGAATCCCTGTGTCACGACGACCGCGAGAAGTGGTGTGGCGACCTTGAGGGGGGCCTTGGTCGAGATCGCCGACTTCATGACAAATGCTCGATGATCGCCTCGGCGAACGCGGACGTGGAGACTTCAGTAGACCCGGGCAGTTGACGCGCAAGATCGTATGTCACCCGCTGTGCCGCGATGGCGCCTTCGAGCCCGCGTACGATCGCGCGCGCCACGTCGTCCCAGCCGATCTCTTCGAACATCATGACGCCCGACAGAATCACGCTGCTCGGATTGACCTTGTCCTGGCCGGCGTATTTGGGGGCGGTGCCGTGCGTGGCCTCGTATACCGCGTAGCCGTCGCCCACGTTCCCGCCGGGAGCCAACCCGAGGCCGCCGACCTGCGCTGCGGCCGCATCGGAGAGGTAATCGCCATTCAAGTTGGGAGCCGCGATGACGGAGTATTCATCGGGACGCAGCACGAGCTGCTGGAACATGGCGTCGGCAATGCGGTCTTTGATCAACAGCTTCCCCACGTCTTCTTTGCGCTTCCCGCCATCGGCCTCCGTGACGATCTGCTCGCTGAAGCGCTCTTTGGCGACTTCATAGCCCCAGTCGCGGAAGCCCCCTTCGGTGAACTTCATGATGTTGCCTTTGTGCACCAGCGTTACCGACGGTTTCTTGCGTTTGAGCGCGTACTGAATCGCCTTAACTACCAGCCGTTGCGAGCCGAACTTGGACATCGGCTTGATGCCGATCGCGCTGCCGGGCCGGATCTTCGCGCTAAAGCGGCGCGAGAGAAACTCGATCACGGCTTCAGCTTCAGGACTTTCCGCCTTGTATTCGATACCGGCGTACACGTCTTCGATATTCTCCCGGAAGATTACCACGTCGAGCTTGCGTGGCTCTTTGACGGGCGCGGGCACGCCGGTGAAGTAGCGCACCGGGCGGATGCAGGCGTACAGGTCGAGGATTTGCCGCAGCGCGACGTTGAGTGAGCGGATCCCGCCGCCCACGGGAGTCGTCAGCGGGCCTTTGATCGCGACCCGATGCTCGCGAATGGCGTTGAGCGTTTCCTCCGGCAGCCAGCTGCCGGACTCTTTGAACGATTTCTCCCCGGCCAGGACCTCGCGCCACACCACGCTGCGCCTGGCGCCCGATGTCTTCGTGACGGCGGCGTTGAATACCTGAGCGGCGGCGCGCCAGATGTCGGGTCCGGTGCCGTCGCCTTCGATGAATGGGATGATGGGGTGGTCGGGGACGATCCAGTGGCCGTCGCGGAAATCGATTTTGGCGCCGACGGCTCCGCCACGGCGACCTTCGACCTGGGTTGGCATGGCCCCCATTCTACAACAAAAAGGCCCGCCTTTGCAGGCGAGCCTTTTCGCTGAAATTACGTCCCTCTCTTACCAACCGATGGCGAGGCCGGCGCTCAACACGAGGTCGTTTTGGAACTTGCTGCTGCCATCGAAGTTACCGCCGTAGAAGAAGTCTTCGCCCTCGATGCGCAGGCCGATCGCGTTCGAGATTGGAAACCGGAAACCGAGGCCGACCACGCCGCCCCAGTCCGTACTGCTTTCACTTTCGCGCGCGACGTTGTTGCCCACGCGAATCAGCGAGGGACCGCCGCTCAGGAACACCCCGATGCGGGACTCCGCTGGAGACAGGCCCAACATCAGCTTGGCGCCGGCCAGAAACACTTCCGTGTTGCGTTCGGCATTGATGGTCGTGCCGGAAACGCGGACGCGGGCCGGTGCAAAGCCACCGGTGAGCTCGAACCCGATCGGGCTCTTGCCCCAGAACGTGAACCGCGCGCCCATGATGAAGCTGTTGTCGCGACTGATATCGGTGCCGACAGTGCTGAATGAATTCCGGGTCGGGACATAGGCGCCCGCCCACGGGGTGAAGGAGCCGCGCTGCGCGGCCGCGGGAGCTGCGGTCAGCGCGCCGAGTACGCCGACTAACGCGAACGCGCCCGCCAGGACTCTCGTGCCTCGAACCATAAGGTACCTCCGTAAAGGATTTGCCGCCGCGAACTATTCCACCTCGGCGGACTGGGAGAATGATGTCCGCGGGGCAATAGCCCGAACCATCGCTCCTGTGATTTGGTTACGGGCTAAAACGGATGGGCTACAACCGCACTTAGTCCCGTTTCGGCGTGGGACTAGGGCTCGGAGCAGTCAGCAGTCCGATGCGAATCAACAAAGCGCGCAGATCACCCACGTCATACCGCCCATTCTGGTTGCCGCGCTGATCGAGCTCGGTGAGCTGAGTGAGCGAGAGCGTGCCATTTCCGGGCCGCAGGAGCTCGGCCACGGCTTTCGCGACGGTGATGGAATCCCTGCACGAGGAGGCTCTGAGAGGAGCGGACAGACGCAAGATCCCCCGCGGACGGAGCGCGTCACCACTGATCGATGGGTTGGATTTTGGTGTAGGCGCGAGAATTAAGTCGAAACTGCGGACGGAGCACGGAGCAAGTGCTCCTCGCTCCCTGCTCCCTGCTCCGTGCTCCCTGCTCCCTGCTCCGTGCTCCGCTAAAGTCTGTAGGCCACCACCGTTCCCACAGCCGTGCGCAGGAACAACATGCCCGCGATGTCGTCGACTGCATACACCGGCTCACGCTCCTTACCGAGATCGACACGCGCGCGCGGCTGGCCGTTGTCCTTGTCGATCTGGAGCAGGACGTTGCCGTTCCCTTCGGCGGCGCGCGTCAGCATGAACACCGAGCTCGGCGCCGTCAGTGAAGCCTTGAAGCGTTTGCTGGCGAGCGCGGACGCCTGGCTCGAATAGCCTTGGAGTTGTGCCCCGCCCTGCGTGTACGCGGTAGACAGCTGACGGTAGACGATCTTGGCCGTCGTATCACTCGACTGGCGCGCGGCCTGCGCGAACGCGTCACCGTATGCCGAGGCCGCGGCTCCATATAACCCCGCGCGTACGGATTGAATGCGGTACAGCGCCCGAAGCAGTCCAGGGAGCTGCGGAGCCGGGTGGTACGTCTGCTGCTTGATTTGTCCATCGCGACCGAGCACGACCAGGTTCTGCGGCGAGATCAGCACGATTCCGGAGGGCCGCAGCTCCATGGCCGTCGGGTCCTCATTGCCCTGCAGCTTGATCTCGGGACTCAGCGCCCGAAAGCTGCCGTCCTGGCGATTGACCGCGTACAGGCGGCGATCGCGGTTCGCGAAGACGTAGAGCGTCGATCCCTCGACGGCGCGATGCAGCCGATAGCGGTCGGCCTTGTAGTCGGTCGAGCTCAGCGGCTTGCCGCTCTCGATGGCGTCTTTGAACTTGGGTTGCCCGCTCGCCAGATCGATGACGTTCACTTCCGCGTTGGTCGTCGCATCGGGCCGCGAGATGTACAGCAACCCCGCCGGCGTCAACTCGGCGTAATCCAGCCGGCCCTTGATCTTCACGTCTTTCTGCAGCCGCAGCGTCGCGGTCGCAACGTTTAATACGTTGATGTAGGTCTTCGAGTCGGCATCGACAGCGAGCACGACCGCATCGCCGGAGATCATCGCGTCGACCACGTCGCCGCGCATCTTCAGCGGCTTCGGAGCGATCGTCGTGCCGTCTTCATAGCGCGCGACGTTGAGTCCGGTCTGCACCACGCCGTTGACGATGCGAACATTGCCGGTCGCCTGATCGGGTGGCGGCCCCTCGGTCAGCATGATGATGCCGGCAGGATGCTGGACGATATCACGGATCCAACCAGCGACGGTTGCGGGCTTGGCCCACAGCGGCTGTCCATCGGCGAGACGATAGGCCATCAGCCGCTCGTCATAGCTCACGTAAATGCGATCAGGTCTCGCGACCGACTGATAGAGCAGCACCTTGTGCGGAAACGTGCCGGAGCGCGCCATTTGCAACGACGCGGTCCACCGGATCGCGCCGCTCTTTGCGTCCAGCGCGCGCAATCCCATCAGCGTATAGACGACAATGACCTCAGGACCGGCCTGCAGGACCTCGAGATTGGTGGCGCCGGCCGCGGCGCGCACGAGGCCCTGCATCAAGCCGCCCAACCCGCCCTTCTTCGGCCCGCTCTGCTGAAAGAGTGACTCACTGACCCAGCGCTGTGATCCGGTGCCGAGATCGTAGAGAGCGACGAGCGGCGGGCCGGACGCGCGTTGGCCGTGCACGAGCAGCGTCCCGCTTTGTGGCAGGACGCGACGCGTCACCACCTTCGTCAGCGTCAGTTTGCGCGAGTCGAACAGCACGGTGCCCGTGACGGGGTCGAAGATCATCGAGAGGCCCGGCTTTGCGGCTTCCATCAGCAACGAGCCCTCGATCATGCGCACGCTATCGACGGGCAGACCACCCAGCTCCGGTTTCTGCCACGCGATCTGTCCGCGTTCGATGTCGACGCCGGCGAGTGCCGCGTCGGTCGAGGCCAGAAGCGCACCGGCTGGAGTGATCTGTTGCCAGCGAAGGTCGCCGTTGAAATGCAGCGTCCATGAAGGTACGGAACCGACGCTTGGGTGCACCGCGGGACGGGCCGCACTTGCGACAGGTGACGCGGCCTGCAACAGCACAAGCAGCAATGGCAGAGCCATAGGGGGCCTCCTGAGAGGCCCTCATATCGGGCAAGCGACTTTCTTGGCGCAAGGAGCCGGATCACAACCAATGATCAATGATCAATGATCAGTGATCAATGAACGAGCCACGTTCATTGGTCACTGATCATTGATCATTGATCGTTGGTATTGCCGGGGGCTGACGCTTAAAGCGGATATCCAGGGTGCGCTGAGTGTTGATCTTGGTGCGCTTGCCTCCGTAGCGGTACGTCGTGATTGCGATCAGTGAATCCTGAAGTGGGATCCCAGGCGCAATGTTGCGAAACCGCGTCAGAAAGGTCATCGAGCGAACATCCGTCAACTCGGACCGCTCGGGCCGCGTGAGCGACGTTGCCATGTAGCGTAGCTCGTACGTGACGGGGTCGAGGTAGGCAGAGCCCGCCATGTCAGCCGTACCGATCCGCTTCGCCGGCTCAAAGTCGATGCGCACCAGGGCGTCTTTCCCGATCGTGTCCGCGCCGGCTAACCGGAAACAGTGATTCTCGATGAAGGTTTCGTTCCCCAGGTGCTGCAGGTCGGCGCTGTGGATGACGACCGTATTCGCCGGATTTCCCCACGGTCCCCATGCGGGCTCGACGACTCGGCCCACGTGGTACGGACGATCATCGCGGCTGGAGAAGCGCAGTTTCCGAACTTCCGGTTTTCCGGTGTCGCCCCGTTGATACACAGTGCGGTCGCTCAGCTCGAGCGTGTACTGGAACGGATACGACTCGGCGAGCAGCTCGTAGCGGCGCGCGTTTTCCC
The DNA here is from genome assembly GCA_035251445.1 of Gemmatimonadales bacterium. Classification (GTDB taxonomy): domain Bacteria; phylum Gemmatimonadota; class Gemmatimonadetes; order Gemmatimonadales; family GWC2-71-9; genus 20CM-2-65-7. Next base: position 25,130 of record DATFEG010000013.1, on the reverse strand, counting down.
GGAGCTGCTCGAAGACAGCGAGCAACGTCGCGTCGCTCGAATCGGGTGGACCGGGGTTCGTGCAGGGTATCGACGCGATGGTGACAGGCGGCAGCTCGATTGCGAGCGGCCGTAGCACGATGCGCACGGTCGTCGGGCTGTCATTCCGGGTGACGATCTGCGTGTCCACCGGCAGGTACCCAATTTGGCGGACGCTGAGGAGATACGAACCGGCGCTCGTCCCCTCGAACGCGAACATCCCTCGAGCATCGGTGAACTGCTTGTCCCTGTGGGGATACAGCGTGACGATCGTGTAGCCGAGGGGCCGGCCGGTTTCGGCGCTCGTGACCGTGCCACGCAGGTCGCTCTGGGCGAGCGCGACCCCGGTCAAAGACGGCAGTAACAATAGCGAATGTCGAATGTCCATTCGAACACCGAATCTCGAATCTTAACTCTCGCGTCCGGTTCAGCGATCTATTTGGAACCAATACCACGCGGCGAGCGCCGCGCCGGCGAGAAGCAGCAAGAGAAGCGTGCGCAGCGGCTTGTTTACGAACGGCCATATGTACTTCCATGGCCAACTCTCACGTCGAACCGCAACCCAGGCGCGGAATGTCGGGGTGATGGTTGCTTGAGCCTTGGCCAGATCGTGGGCCCGTTCGTCCCGTAGCTCTTGCGCAGCATCCTCGCCGAGACGTGTCGCCTCTGTCAACATGCTGTTCTGCAAACGCAGCTGTTCCTGCTGGTCGCGCCGATACGCGGTGATGATGCTCTCACATTCCGCAACGAGAGCCTCAAATTCGTTGGTGCTGACCACCCTGCCGGCGGGTTCTCCTGCATGGTCACGCCGAATCACGCAGAACAGCTTTTCCTGGCGGGGATCGTACGCTCTCAGACTCGTATTCAGAAACATGCCAAGCGGGTCGGCAACGTAGGGGGAAAAAGCCGTCGTAATGCGACTGCGGAGGTCCAGACGCACCAGGTCGGCCGCAAGGACGCGCGGTCGCCTCGTCTGGTCCTCGGGAGGCCAATCACTGCCGTCGCAGCCTTGGATCAGCGGTCGCAACTCCCCCGCAAAGTCTCGAAAGTCACGCTCAAACGCTTCGAGCTCTTTGAGCCGATGCGCGGTCGTCGCAATCTGCACGCGCAGATTCGCAGCGTCGAAGCGCTGCTGCATCGCGCGTAAGGACGCTTCCGAGCCCCGCTCTGCCCGCAGGTCTTGCACGCTCTGAACCTTCACGGAGTTGAACGGAGCGTCAACGGTACGGCGATGTCAGCAGGGGATCTGACGTGGTGGACGCTGGAGAGCCCGTGAAACGGGCGAACCCAGTGCCCGAGGAGAGAGTCGAACTCTCATGGGGTTGCCCCCGACGGATTTTGAGTCCGTTGCGTCTGCCATTCCGCCACTCGGGCCGAGTAGGGACAAGAACTTAACCCCGCTGGAGGCTGGATGGCAGCATGCTGGTGCGGGAATTGCACCCGTGCTTGGCCGGTGTCGCCTGGAGACTCCCGTGGGACGACAGAACGGACAAGGGGCGCAGCATGCTGCGCCCCTTCTGTCTTCCGCCCAATGTTCGGTTCTATTAGATCCCCCGGCGTCGTCCTCCAGGCCGCGGCGCGCGGTCGAGTCCATAGCCTTCACGTCCTTCACGGCCGCGCCGCTGCATGCGCATCTCGGTGACGCGAGTCATGAACCGTTCGCGCATCTGGTGGTAGCGGGCGCGCTGCACGGGCGTGAGATACTTCGACATCTCCTCGTCCTGATTCTGTTCCAGTTTGAGCAGCTCGGCGCGGCCGTCGCGGATACCGTCCATGAGCTTGGTCACGCTGTCGGAGTTGGCAGCAACGCCCGGCACCATCTGATCCTCCAACGCGCGCCGGCGATTCCGCTGGTCCATCATGATGGACCGGCGGCGTGTGCTGAATTTCTCTTGACTGGCCCGTAGCTTCGTGGCCTGCTCCGGCGTCAAATTGAGCTCCTGCTGCACATGACTGGTGAAGCGCCGCTCGATCTCTTCACGCAGCCGGCCGACTTCCAGCGTGTCGTCGCGCTGCTGGGCGTGCGCATTTGAAACGAGCGTGACGGCCAGGGCGAGTAACCATAGACGTTTCATCTCTATCCCTCCAATGAGCGCAGCACAGCCTGCAGCTGCTGCGCGTCGAGTTCGCGTAAATCAGTACTGTCCAACATGACACTGCCACTGCCGACGATCTCTTCGAACTGATCGAGCATATCTTTCAATTCATCGGCGCTGAGATCGCCCAAATCGTCGGCGACGAGGTGATTGTGCTGCGCATTGCCGGAACCCACCGGCACGATGCGCTGCACTGCGATCGCACCGCCGATGAGCAAGACGATCGCGGCCGCGATCCTCAGCCAGTGCACTGCGATCCATGTGCGGCGCGGCGCAGGTTGCTCCCGCAGGCCTGCAAGCACCTTGCGCGCGGTGGCCTCGACATCGAGCCGCTCGGCCGCCGCTGCGCCGAGCCGCTTGGCCAGGCTTTCGAGTCTCGCGTCGTTCATGTCAAGATCTCCTTTAATCGTCGCACCGCGTGGTGGTAATGCACGCGCGCCGCTCCTGGAGTCGTCGCCAACGCCGAAGCAATCTCCTCGTATTCCAGACCCTGCTGGGCGCGAAGGAGAAACACCTCGCGCTGCAGCCGGGGAAGCACTTTCACTCCGGCGGCAAGCCTCGCCTCGACTTCACTCGCCACCGCCCGCTCGTGCGGATCGCCGCTCGCATCGCGGACGTTTTCGTCGAGCGGCATCACTTTACGGCGACCTGCTCGCCGCCCGTAGTCCTTCAAGACGTTGCCCCCGATCGTGAGGAGCCAGGTGCGGAATTGACACTGCCCGCGAAACCGATCCACAGCGCGAAACGCTCGAATGAACGTTTCCTGGACTAAGTCGTCGACCTCGGCATCGGGCGCACCCGCTCCCGACAGGTAGCGCGCGAGTGGCCGTGCGTGACGCCCGACGAGCTCGGCCGCTGCCTGCTCATCCCCGCTCTGCCACGCGGCAATCAACGCGGCATCGGTGGGGGCGGTTATAACGTGCGGTTGGGCCATCGGGCTCCGGTCGTGGGACGAGGGACTGCGCTCGATATTAAGAAGCTATCGGCTATCGGCTATCGGGTATCGGCTATCAGCTATCGGGTGAAGGCGTTTCCCGATAGCCGCTGCCCGATAGCCGATAGCTTCGTGCCAGGCCACCTTGTCTCGCCTGGCCAGCGGCGGTAGGTTGCCAGTTCGAACAATCGTTCGAAATCATGCGACCCTACGACGAGCGTCTCGACCACCTTCTCGCCCGCGCGGCCCAGGTCTTTGCCGACAAGGGCTATCATCCCACCACCATGCGGGATTTGTCCGCCGCTAGCGGGATGTCGCTGGCCGGGATGTACTACTACGTCCGCGGCAAGGAAGACCTGCTCGCGCTCATCCAGGAGCGCTGCTTTACGCACGTTCTGGAGGGCGCCCGGCAGGCGGTCGCGAAGGCGGCGGACCCCCAGCAGCGACTCCAGGCCTTCATCAAGCATCACGTCGCGTTTTTCGCCCAGCACATGGCGGAGATGAAGGTGCTGTCACACGAGGCTTCGCCCAAGAGCGTTAGTGCCATCAAGCGTCGCTACGTCGATTTGCTCGAGTCCATTCTGAAAGCCGCCGCGCCCGAGCAGGCCGCGGTCGATCGCAGTGCGGCGACCTACATCCTGTTCGGGATGATGAACTGGATCTACAACTGGTACGACCCGGCCGGCGAAATCGATCCCGATCGGCTAGCCGATCTCATGGCGAGCATTTTCCTCGACGGCTTCGTCGAGACTCACTCGGAGGCTAAGTAATCCATGGCGACAATGACTGAACCGCAGGTCAAGACACTGGTGCAGTATCGCACGGAGGACGGGCTCGCGATTCTCGAGCTCGACGATCCCCCGGCGAACACGTACACCTACGAGATGATGCGCCAGCTCGACGACGCGATTCTGAAGGCGCGCTTCGACGATAGCGTGCACGTGATCGTGATTCGCGGTCGGGGCGAGAAGTTCTTCTCCGCGGGTGCCAACATCGCGATGCTCAACAAGGTGACGCCGCGCTTCAAGTATTTCTTCTGCCTGCACGCCAACGAAACCCTCAGCCGCCTCGAGCAGACGCCCAAGCTCACGATCGCGGCGCTCAACGGGCACACCGTCGGTGGTGGGCTCGAAATCGCGATGGCTTGTGACCTCCGGCTCGCCAAGGAGAACGCCGGCAAGATCGGCCTGCCGGAAGTGAACCTCGGGGTGCTGCCGGGAACGGGCGGAACGCAGCGGCTCGCCCGCATCGTCCGCAAGTCACTCGCGATCGAGATGATGGTGAAAGGCGAGACGTTCTCGTTCGACCGCGCCAAGGAGCTGGGCCTCGTCAACGAGATCTTCCCCGCCGACAGCTTCTGGGAGCAGGTCACGCTCTACGCGAAGCAGTTCTGCCCGCCCCACAAGGCGTCGAAGGCCGTCGGCCTCATCAAACGGTCGGTGCAGTCCGGCGCCGAAGTGCCGTTCGAGTATGGCCTGGCGATCGAGCGCGAGCTGCAGCAGCAGCTGTTCCAGAGCGAGGACGCCAAGGAAGGGATCGCCGCCTACAACGAGAAGCGCGTGGCGGAGTTCAAGGGGAAGTGAAGACCGACCTCTTCATTAATAACGAGTGGCGGCCGGCGACGTCCGGGAAGCGCTTCCCGGTCGAAAACCCCGCTACCGAGGAGAATCTGGCCGACGTTGCGGCCGCGGACGCGGCTGACGTCGATAATGCCGTGCGCGCAGCCAGGGCATGTTTTGAATCACAAGCGTGGCGGGAGCTGTCGGCCCGGAAGAGAGGAAGGATTCTCTTCAAGGCGGCGGACCTGCTGGAAGCCCGCCTCGATGAGATGGCCCGGCTCGAGACCGCCCAGAACGGCAAGACGCTGTTCGAATCGAAGATCGAGATCACCATGACGATCAACACCCTGCGCTATTACGCAGGGTGGGCCGACAAGATCGTGGGCGACACGCTCCCCGTCGACGGGCCGTTCTTCGCGTACACGCTGCGCGAGCCCGTGGGCGTCGTGGGGGCGATCGTGCCGTGGAATTTTCCGCTCAACATCGCCAGCTGGAAGTTTGCCCCGGCGCTCGGCGCCGGTTGTACCGTCGTCCTGAAGCCGGCCTCGGAAACACCGCTCACTGCCCTGCTCTTCGCGGAGATCGCGCTCGAGGCCGGACTGCCGCCGGGTGCGTTCAACGTGGTGCCGGGTGGCGGCTCGACGGCGGGGGCCGCGCTCGTGCGTCATCCCGATGTCGACAAGATCTCGTTCACCGGCTCGACCGAAATCGGCCGGCAGATCATGAAGATGGCCGCCGAAACCAACAAGCGTGTGACCCTCGAGCTGGGCGGAAAGAGTCCCAATGTCATTTTCGCCGATGCCGATTTGAAGTCGGCTGTGCGCGGGGCCCAGACGGGCATCTTCTACGGCAAGGGCGAAGTGTGCGCCGCTGGATCGCGACTCCTCGTCGAAAAGTCCGTGCACCAGCAAGTCATCGAGCAGCTTGCCGAAGGGGCGAAGAAGCTGACCCCCGGCGACCCACTGGATAAGAACACGCGCCTCGGCGCGCTCGTCTCCCGGAAGCAGCAGGAGACGGTCCTTTCCTACATCAAGAAGGGCGTCGACGAAGGCGCGCAGCTCGTCGCGGGCGGCAAAGCGGCGAAGCCCAACGGCAAAGGCTACTACGTCGAGGCGACGGTGTTCGACGCCGTCCAGCCGGAGATGACGATCGCGCGCGAAGAGATTTTCGGGCCGGTGCTCGCTGTGCTCACATTCGACGATTTCGAACAAGGTGTGAAGCTCGCGAACAACACGATCTACGGGCTCGCCGCCGGGATTTGGACGAAGGACATCCAGAAGGCGCATCGCGCGGCGAAGGCCATCCGCGCCGGCACCGTGTGGATCAATTCGTACAACTCGTACGATTCGGGCGCGCCGTTTGGCGGCTTCAAGGCTTCCGGCTTTGGGCGAGATCTGGGACGTGAAGCGCTGGATGGGTATCTGGAAACGAAAACCGTTTGGGTGGGCCTGTGATTTCGGGAAACGGGAAACGGGAAACGTGACACGCGAAGCGTATATCCGTGTCGCGCTGCGCACGCCCGTTGGCAAACACGGCGGGTCGCTTGCGAACGTGCGGCCGGATGATCTCGCAGCCGTACCGATCAAAGCGGTCGTGGAGCGATCGGGAGTCGATCCCGCATCCATCGACGACGTCATCCTCGGCTGCGCGAATCAGGCCGGCGAGGACAACCGCAACGTCGCGCGCATGGCGTCGTTGCTCGCGGGCTTGCCGGTCGAGGTGCCTGGGCAGACCGTGAATCGGTTGTGTGGCTCGGGCCTGCAGGCGGTTGCGAGTGCCGCACAAGCCATCAAGGCCGGCGAGGGCGAGACGTTCATCGCCGGCGGTGTGGAGAGCATGACGCGCGCGCCGTACGTGATGCTCAAGCCGAGCGAGCCGTTCAGTCGCAAGACGCCCGAGGTGGCGGACACTACGGTGGGCTGGCGTTTCGTCAATCCGAGAATGAAGAAGGAGTGGACGATCTCGCTCGGCGAAACCGCGGAGGTCGTCGCCGAGCGCTACAAGATCAGCCGGGACGATCAGGATGCATTCGCGGTCCAGAGCCAGCAGCGAGCCGAGCGAGCGCTCCAGGAGTGCGTGTTCACGCAGGAGCTGGTGCCCGTACCGCTCCCGGATGGCTCCGTTTTCTCCAAGGACGAGTATCCGCGGGCGGGCGCAACGATGGACTCGGTGGCGAAGCTCAAGCCTGCGTTCAAGAAGGGCGGGACGGTCACCGCGGCGAGCTCTTCAGGGATCAATGATGGGGCGGCGGCGCTGCTGGTGACAGCGAACAAAGGCGGCAACGGGCGGCAACAGGGGGCAATAGCGCGGATCGTGGCGACCGCAGTGGCTGGGGTCGATCCGAGCTGCATGGGGCTGGGGCCGATTCCCGCCACGAAGAAGGCGCTGCAGCGCGCTGGTCTCACGATCGATCAGATCGATCTCGTCGAGCTGAACGAGGCGTTTGCGGCGCAAGCGATCGCCTGCATTCGTGAGCTCAAGCTCGATCCCGAGAAGGTCAACATCTACGGCGGCGGGATCTCGCTCGGCCATCCGCTTGGTTGTACGGGGGCCAAACTCTTGACGACGTTAGTTCACGCTCTTCATCGCACGAAGTCTTCCTACGGTTTGGTGAGCATGTGCGTTGGCGTCGGCCAAGGCATCGCCCTGATAGTCGAGCGCGTCTGATGGCGGCATACGATCGCATCCTCGTCGAGATTACAGACCACATCGGGAACGTCACGCTCAACCGCCCCGAGAAAGCCAACGCATTCGATCCCGAAATGTGCGAGGACTTGCTCGACGGATTGCGCATGCTGTCGAGCGCCGATCAGGTGCGCGTCATCGTCATCACCGGTGCGGGCAAGGCGTTCTGCGCCGGTGCCGATCTCAGCGTCCTGGGAACCCAGGGCGACCAGTTGGTAAAGGCCGGGAAAGCAATCGCCCTTACCATCCGCAACGCGCCCAAACCGGTGTTGGCGGCGGTCAATGGAGCCGCGGCGGGCGGTGGAGCTAACCTCGCGCTCGCGTGCGACTACCGCCTCGCGTCGGATCAAGCATCAATTGGACAGGTATTTCACAAGCTCGGACTCGGGCCGGACTGGGGGGGCAGCTACTTCCTGCCGCGCCTCACCAGCATCTCAAAGGCGCTCGAGCTGGTATGGAGCGCTCGCATGGTGTCCGCAAAGGAAGCTGAGCAGCTCGGTCTGTTCGACAAGGTGGTGTCCCCCGAGCTCCTAGCTCCCGAATCCCAGTCCCTAGCTCAGCGCTGGGCCGGCATGGCGCCGCTTGCCGTGCGGAAAGCGAAAGCCGCGCTGTACCGCTCGCTGCACAGCACGCTCGAAGAAATGCTCGACATCGAAATCGCCGATCAGGAAGCGCTGTTCGCCACCCCCGAAGCACGCCAACTGATAAGGAATCGGTGAAATGGTCCGCAAACTCCACAACTTCGACGACTGGATCGACTACTTCAAATACTGGCAGGACTCGATCGGACTGCCGCCGGGTGCGCTGCGCACCTTCAACTTCGACGCGAAGTTCGGCGACCCCGAAGTCCCGCATATCGAGTTCGGACACTACAAGGGCCAGCGGAAATGGCCCACCGTGATGCATATCCCCGATCAGCGCATCCGGGACGCGTTGCTCAACCTCATCGTGTACCAGGGCGACACGGAATTCGCGTCGGTCGAGCAACAGCGCAATCTGCTCCATCACGCGCCATCCGATTACGACCTGCTCTCGTTGCAGCGCGTGATGACCGAGGAGATGCGGCACGGATGGCAGATGTCGTACCTGCTGTGCCAGCATTTTGGCGACGAAGGCAAGCGCGAAGCGGCAAAGCTGCTCGAGCGTCGCGCCGACGAAGGTGAACGGCTGCTTGGCTCGTTCAACGAGATCGTCGACAATTGGTTGGACTTCTTCACGTATACGCAGTTCATCGACCGCGACGGCAAGTTCCAGTTGAAGATGCTCTCCGTCTCCGCCTTCGACCCGTTGTCGCGCTCCATGGGGCCGATGCTGAAGGAGGAATCGTATCACCTGGGCACAGGCAACAACGGGCTGCTGCGGATCGTGAAGGTCGGCAAAATGCCGCCCGAAGTCATTCAGCGATTCTTCTATAAGTGGATTCCTACGGCGTTCGACCTTTTCGGCACCGACAATTCGTCCTCGGCGCACTGGGCGTATGTCTGGGGCTTGAAGGGCCGCTACGACGAGCGCGAGAATCCGACGAACGGAGAGGCCGAGCCCGATAAGAGCAAGCTGAACGAGATGGCGCGCAATCTCTACCGCCAGGAGATCGTGAAGCTGGTCGAACGGCTGAACATGTTCATCCCCGAGCGCGAGCGGCAGCTCAAGGTGCCCGATCTCAAGTTCAACCGGCGGATCGGCATGTATGCGCATCAGCATTTTACGGTCGACGGCCAACCGATCGACGCGGCGAAGTATCCGTCGTACCTCGAGTCGGTGCTGCCGCGGCCGGAAGACATCGCGACCGTGCACGACATCGAAAAAGAGCCGGACTGGATCGAGCCCAAGAAGGCCGACAGTCTGCAACAGTGACATCGCCTGCTTCCCCGCCCCTCGTCATTGCGCACCGAGGGGCATCGGCGATCGAGCTGGAGAACTCCCTGGCCGCTTTTCGCGCCGCCGCCGGCCAGGGTGCGGACGCAGTCGAGCTGGACGTGCACGCGACCAACGATGGCGAGCTGGTCGTTTACCACGATCCCTCGATCATGGGGCTGCCCATCGCGCAGGCGAGCATGCGCGACCTGTCGCAGCTGCGTCTGCTCAACGGTGAGCCGCTGCCCACACTCGCGCAGTCGCTCGATGTCCTTGGGCCCAAGCTCAAGGTGTTCGTCGAAGTGAAGGTGCTGGATCCTCGCTGGGACGAGCGGCTGCTCGCGACACTGGATCAGGGGCCCAATCCCGCCGGCTATGCCGTCCACAGCTTCGGCTATCACGTCGTGCGGCGCCTGGGTCAGAAACGCCCAACCCTGCCGCGCGGGGTTCTCTCCGAAGTCGTGACGCGCTCGCCCAAGCAGACCCTGGAGGATGCTTCCGCGCGAGCCTTGTGGCAGGAGCGCTCGACTCTGGACGAGCAGCTCGTGAAGACCGTGCACGGTTTGGGGGCAAGCGTGATTGCCTGGACAGTGGACAATCCAACCGAGATGGAGCGATTGGTGCGCTGGGGAGTCGACGGGCTCTGCACCAACCATCCCGAGCGGGCACGCCGAGTCGTCGACGCGCGAGCCGCATGAGGATCGCAGCGTGACTCGCGTGGCCGTGATCGGCGCCGGGACGATGGGTCACGGCATCGCCTACGTCGCCGCGATCGCCGGCTACGACGTGCGACTCACCGATGCCAGAACGGAATCCTTGCCGGAGGCGATGGAGAAGATCGAAGCCTTGCTCGCGGGGGGACTGAATCGCGGTAAGCTGACGGAATCGGACGCTGCGGCGGCACGGGCGCGGGTCCGCACTGTCGGCGCGGTCGCTGAGGCAGTTACCGAAGCCGACGTCGTCATCGAAGCGATCGTCGAAGACCTCGTCACCAAGCAGCAGCTCTTCGGCGAGGTCGAGCGCACCGCCCCGGCGGCCGCGCTGCTCGCTTCCAACACGTCGTCGCTTTCGATCGCCCAAATCGCCGCTGCCATGCAGCGGCCCGCGCGGCTCGTCGGCATGCATTTCTTCAACCCAGTCCATGTCATGAAGCTCGTGGAAGTCGTGACGCATGGACCGGACAGCCTAGTGGAGGCGGCACGTGCGGTCGAGCTCGCCCGGCGCCTCGGCAAGGAGCCGATCGTGGTCCGCGATTCTCCCGGGTTTGCTTCGAGTAGACTCGGCGTCGTGTTGGGCCTCGAGGCGATGCGGATGCTCGAGCAGGGTGTGGCGAGTGCGGAGGACATCGACAAGGCGATGGAGCTGGGCTACAACCATCCGATGGGCCCGCTCAAGCTCACTGATCAGGTCGGCCTCGACGTGCGTCTGGCGATCGCCGAGTATCTGCACGCCACACTGGGCAAGTCTCACTATGAGCCGCCGAGAATCCTGCGCGAGAAAGTGAAGAAGGGGGAGCTGGGGAAAAAGTCGGGAAAGGGGTTTTACACCTGGAGCGACTAACCCGCATCACCGACGTCCACATTCACATCCAGCCGTGGCGCGATCTCAAGCCCACAGTGCAGCAGGCGATGCGCAAGGGCAAAGAGGATCACTGGGATCGGCTGCTCTCGCTCATGGACGATCCGCGTGCGCTGCTCGAGGTGATGGATCGCTCCGGCGTGTGGCGCGTGGGGCTCGTCAACTACCCGAGTCCCGACATCATGGGGTTCGACGACACCACGAACACGTTCGCGGCGAAGTACGCGCAAGCTGCTCCCGAGCGGTTACTCCCATATGGCGGCGTGCACGCCCGCTACACGAAAGATCCAGCCGGGGATGTGGATCGGCTGGTCGACCTGGGGATCCGGTTACTCAAGATCCACCCACCGCATCAGAACTTTCCCGCCAACGCCTACACCGACGGACTCGACGCGCTCGGCAAAATCTATCGCCGCTGCGAAGAGCGCGGCTTGCCCGTCATGGTCCACACCGGCACATCGATCTTTCCCGGCGCGCGGTCGAAGTGGGGAAACCCGCTCGAGCTGGATGACATTGCGATCGACTTCCCCGACTTGCCGCTCGTCATGGCGCACGGCGGCCGGCCCCTGTACATGGAGGAAGCGTTCTTCATTCTGCGACGTCACGGCCACGTCAGGCTCGACGTATCGGGCATTCCGCCCGCGAAATTGCTGGAGTACTTTCCCCGCCTGACCGAGATCGTGGATCGCGTGTTGTGGGGCACGGACTGGCCCAGCCCGGGAGTCAAGGACCTACGGCAGAACATCGATCAATTCCTGGCGCTGCCGCTCGCCGATGCACAGCGGCGCGCCATCCTCGAAACCAACGCGCTCACGCTCTTTCCCGTGGAGACTTGATGCGACGATTGTTGCTGTTGATCGCGCTGATTCCCGCATCCGTATCAGGACAGGCAGGCAAGATCGCGTTCGAGCAGTTCACGCTCCCCAATGGACTCCACGTCGTCTATTCCGAGGATCACTCGACGCCGGTCGTCACGGTGGATCTGTGGTACGACGTGGGATCGCGCAACGAGCGCGCCGGCCGTTCGGGCTTCGCGCACCTGTTCGAGCACATGATGTTCCAGGGCTCGGGACACGTGAAGAAGACCGAACACGGTCAGCTCATCGAGCGCGCGGGCGGGACGTACAACGGCAGCACCGCCGAGGATCGTACCAACTACTACCAGACCCTGCCGTCGAACCGGCTGAATCTTGCGCTGTGGCTCGAAGCGGACCGGATGCGCTCCCTGGCCATTACGACCGAGAACTTCGAAAACCAGCGTCAGGCGGTGAAGGAGGAGCGGCGGCTGCGGGTCGACAATCAACCGTATGCGGCCGCGTTTACCGACGGGCTCACTTGGCCGTTCGATAGCGCGGGCTGCTTCCCGTACGCGCACACGGTTATCGGGTCCATGGCCGATCTGGACGGGGCGAAGTTGCCCGACGTGCAGGCCTTCTTCGACACGTATTACGCGCCCAACAACGCGACGCTGGTGGTCGTCGGCGACTTCAACCCGGTGGAGCTGCGGCGCCTGGTCAACGAATATTTCGCCGGTGTGCCGAGCCATGCGGAGCCGGAAGCGCCGCGGTGCGAACGGGTGACGACGGGGAAAGGTCCGGTGCGCCGGGAGGTTCGGGACGCCCAGGCAAACCTCGATCTCGTCATGCGGCTGCACCGTGTCCCCGAGCACCGGCACGCCGACACCCCTGCCCTTGAGCTGCTCAACATCGTGCTGGGCCAGGGCGAGAGCTCACGCCTGAATGTCGCCATCGTCCGGCGCGAGAAGGCGGCAGTCGCGACCGGTTCGATTCTGAATCCGTTCGGCTCTCGGAACGGTCCTGGCGTCTGGGCCACATACGGGATCGTCAATCAAGGCGTCACCGCCGAGCGCCTGGACAGTCTGTTGATGCGGCAGCTCGACAGCATCCGCACCAATGGCATCTCGCCGGCCGAGCTCGAGAAGGCGAAAAACGTGCTGCGTGCCGGGTTCATCGCGAACCGCGAGACGACATTTGGAAAGGCCGAGGAGTTGCAACACTATCGGATGTTTCATGGGTCAATCGATGAGATCAACACCGATCTCGAGCGGCTGCTTGCCGTGACAGGCGACGATGTGAAGCGCGTCGCGAGCGCGTATCTCGATCCTGCGAACTTGACACTGGTGATTGTTCGCGCCGGCGCGGGAGGTGCGCAATGAGGCGGCTGACGGTTGGAAGTTTGGAAAGATGGAACGTTGGAATGTTGGCGCTGCTCTCACTGTCCAACATTCCAACCGTCCAACTATGGTCACAGGAGCCCCCTCCCTTCCCTCCCACACCGCCGACGGCTTCCCAGCTCCGGCCGCTGCAATTCCCGCCGTTCCGGGAGCTGGCGCTGCCCAATGGCATGACGTTCATGCTGATCGAGAATCATGAGCAGCCCACGCTGTCGGTCAGCCTGAGCTTCCGGGCCGGCTCGTATTACGATCCCTCGGGCAAGGAGGGACTATCGGCCCTGGTCGCGGAGCTGCTGACGAAAGGGACGCCGACGCGCGACGCGGAGCAGATCGCGGCGACGATCGAAGGCGTAGGCGGCAGCATCAGCGCGAGCTCGGGCGACGACTTTCTCACTATCAGCACCGATGTGCTCAGTGATCAGGCAGAGCTGGCTTTCACGCTGCTCGGCGACGTCGCGCGGCGCGCGACATTCCCCGAGCAGGAGCTGGAGCTCGCGCGGACGCGTTACCTCTCCTCCCTGGCGGTGGAGCTCTCGCAGCCGGCGAGCGTTGCCGCGCGCGCGTTCCAGCGTGAGCTCTATGGGCGCAACCCCTACGGCCGGAACACGACGGCCGAGTCGTTCAAGGCGATCAAGCGCGACGACGTCGCCAGCTTCGCGAGCCGCCGCATTCGTCCGGGCGGTGCGCTGCTGGTGATCGCAGGCGACATCCGGCTGGCGCGAGCGCAGGAGCTGGCGAATCAGGCATTCGGGAACTGGAGTGGGACGGCCGGAGCGCCCCCGTCAGCGCCCGCCGCCCCGGTCAAACCCAGCACTGACATTCTGCTCGTCCATCGGCCCGGCTCGGTGCAGTCGAACATCGTGATCGGCAACACGACGTTCCTGCCAACCGATACGGGCTACTACCCTGCGCGCCTCGCCACCCACGTGCTGGGTGGCGGCTCTGATTCCCGGCTCTTCTCCATCCTGCGCGAACAGAAGAGCTGGACGTATGGCTCCTATGCCGCGCTGCGTCGCTACCGCGGACTGGGCCACTGGAACGCGACGTTTGAAGGCCGCACCGAAGTAAGCGACAGCGCGCTCGTCGAGTTGTTGCACCAGATCGACCGCGTCCGCACAGAGTTGATCCCGGACAGCGAGCTGACCGCGGCGAAGGGGTTCCTGGTCGGCTCGTTCCCGCTCACCATCGAGACGCCGCGCCAGGTCGCGCAGGTGGTCACTACGGCGAAGCTGCTCGGACTCGGCACGGATTACCTGCAGCGCTATCGCGCCCGTCTGACCAACGTGACACCGGCGCGCGCGCGGGCCGCCGCCCAGCGCACCTACAAGCGCAACGCCCTGACGATCGTCGTCGTGGGCGACGGGAAAGCGCTCTATGAAAAACTCAAGAAGATTGCGCCCGTGCGGCTGGTGGACATCGAGGGCAAAGCGCTGGATCCCGCGGACCTCGATCCGAAAGGGGCGGCCGTTGCTCTTGATAAAAGCCAGATCGTCGCCCATCGGGACAGCATGCAGGCGCTGATCCAGGGCACAGTGGCGGGGAATCAGGTCTCGAGCATCGACCTCGCGGGCGACTCGATCGTCTACACGGAATCATTGACCATCCCGATGGCGGGACTGCAGCAACGTTCAGTGGTTGTGCTCAATGCGGATTTGACGATGCGCCGCGCCGAGCAAACGGGCACTGTTCAGGGGCAAAAGACCACGACGCAGCTCGACTACACCGCCGCTCGGGTGAAGGGCTCGGCGATGGCGCCGCAACCGAGCGGCACTCCGAAAACCATAACCGTCGATACGACGCTCGCCCCGGGCACGTTCGACGACAACGCGCTGTCGCTGGTTCTGCCGGCACTGCCGCTTGCCGAGGGAAAGACGTTCAACTTGAACGTGTTCTCGTCCGGCGAGGGAACGACGAAGGTTGTGACAGTGAAGGTGGCGGGGATCGAGCAGGTTCAAGTGCCCGCCGGCACCTTCCCCGCGTTTAAGCTCGACGTTTCCGGAATGCAATTGCCCCTCGTGATGTATGTGTCCCAGCAGACGCCGCGGCGATTGATTCGGATTGCTCCTACCGGCGCGCCGGTAGTATTCGAACTCGTGAAATAGGAGGAACTGATAAATGCGGCGGTCAGCGTGATAAGGCGGCGGTCAAGAGGCAAAGGCGGCGGTCAAGAGACAAAGGCGGCGGTTACACTGCTTCTCGCAGTCATTTTCGCCACGGCGTGCGCTTCAGGAGGAGCCCGTCCCAGCCAAACGTCGCCGGCGCAAGCGGCGCCGCAGTCCCCCGCTCAGGACACGAGCGGTGGCATCGGTCCCCAATATCCGTCCACGTATCAGCGGCGCCCCAATCCGCCGGTGCTGATCCGGAACGCGACGATCATGACTGCGACCGGTCAGGAGATTCAGGGCGGCTCGATTCTACTGCGCGACGGCCGGATCGTGTCTGTGGGGACCACCGTCGAAGCCCCGACCGACGCGACGGTGGTTGACGGGACGGGCAAGTGGGTGACACCCGGTGTGATCGATACGCATTCACATCTCGGCGTGTACGCGGCGCCGGGAACGTTTGCGGAGTCGGACGGCAACGAGGCGACGAGGCCGGTGACGGCGGAGGTGTGGGCGGAGCATTCGTTCTGGCCGCAGGATCCCCAGATTCCGCTCGCCATCGCCGGCGGCGTGACGACGATTCAGGCGTTACCCGGCTCGGCGAACCTGATCGGTGGGCGGAGCGCCGTGTTGAAGCTGATTCCGGGGCGCTCGGTGCAGGAAATGAAGTTCCCCGGCGCACGCTACGGCCTGAAGATGGCGTGCGGCGAGAACCCCAAGCGCGTCTACGGCCAGCGCGGCGGTCCCTCGACCCGCATGGGCAACATGGCAGGCTATCGTGAGGCCTTCATCCAGGCGCAGACCTATCGCCGCCGCTGGGACAAGTGGAACAAGGATCGCAGCGGTGATCCACCCGATCGCAATCTCCGCAACGAAACGTTGGCTGAAGTGCTCCGCGGCAACATCTACGTCCAGAACCACTGTTATCGCGCCGACGAGATGGTCCAGATGCTGGACTTGGCGCGCGAGTTCGGCTTCAGAATCCGCTCGTTCCATCACGCGGTGGAGGCGTACAAGGTCGCCGACGTGCTCGCGCGCGACAGCGCGGCCGCCTCGATTTGGTCCGACTGGTGGGGCTTCAAGGAAGAAGCGATGGACGGCATCTACGAGAACGCCGCGCTGCTCCAGCAGGCGGGCGCCCGCGCGATCATCCATTCCGACGATGCGGGCGGCATCCAGCGTCTGAATCAGGAGGCGGCCAAGGCGATGTATCACGGCCGCCGCGCCGGCATTCCGGTGACGCGCGATCAGGCGCTGCGGTGGTTCACCGCGAATCCGGCCTGGGCATTGGGTCTCGAGTCGATCGTGGGGACCCTCGAGGCCGGCAAGATGGCGGACGTCGTCGTGTGGTCTGCCGACCCCCTGTCCGTGTATGCGCGCGCGCTGCAGGTCTACAACGACGGATGGCTCATCTACGATCGCAATGACCCGGCGCGCCAACCTAAAACCGATTTCACGCTGGGGCAGGAGCCATGATTGCCTTCCTGCTGGCGCAGACGATCGCGATCACGGGCGGCACGGTGTACCCGGTGTCGGGGCCAAAGATCGAGAATGCCACGGTGCTCATCCGCGACGGCCGGATCGCCGCGGTGGGGGCGGGGGCCACCGTCGCAGTGCCCAGTGGAGCGACGCGCGTCGACGCATCCGGAAAGTGGGTCACTCCGGGACTCATCAATGGCGCGGGGCAGATGGGATTACGCGAGATCAGCTCCGTGCAGAACACCAACGAAGCGACGCTGCGCGGCAACGACGTCGCAGCGGCGTTCAATGTCCTGGAGGGAATCAACCCCGCGTCGACGCTGATCGGCGTCAACCGGATCGAGGGCGTGACCACGACGCTCGCGGTGCCCAATGGAGGCCTGATCTGGGGCCAGGCGGCATTGATCGATCTCGACGGCAAGACGATCGAGGCGATGCGCGTGAAGTCGCCGGCGGCGATGGTTGCCAACTTGAGTGAAGGGGCGAAAGAGGCCGGCGGCGGGTCGCGCGCCGGTGTCGCGCAGCGGCTGCGGCGCGTGTTCAGCGACGCGCTCGAGTATTCGCGGCGCGGCGCCGCCTATCAGCGGGCGCAGAATGAGCCGCTCGCGGCCAGCGCGGCCGACCTCGAGGCGCTGCTGCCTGTGCTGCGCGGGCAGCTTCCGCTGATCGTGGTCGCGAACCGGCGCAGCGATATCGAAACCGCGCTGCGCATCGGACGCGAATACAAGCTCAAGTTGATCCTCGGCGGCGCCGCTGAGGGGTGGATGATCCCGAACGAGATCGTCGCGGCGGGAGTGCCCGTCCTGGTGGAGCCACTCGCGAATATCCCCACCTTCGACGCGCTCGGCATTCGTTACGAAAACGCAGCGATGCTGGCAAAAGGCGGGGTCAAAGTCGCCCTACTCGAGACGGCGACGGAGAACACGCGCAATCTGCGCCAACAGGCGGGCAACGCAGTGGCGAACGGGATGACGTGGGATCAAGCGCTGAGGGCCGTGACGCTCACGCCGGCTGAAGTGTTTGGTGTAGCGGACCGCTACGGGTCTCTCGAACCGGGCAAGGTCGCGAACGTGGTCGTGTGGAGCGGTGATCCCTTCGAGTTCTCGACTGGCGTGGAGCATGTCTTTATTCGGGGCCGAGACATTCCGCTGCGAAGCCGGCAGACGGACTTGTTGGACAGGTATAAGACGCTGCCACCCAAATATTAGGGGCGGTAGGAGGCGGTAGGGGGCGGTATCTCCTACCGCTTTCGTGCTCGCATCGCCTCGTACAAACGCCACGTTAGGTAACCCGCCCTTCGACGCAGTTCGTCCAGACGTTTGTAATCGCCCTCGTTCAGTAACTCTACCCTTCGACAGAAATGCAGTATGTACGCCAACTCGGATAATGATCCGATGGCGATGTTGAGAAAGCGACAGAATTCATTCGCTCCAGGTTTTGCCGAACCTTCTGCGATGTTCGCTGGTGCGGAAAAAGAAGCCCGGCGAGCCTGTGATGTCATTCCGTATAGTTCGAACTTCGGGAACGTCTTTGTGACCTGATAGACCTGTACTGCCAACTCGTCGCAGACCTTCCAGGCCTCGAACCTCTCATACGGCATCATGGATCAAGATTGGCTTGACCAACAAGAAACGCACAATCAAAACTCAAGGAGCTAGAAACAAAAAAAGGCGGTCGGTTACCGCCTCCTACCGCCCCTTTACCGCCCTCCTACCCCCCTTACTGCCCCTAGTCCTTCTCTTCCACCATCGCCCGCAATAACGCCGGTGAGTTGATATTGTAATTGAGCAGGGTCGGCTGATCATCGCGAATACGCCAGACAAACGTTTCCGTCGCGCTGTCACGTGCAAAGCCGGTCCTATACTGGAGACGGACCAGTGTACCGTTGGACGTGCTGAAGTTGACATTCCAGCCGACGAGCTTCATTCCCTCCATCGGACCAAACCGGCGATTGACCATTCGGAACAGCGCTATCGCATCCTCGTGCTGGCTGGTGTTGCGAAGCTCCGGATCGGCTTCGTTCCAGATCGTCTCATATTTTGCGGAGTCGAGCATCGCATGGAAGCGTGCGGTTGCCGCTTCGGCGGCGCCGCGCCGGGACGTGGCATTGCCCCACATGGCAAATGGATTGCACGCAACAATGGAGATGGAACAGGCAACGAGCAGAGGTGGGAGCGCTCGCATACTGACCTATAATACCCGGAAATCTCGGATGCGTTCAAAATGAAAAAGGCGGTCGGTTCATCACCGTACCGCCCCTTTTCCGCCTCCTACCGCCCCTTTTCCGCCTCCTACCGCCCCTAGTTCTTCGCCGCCTCTACCGGATACACGCTGACTTGGTACCGCTGCTTGCTCTTGTGTTCGAACTTCACTTGCCCATCGATCGTCGTGAAGAGAGAGTCGTCAGAGGCCCGCCGCACGTTCCGGCCGGGATGAAACTTCGTCCCGCGCTGGCGCACGATGATGCTGCCCGCGGTGACGAATTCCCCGCCGAAGCGCTTGACGCCGAGGTACTTCGGATTCGAGTCGCGACCGTTGCGCGACGAGCCGACACCCTTCTTATGAGCCATGCGATCCTCAGCCGACCGTCACGTCGGCGATCTTGATTTCCGTGAAGTCCTGCCGGTGCCCCGCCTTGCGACGATACCCGGTACGCCGTGCAAACCGGAAGATCCGGATCTTCTTGTCCTTGCCGTGCCGCACGACTTGGGCGGTCACCTTGGCGCCCTTCACTTTCGGCGCGCCGGTCTGAACGTTCTTGCCGTCGCTCGCGATGAGGACGTCGTCGAACGACACCTCATCCCCCGGTTTGGCATCGAGTAGCGGGACCTTGATCGTCACTCCCGGCTCGGCCCGGAACTGTCTGCCGCCGCTCACAAATATGGCGTAGCTCATAGGCGCGGAACTCTAGTCGAGGCTTGAGGTTCGGTCAAGGGAGCACGGAGCAGGGAGCACGGAGCAGACTGCTCCCTGCTCCGTGCTCCGTGCTCCCGTTTCATGCCACCGCATACTGCTCCGTTACATCCCGCCCTGCCGGGCGCGCCATCATTCGGAATTCGTCAAGTCTCATCATCGGATCGTCCCGCACTTCGAGCTCGAGGCCGGTCTGCTTCTCGAGCTGGCGCAGGAAGTTAGGCTCCTGCTCCACGAGGTACAGCGCGACTTCGGGGTGGAGCCGGACCGACAACTGCCGTTCCTTATGATCCGCGCCTGCGCGTTTGAGCGAGCGCTCCATGCGGCGCACGACGACCTCAGGCCGGAACACCCGGCCCGTTCCGGTGCACGTCGGGCATTCGGTCGTCATGGACTGCCACAGTGACGGCCGGACACGCTGGCGCGTCATCTCGACCAGGCCCAGCTCCGAGACTGCGAACGCACGTGTACGAGCCCGGTCGCGCCCCAAGTGCGTGCGCAGCTCCTGGAGCACCTTGTCTCGGTTCGATTTCGTTTCCATGTCGATGAAATCGACAACGATGATGCCGCCGATATCGCGCAGGCGAATCTGGCGCGCGACTTCCCGCGCCGCCTCGAGATTGGTACGAAGGATCGTGCTTTCGGGATCGCGCTTGCCCGTATACCGCCCCGTGTTGACATCGATCGAGATGAGCGCCTCGGTCGGCTGGATGATCAGGTACCCGCCGGTCGGGAGATCGACCCGCTGCTTGAACAGGTTCCGAATCTCGGCCTCGATGTCGTACGCATCGAACAACGGAGCTTCGTCCCGGTACAGCTTCACCTTGGGGAGCAGCTCAGGATCGATTTGGTTCAGATACTGCTCGATCTCGTTGTAGAGCAGCTTGGAGTCGACGAGTAGCAGATCGACCTTGTCGGACAACAAGTCGCGAACGATTCCTCTGGTGAGGCTCGTTTCGCGCTGCACCAGCTGAGGGGCGCGGCCGGACGACGCTTTGCGCTTGATCTTCTTCCACAGTCCCAGCAAGTGGTCGATCTCGCGCTTACAACTCGCCTCGGTGAGGTCGTCGGCCACCGTGCGAATGATCCATCCGCCCTGATCGGGCGGCACCAGCTTCGAGACCATGTCCCGCAGCTTGGCGCGCTGGTCGCGAGCTTCGATCTTGCGGGAAACGCCGACTTTCGACGCGAACGGCATGTACACGAGAAACCGGCCCGCAAGCGAGACCTGCGCGGTCACCCGCGGCCCTTTGGTGCCGATCGCTTCCTTAATGACTTGGACGAGCTTGGTCTGACCGCGCTTCAGCTCTTCGGCAATGTTGGGAGCTTGGCGACGGCGTTCACGGCCACGGCGATTCGCAACGGCCTGCGTGGGTCCGGCGGGTCCCCCACCGCCGTTTCCGCTTCCATTGCCGTTACCGTTCTCATCTGCGTCATCCGGCTCGCGGTCGTCCGGATCTTCGTCTTCGTCAGACTCGATTAGATCGGAGGCGTGGAGGAAGGCACTTTTTTCCGCGCCGATGTCGACGAAGGCCGCCTGGATACCGGGCAGGACGGCTTCGACCTTGCCGACGTAGATGTCACCCACGGACCGGCGGGAATCGGGACGGTCGACCAGGAGTTCAACAAGGCGGTCGTCCTCGAGAATGGCCACGCGGGTTTCCCGCGGGCTTCCGGAGATCAAGATCTCGCGCTTCAAAGCAGTTACCCTCGCGACCCTCAGGGAAGCACCCGGAGGGAAGCCTGTGGTTATCCCAGCAAAAGTCCAACGTGCCCGGTGGCACGGGCAGGGAGATGCGATTGGGTAGGCGGCTGAGTGACGCCAGAAGCCAATTCATGACGGCAAAGCTAGGACGAGGCCGTACTTAGGTCAACGATCAACGATCATTGATCAATGATCATTGGACATTGGACATTGGAAACGCGGTCAATCTATCAGATTGCCAAGCAGTTGCCGCGCAATGACAATGCGCTGAATCTCGCTCGTTCCCTCGCCGATCTCGCAGATCTTGGCGTCCCGCATCATGCGCTCGACCGGGTATTCGGTCGTGTAACCATAGCCGCCATGCAGCTGGACGGCCTTGGTCGTGGCCCGCATGCACAGCTCCGAGGCGAACAACTTGGCCATCGCCGCTTCCTTCTTGAACGGATGGCCGTGCTGCTTGAGCCACGCGGCGTGGTACACGAGTTGTTTGGCGGCTTCGATCTCGGTCGCCATGTCGGCGAGCGCGAAATGCACACCCTGGAAACTCGCGATTGCCCGCCCGAACTGTTTTCTCGTCGTCGTGTAGGTGAGGCACTCCTCCAACGCTCCCTCGGCAAGTCCGAGGGCGAGGGCCCCGATGCCGATCCGCCCGCCGTCGAGCGTATGCAAGAACTGCCGGAACCCGTTGTTCACGGTGCCCAGCACGTTCTCCTTGGGCACGATCGCGTCCTGAAAGATCAGCTCGCGCGTATCCGAGGCCCGCCAGCCGAGCTTGTCTTCCTTCTTCCCGGACAGGACGCCACGATTCTTCGGTAACTCCCGTTCCGGCGCGTGGCCGATCCCGATGCGCTTCGTCTCTTCGAGGTCGCACGTATCCTTTGTGACCACGAACGCGGTGATGCCGTGAGTCCGTTTGGCGGACGGATCGGTTCGCGCGGTCACGCAGAAAATCTCGCCGACGCCCGCGTGGGTGATGAAGATCTTGGAGCCGTTCAGGACGTAGTGATCGCCGCGGTCCACGGCCGTCGTCTTCGTACCACCGGCGTCCGATCCGGCGCCAGGCTCCGTGAGGCCGAAACCGCCGAGGACTTTGCCGGTCGCGAGCAACGGCACGAAGCGACGCTTCTGATCGTCGGTGCCGAAATCGACGATCGGCGAGGTGCCCAGCGTTGTGTGGGCACTCACGGTGATCGCGTGACTCGCGTCGACTTTTGCGAGCTCGTGGATGACGGTGATGTACGACAAATAGTCCATCCCCGATCCGCCCAGCTCTTCGGGCCATGGAATTCCGAACAAGCCGAGCTCTGCCATCTGCTTGATGTTGTCCCAGGGGAACCGGCTGTCGAGATCGAACTGGCGGGCCGAGGGTTTGACGACGGTGCGGGCGAAATCGCGCACCATGTCCCGAACCTGGAGATGGTGGTCGGAGAAGTAGAGGGAATCGTGCATCGGAAAAATATAGGGCGGTAAGGGGGCGGTAGGGGCGGTAAGGGGCGGTACCGCTTCCTACCGCCCCTTACCGCCGCAAACATCGCACCCTGCACACGCACCGCATCTCTCTCCGAAGTATTCGAGCAGCATGGCTCGCCGACAGCAGCGACTTGCGACGTACGCCCTCATCGCCGGTGAAATATTCCCCCAGGCAAAATCCTCGGGCCGCCACAGCACCAGGCATTCCGAAGCGTTTCCATCCCGCCCGGCTCGGCCGGCCTCCTGATAGTAAGCCTCGAGCGTCGGCGGCGGTCCCCAGTGCAGCACCTGGCGCACATCGGGCTTGTCGATCCCCATTCCGAACGCGCTCGTGGCCACGATGATGCGGATCTGTCCGGACAGAAACGCGCGCAGGACGCGCCGGCGCACCTCCGCCGTCAGCCCGGCGTGGTATGGAGCGGACCGAACGCTCGTACGCAGCAACGCCCGGGTAACGAGCTCGGTGAGCCGCCTGGTGGGCGTGTAGATGAGAGACGCGCCCGGTGCTTCTTTGACGCGCTGCCGGATGATTGCGAAGCGCTCGCGATCGTCGCGGATGCGACGCGTGGTAAACATCAGATTTGGTCTGTCGAACGACGTGACGACAACGTCCGCATCGCGCATCCTCAGGACACGAAGGATGTCCGCGCGAGCGCTGGGCGTCGCGCTGCCGGTGAGCGCGATCGTCGGTGGAGGCCCAAGGCGGGATCGGTAAATGCCGATGTGCCGATAGTGGGGGCGGAATTCGTTGCCCCACTCGGTGATGCAATGCGCCTCGTCGATGGCGAGCAACGATACCGCGGTTCGCCGGTCGCAGAGCCGGCGCGTCAGCGAGGCAAGGCGTTCCGGTGCGCAGTACAGCAGCGCGAGCCGTCCACCCGTGGCGGCTTCGAGGACAACGCGTCGCTGATCGGCGTCGAGTTGACTGTTCACGTATGCCGCCGGTATCCCGCGCCTTCGTAGCGCACCAACCTGGTCTTGCATCAGCGAAATGAGCGGCGAGACGACGATCGTGAGCCCGTTGCTCATGAGCGCGGGCACCTGATAGCACAGCGACTTCCCTGCCCCCGTCGGAAGCACGGCGAGTACGTTTCGGCCCGCAAGCAGAGGGCCGAGCACTTTGAGCTGATGGACGCGGAAGCGTGGGTATCCGAACCGCTCGGTGAGGACTCGTCGCGCGGCGTCCAGATACCCGTCGAACGTCGGCATGTGTCACGAAATACCATGCTCGCGCCCGGGACCCCCTACCCCAAACGCGCGAGGGTGGTCACGTTTACGCGCATGACCTCGCTCAAGATCCTCACTTCCGCGGCTTTGCTGATGACTTCAACGCTCAATGCGCAGACGACTACCTATCCGCCGGCTCGCAAGGGCGACGTGGTGGACGACTATCACGGCACCAAGGTCGCCGATCCCTACCGCTGGCTGGAGGATGTGGATTCGCCCGAGACGCGGGCCTGGGTGGAGGCCGAGAACCGAGTCACCTTTGCGTACCTCGAGCAGATCCCCGAGCGGGAGCGCATCCGGACTCGATTGACCCAGCTGTGGGACTATCCCAAGTACGGGTCGCCGTTCAAGAAGGGCGGGCGCTACTTCTTCTTCAAGAACTCGGGCCTCCAGAATCAGGCCGTGCTCTACAAGCAGAGCTCGCTCACCGCCGAGCCGGAGGTGTTGCTCGATCCCAACACGCTGTCACCTGATGGGACGGTCGCGCTTTCGACGATCGCGTTGGCCGAGGATGGTCGCACGATGGTGTACGGCACATCGGGGAGCGGGTCGGACTGGCAGGAATTCCGTGTGCGTGACATCGCGACGGCGCAGGATCGCAGCGATCACCTGAAGTGGATCAAGTTCTCCAGCGCCGCGTGGACCCACGATGGCGCGGGATTCTTCTACAGCCGCTATCCCGAGCCCGCCGCGGGAGCCGATCCGCTGCTCGACGTGAATAGGAACCAAAAAGTCTATTATCACCGCCTCGGCACCGGGCAGTCCGCCGATCGGCTCATCTACGAACGGCCGGATCATCCCGATTGGGGCTTTTCAGTCGAAGTGAGCGCCGATGGGCGCTACGCCGTGTACACCGTATGGCTGGGCACGGACCGCCGGAATCGTGTCTACTACCAGGACCTGGGCGACCCGCGGCGGCCCAAGCTCGACGCGCCGGTCGTGCGCCTCCTCGACGCGTTCGATGCGGCGTACGGCTTCGTTGGGAATGATGGGCCGCTCTTTTACTTCCAGACGGATCATACTGCTCCGCGCGGGCGCGTGATTGCCGTTGACACGCGCCGTCCCGAACATCCGTCGTGGCGCGAAATCATCCCGCAGGCTCCCGACGTGTTGGAAGGCTCGCACATCGTCCATGACACCTTCGTCCTGCGCTATCTCCACGACGCGGCGTCGCTGCTCAAGTTGTACCGTCTCGACGGCAAGGCGGTGGGCGATGTCGCGCTCCCCACCATCGGCTCGATCGCGCAAGTCACCGGCGAGCGGCGCGACGACGAGATGTTCTACGCCTTCACGTCGTTTCTCTACCCGACCACGAT
>DATFEG010000150.1:0-2352 GCA_035251445.1 Gemmatimonadales bacterium | reverse complement strand
CTCGTTGCGCTGCCCGGAGCTGCGCGCGTTGCCGGGACAGAGATAGCAGTCCGGGACGTACGCCGGCAGCGCGCCCTCCCGCGTCGCGTCGGCGACCAGCTCGCCCTGCCAGGGCCGCTCATTGCGATGGGACGAGATGATCACCCACTCCCGCCGCAACGGGTGCCAGCGCTGCTCCCAAACCATGCATGCTCCGACAGGGGGTGAGGGCGTTTGACAACTCGTCAAAGCGAGCCGAGTATCGCCGGGATGAAGCGAGGCGGCAAGGACGGATATCAGCCCCGGCCGGAGCACCATTTCACGTTCGGCCTGTGGACCGTTGGGAATCCCGGACGCGACCCCTTCGGTGAGCCGGTGCGCTCCCCGCTGACTCCCGTGCACATCGTCCGCAAGCTCGCGGAGCTTGGCGCCTATGGTGTCAATCTGCACGACAACGATCTCGTCCCTGCCGGTGCGACCGCGGCGGAGCGCGACCGCATCGTGCGTGAGTTCAAGCAGTCGCTCGCCGACACCGGCATGAAGGTGCCGATGGCGACGACGAATCTGTTTTCGGACCCGGCGTTCAAGGACGGCGCGTTCACGAGTCGCGACGCGCGCGTGCGCGCGTACTCGTTGCAGAAGTCCAAGGCGGCGATCGACCTCGGCGTGGAGCTCGGCGCGACGACGTATGTCTGCTGGGGCGGTCGAGAAGGGGTCGAAACCAACGCGGCCAAGGATCCGCGCACGGCGCTCGCCTGGTATCGCGACGCGATCAATTCCGCGTGCGAGTACATCCGGTCCCAGCGCTACGACCTGCGCCTGGCGCTCGAGGCGAAGCCGAACGAGCCGCGCGGCGACATCTTCCTGCCCACCACCGGCCACATGCTCGCGTTCATTTACACGCTCGATCACCCGGACATGGTGGGCGTCAATCCCGAGGTGGCGCACGAACGGATGGCGGGGCTCGACTTCTCCCACGCGGTCGCCCAAGCGCTCGACGCGGGCAAACTGTTCCACATCGACCTGAACGGGCAGCAAGTCGGGCGCTTCGATCAGGATCTGCGATTCGGTAGCGATGATCCCAAGGGCGCGTTCTTCCTCGTCAAGCTGCTCGAGGACTCCAAGTGGCCGGGTATGCGCCACTTCGATAGCCACGCCTACCGCACCGAGGATGAAGCGGGTGTCTGGGATTTTGCCGCGGGGAGCATGCGGACCTACCTGATCCTGAAAGAGAAGGTCGCACAGTTCAATGCGGACCCGGAGATCCAGCAGCTGTTGCGCGAGCCGAACGAAAGCCCCTCCGACCTCAGTGCATTGCGCTCGCGCGGATACGCATACGAGCGGCTCGATCAGCTCACCATGGAGCTGCTCCTGGGAGTGCGCTAGCTCTGTTTCTCGGCCTCGACGTCGGCACGAGCGGTGTGAAAGCCATTCTCGTCGATGCGGATGGTGAAATCGCAGCTGCCGCAACGGCGCCGCTGTCGCTCGACACGCCGCAGCCGGGATGGGCGGAGCAGAACCCGGAAGACTGGTGGGAAGCAAGTTGCGCCGCGGTCCGGAACGTAGGGACCCAGCATCCCACGGCGCGCATTGACGCGGTCGGCATATCGGGTCAAATGCATTCGTCGGTCTTTCTCGACAAAACCGGCGCGGTGATTCGGCCGGCGTTGCTTTGGTGCGACGGGAGGACGACCGCCGAATGCCGAGAGATTGAGACCCGCGCGGGAGGAGAATCCCACCTGCGCGAGTGGGTGTGCAACGCAGCCCTCGAAGGCTTCACACTGCCCAAGGTGTTGTGGCTGCGAAACCATGAGCCCGCGGCGTTCGCGCGTCTCGCCACCGTGCTGCTCGCCAAGGATTTCGTGCGGCTGCGCCTGACGGGCACCATGGCCACCGAGCCGTCCGATGCGTCGGGTACGCTGATGTTCGATCCCGCACGACTCCGCTGGAGTCGCGAGATGCTGGACGCGGTGGGGCTGGCGGCATCACTGCTCCCCCATGTCGGCGGATCGGCGGAGGTGCTCGGCCGAGTCAGCGAAACAGCCGCGCGGCTTACAGGCCTTCCCGCCGGCACACCCGTCGTGGGAGGTGGAGCGGACAACGCGTGCGGCGCCGCTGGCGTGGGCGCGATCATGCCTGGGGACGCCGTGTCGAGCTGGGGGACGTCCGGGACGGTGCTCGCTCCCACGGCCGAGCCGCGCGTGGATCCCCAGCTGCGAGCTCACACCTTCTGCCACGTCGCGCCCCGAGTGTGGTATGTGATGGGTGTCGTGTTGTCGGCGGGAGGCGCGTTCGCCTGGTATCGCGATCAGTGCGCGCGCGAGCTGCCGCCGGACAAGCGTGATGACTTACTCGTCGATGAAGCGGCGCCGA
>DATFEG010000077.1:0-3079 GCA_035251445.1 Gemmatimonadales bacterium | reverse complement strand
GCCGCGGCCGGCACCCTGTCCGCCCGCGCGTCCCTGACCGCCGTCGGCGTCACCGCCGCGACCTGTGTCACCGCCGCGACCCGCGCCGCCGCCGCGACCCTCGCGACCAGCCCCGGCGCCGGTGAACCGGCTGTCGTTTCCGGACTGGGTTTCGTACATCTTCATCATGCCGTTGTGGTTGTACGCGAGCGAGCCGAGATACCCCGGGGACCAGCCGTCCATGAAGGCATGCGTGTACACGCCGGGCATGCCCCACTTCGTCATCTGGGAAAGCTCCCAGTTCGAGAAGAACGCGAGCTCGGCAAACAGCATCGGATCGAGATTGGGATTCTGCGGGGGGCCGCCGCTGTACGTGTACAGCAGGCTCAGCGACTCGTGCAGGTCGTGCATGATCGGCGGATGCGCCGTGAAGTACCAGTCGGCCAGCGCGCGCATCTGGACCTGCGAGAGATTGATGTCGCGGTTGTTGTCGTGGAAGACGTACTTGCCCCAGTAGGGCAGGCCCCCGCCGCCGCCCGCTCCGCCTGCGGCCTGCATGTCCAGACCGCGGTAGAACCAGTCCACGTTGCGATCGCGGCCGTCGGCGTCCGCCACCGGCGTGATCGAGACGTACACGTTGTCGCGAATCTGCGAGATGAACGGCGACGTCTCCGTCGCCAGCCGATAGATCAGCTCCATCAGCATTTCCGACGGACCGGTCTCGCCGCTGTGGAGGCCGCCCATCAGGTGATAGTGCGGCTTGGACGTCGCGATGAGCTGCCTGACCTGCGTGTCGGAGAGTCCGCGCGGGTCCGCGATCTTCGCGAGGCTCTCGCGATTGAGCTCCAGGTCCTTCATGTTGGCGTCGGACGACACCCAGACGACGACGAGCTCGCGGCCTTCGTCGGACTTGCCGATCGGCTCCACGCGCACGCGCGGCGTCGCCGCGGCGAGCGCGCGGTAGTAGCTGAGGATCTTGTCGTAGTAGGTGAGCTTCTGCGGCGCGCCGATGTGGTAGCCGAGATGGTCCTTCGGAGTCGGGATCCCGGGCACCCTCGGCAGGTGATCGACGAGCGGACTGCCGAAGCGGGCTTCACCGGTCCACTCGCGGTACGCCTTCGCGAAATCTTCGTCGAGCGTCTGCTTGGGATCGCGCGTTTCGGTGACCCACTGCTGTGCCGGCAAGCCGGTACCCAGGAGGCCGACAACCAGGAGTCCGAGCAGGATGGTCCAGAGGCGACGCGCGTTCTTGACGGCTCTCATCGAATCAACTCCTTGGCGCACAAGCATTTGTCCGTAGATACAACTTATCGTCCATATTCGGACATCGGGAGAATATCCTGATGTAGAAGGCTTGAGATTGGCACCCGCGGCACATAGAATCCCGCCGTCACCGCGCTACCGGGACACGAAAGGGGTCCCAGCCCACTCATGATCAGCGTCGCCGCGCTACGGATGCAGCAATTCGGCGTGCAATTCTATCAGGCTTCCCTGACCGCCAAGGACATCGACAAGCTCGTCCGGTTCGAGGTTCTGAGTTACGGCGAGCAGGGCCAGCAGCCTGGGGTTCGCGGCGCCGCACGCCAGTCGAAGGTGCGATGGGACTTGCTGGAGCGCCGGATCGCCTCCAACGAGAAGGCCTATCAGCGCCAGATTATCCGCAAGAAGATCGACGAGCTCGTCGCGTACTACGAGCAGTGCCGTCAGGCGCGCGACCTCCCGTCGATTCCCGGAGCCGTCATCATCTCCTGCGACGAGCCGCTGAAATTCGACGCCGTCTCCGGCGAGCCGACCATCGGCATCCTGAAAGTGCCCGAGCGCGAAGGCATCCTGCGCGCGATCGACGGCCAGCATCGGCTGCTGGCGCTGCACGCGGGCATCGATCACTTCGGCGACGAGAACTTCACCGTGCCGGCGATCATCTTCGATCGGCTGCCCGAGGATCACGTCGTCCAGATGTTCGTCACGATCAATGCGAAACACACGCGGCTGAATCCGTCGCACCTCGTGTCGCTCTCCGGCCGCCAGCTCTATCGCGACGAGAACCTGGCCGCCGCGCACGACGTCGTGCGGGTGCTGAGCGAAAAGGAAGAGTCGCCGCTGCACGGCGAGATCAAGCTGCTCGGCGTCGGCCGCGGGCGCGTCGCACAGGCGCCGCTCGCCCAGGAGCTCAAGAAGCTCTTCGCGTCAGAAGCGTTCGGGCCCGGCCGGAAAGGCGATGATTTCCGCGACGAAGCCAAGCGCTTCTACGTGAACTACTTCCGCCAGGTGGCCGTGGTTTTTGGCGCCGCCTGGAATGGCCGCAAATACAGCATCAAGACCGCGCCTGCGCTCCGAGCCTTTATTCGGGTCGCGCCCGACATCGTCAAACGGTTGGATCAGCAGCACGCCGATCGGGCGGATTTTCGGGCGATCGGCCGGGTCATCGCCCCATGGGGCCGCCGGATTGGCGATCTGCGCTTCGAGACCGAAGGTGCCTGGAAGCGGTCAGGGTCCACGGTGGACCAGCTGGCCAAGGAGCTCAAGCTCGCGCTGCAATATCCTGAGGGGGCTATTGTGTAACTTACGGTTTTGAGCCCCGGGTGCCCTGTAATCTTTTCGACAACAGGGAAGTACCTACATGCTGCATCGAGGGGCAAACCAGCGGGATCATGGAGAAAACCGCGTGATTCCAGTCGGCACGGCCCTTGCTAAATAGAAAGGCGGGTCGCCTGAATTTGCGGCAAGTGCCGTGAAGAGCTGGGGAGCCAGGCAGCCCGAAAAGGCCCGCGTAACCACGCGGGCCTTTCTTTTTTGATCCGGGGGGCTCCGCCCCCGCGGACCCCCCTACACGCTCACTCGCGCGACTCGCCTTCGCTGGCCAACGCTCTGGCAAGCCGCGGCTCGTTCGCGTGGGCTCGCTCGCTTTGCTTCGCTCGCTTGGCGACACCAGGCGACTCGCTTTGCTTCGCTCGCTCGCGGATGGGGACCCGGGACCAAGGACCCGGGACCAAGGACCTGTAAGATTCCCGGCGTGCCGGCGCGGGTGGGGATCGACACAGGGGGGACCTTCACGGACTTCGTCCAGTTTGGGCCCGGCGGCCTGACGGTCCACAAGGTC
>DATFEG010000125.1:0-2911 GCA_035251445.1 Gemmatimonadales bacterium | reverse complement strand
GGCGACACCGACCGCCGGCGTCGAGCAGAACACGCCGATATTGATGCCCGGCATGGCGAACGTGGCAGTGTCGGCTGCGACGGCGAGGTCGCACATGGACACGAGCTGACAGCCGGCGGCCGTCGCGATGCCGTGAACGCGCGCGATGACAGGCTGTGGCAGCGCTGCCAGCGTCATCATCATCCGGCTGCAGTCGTCGAATAACTGGCGCTGCCAGGTCTTGTCGCCCGCGTGGGCCCTCATCTCCTTCAGATCGTGGCCCGCGCAGAAGCCCCGCCCCTCGGCAGTGAGAGCGACGACGCGCACCGTCGGATCTCGGGCGATCGCATCCAACTCCGACTGGATAGCCGCGATCATCGCCGAGGAGAGCGGATTGAACCGCTCGGGTCGATTGAGCGTAATCTGGGCAACGCCGCCCTCCTGTCGGCTGAGGACGAGGGGCGGTTGGGATGTGGTCGTGACATCAACGGTCATGGCATCGGCTCCCTTCAAACGCTCACTCGATTGCCGCGGCTGATCTCGCCCGCTGCCGCAGCACAAACTTCTGGATCTTCCCGGTAGCGGTCTTCGGAAGCGGTCCGAAAACAATCGTTTTCGGCACCTTGAAGCGAGCGAGCCTCGCACGACAGTGCTCGACGAGCTCTGCTTCCGTCGTCTTGGCGCCGAGCTTCAACTCGACGAACGCGCAGGGCGTTTCACCCCACGTCGGATCGGGCTGCGCCACAACGGCCGCCGCCAGGACCGCGGGATGCTGGTAAATCGCCTCTTCCACCTCGAGCGACGAGATGTTCTCACCGCCCGAGATAATCACATCCTTTGCACGATCCTTGATCTTCAGGTAGCCGTCCACGTGCATGACCGCGAGGTCACCGGAGTGAAACCATCCGCCCTGAAATGCTTCGTTGGTCGCCTCCGGATTCTTGAGGTAGCCCTTCATCATGATGTTCCCACGAAACATGATTTCACCGACCGTCTCGCCGTCCCACGGCACGGGCTGCATGGTCGCTGGGTCGAGCACGGCGACTTCCTCTTCCAGGATGTAGCGCACCCCCTGCCGCGCATTCAGCGCGGCGCGCTCCTCAATCGAAAGGCCCTCCCACTCCGCCTGTTTTGTGCACACCGTGGCTGGCCCGTACACCTCCGTGAGGCCATACACGTGCGTCAAATCGAAGCCCATCCCTTCCATCCCCGCGATCGTCGTCGCCGGGGGTGCGGCGGCTGCGACCATTGCATGGACGGTGTGCTTGATACCCTCGCGCAATGCGGCCGGAGCGTTCAGCAGCGTGTTATGCACGATCGGGGCGCCGCAGTAGTGAGTGACGCGGTGCTGCTTGATCAGGTCGAAGATGACCGCGGCATCCACCTTGCGCAAACACACATTTGTGCCCGTCATTGCTGCCATTGTCCAGGGGAAACACCAGCCGTTGCAATGGAACATCGGGAGTGTCCAGAGGTACACGGCGTATCGGGGCAGGCTCCAGGTCAGGACGTTGGCGATGGCGTTGAGATACGCGCCACGGTGGCTGTAGACCACGCCCTTCGGATTCCCCGTCGTGCCAGAGGTGTAGTTGAGCGCGATGGCATTCCACTCGTCGGAGGGCGGGCTCCACGCGTATTCCGGATCGCCCGTCTCGAGCAGCGATTCGTAGTCCATTTCGCCAATTGCACGTCCGGCCCCGTCGTACTCCGGATCGTTCACATCGATGACGAGTGGCGGGCTTACGGCCTTCTCGAGAGCGGCGGCGATGGTTCCGGAGAACTCGCGATCGGTGATGACCACTTTGGCGCCACCATGATTCAGCATGAAGGCAAGCGCGTCTCGGTCGAGGCGCGTGTTCAACGTGTTGAGGACTGCACCAGCCATCGGGACTCCGAAGTGGCACTCGTACAGTTCGGGAGTGTTCGACAGCATGACGGCCACCGTGTCGCCGACGCCGATGCCGCGGCTGGCGAGTGCAGAAGCGAGGCGGCAGCACCGGGCGTAGGTATCGCGCCATGTGAACCGTCGCGATCCGTGGATGACGGCCACCCGTTGCGGGCAGGCGTGTGCGCTCCAGGCTATAAAGGTCAGCGGTGTCAGCGCCGCAAAATTGGCCGCGTTCCTCTCCAGCGCAACATCGTACGGATTTGACGCACCGGACGTCATCCTGCCTCCTTACCGGGCGGCGGAGCAGCGGGGGAGATCGTCGAGCGCGCCTCAGCCCGAACGTCGTGCTCAGAGCGGACTAGGCTAGCGGGGTCGTGTGGCAGCGTGATCGCGCCGTTTCACTTCACGGAGTATTTGGTAAACGCGCCCCCCGCCTGAGTCAGCGAGTTCGGCCCTTCCGCGGCGTAGACATTACCGTCCGCGTCAACGGCGACGCCTTCGCCAGCCGTGCCCTGGTACACGCGGTCTTCGCGCTCGAACGGCGGAATGAACGCGGTGATGCGATCCTCGTCGAGGGGACCAATGCGCACACCATCGCGCCAGTTCGCGTGGTTCAACGGACCCGACTCCGAGTCGATCGCGTAGACCATGTCGCCCTTGATGAAGATCCCGCTGATGCGCCCGTACATGTAGCGGGACTCGAGGTAGTTCCCCTCCTGGTCAAAAATCTCGAGCCGATGGTTGCCGCGATCGGCCACCCAGAGACGGCCCCTCGCATCAAACACGAGTGCGTGCGGTGTCCGGAACTCTCCGTGTCGCACGCCGATCTTGCCCCACGATTTGATGAACTTCCCGTCAGGCGAGAACTTGCTGATCCGCGCCGTGGCACCGCGCTTGATGCCGTCGGCGATCGCCGCGTTGGTGGTCATCCCCTGGCCGTCGTGCCCGTCGGAGACGTAGATGCTGCCGTCCGGCCCGACGACTACGTCGTTGGGCTGATTGAACTGGCCATCGGCGTTGCCTGGCTTGCCCGCAATGCCCAGG